>NZ_JAIEPN010000104.1 GCF_019748365.1 Novosphingobium sp.
CCATGGGGCTTTTTATTCAACCCAACTGGCCCCTTTTTAAACCGGTGCCTGGCCCGTTTTTATCCCGGTGTTGACAAATGGTCCTGACTGATTAACGCAACGCAGGATCCCACCAAATGACCGCATTGGCTGGCCGACCGCAGTTGGGCCGGCATTTGGCTCGTAGCCTTTCCCCATAGGTCCGTTGTCGTTCTTGGGCTGGCCAGTTCAGGCTATCGGAGAACGCACATCGACAGGTCTGTAATCCAACTCGCGACCCCCGATCTTAAAGTCTGGAACGCTGGGCGAGCTACCTTGCCTAGCCCGTTAAAAGGCGGGCCCCTCCATCATGCCGCGGGCCATGGCGATCATGTCTTCCACGAGGCCATCCTCCATCGCCGCGCTCCAGCAGACATAAGGCGAGAATGCCAAGGCCGGCATATCCTCGACTGGTTCGAGTTGACCTGAACCGATGTAGGACTCTGCCAGTCGCTCGGGCACGAAGCCGCTTGAACCGGTCCTTGCAAGCCAGTCCAGCGACAAGACGCCGAGGTCGAGCGTCAGGCCCGGCGAGGGCAGATCGCCGAGGCGCGCGCGCAACTCATCATTGATAGCCTCGCCCCATTCTGTTCGTACGAAGTTTTCCGTCCAGTCAACCGCAGGATTGGCCGTGACCAGAATCAGCCGATCTTCTGCGAGTTGCTCCATACGCTGGCCACGTGCCAATTGGGGCTCATAAAGAAACGCAATATCGAGCTCGGCGTCATCAAGGGCTCGGTTGAGCTGAGCTGGAGCAGCGGCAACCGCGTGAAACGCGATGTCGCGGCGCGCCTCCCTCATGGCGTCTAGCCAGGGCATCAGGAGCCTTGGCCAAAGAGCATGCTGCCCACCGACCCGCACCAACTGGGTGAAGCGTGGCGGCAATGCGGTCTGCTCGCAACCGTGCTGCCAGGCCCGCTGCATCTTGAGCGCCGGATCAAGGAAACGCCGGCCAGCGGGCGTGAGCCGGCAACCCCGCTTGTCTCGTTCGAACAGGCGAACTCGCAAGACGTGTTCAAGCTGCTTGATGCGCTCAGTCACGGCGGATGGGCTTGCGTGAACACGCTGCGCGGCTTCGGAAAAGCTTCCTGCAGTGGCCGCTGCAATAAAGGTTCGAATGGTCACGATATCCATGAATTTGGAATATCCGAATTTAGAGTTCTGACAATCAGGTTTCCTGAAATTGTTTTACTGTGGGAAAGCAGTTCCAGACGTTCTTCACTCAACGGCAGAACCGGAGCGGCAGTGCAGCGCCTGCTAGGAAATCCATTATAGAAAGGATCGTCATGTCCGTTCAACATGCACAAGACATCAAGCCGGACGGAGAAATCCACGGCACCCTCGTTTCGGCAAAGCTCGCGTTCGCGCGCGATGCACTGGAGCCGCACGTCTCAGCGGAAACGATGCATTACCACTATGACAAGCACTACCTCGGCTATGTCAGCAAGACCAACGCGCTGATCAAGGGCACGGATCTGGCTGGGGCGGCGCTTGAGGACATCGTTCGGCAGGCCGCGTGGAAGCGCCGCCGAGCCTTGCTGGTCAATGCGGCCCAGAGCTGGAACCATGCCTTTTTCTGGGCATCGCTCAGCCCTGATGGGCACGCTGGGCCAGATGCCATCCTTGCATCGGCGTTGGAGAGGGCTTTCGGCAGTCTGGAGAACTTCCGGCACAAATTCATCGACAAGGGATTGTCCCATGTCGGGTCCGGCTGGCTCTGGCTGGCCTGCGACAGGAATCGCGGTCTTCTGCTGGTCACGACCGACAAGGCCATACCAGTCTGGCTCGGGACTGACAGAGTGCCGCTTCTGGTGTGCGATCTGTGGGAACACGCCTACTATCTCGACTGGAAGAATGACCGGGCCGCATGGCTTGGCGCTTTCATCGATAACTGCACCAACTGGGACCATGCAGGCGGCCAGCTTGCAGCACTGGTCAACGGCGAGGCGACTTGGGCCTATCCCGGCTGATGGCGTTTCAAGCACGCTCCGATCCTTGGGCTTCGATTGGCCTTGCCTAAGTCTTCCATGGGCTTAGACCCGGTAAGGCAATGGCAGGACCAGTCACCGTGATGGCAATCTCAGCCATTTTTGCAGCCGGCCTGGTCGGTTTTGCCACGGACAAGGTGCGTCATGATCTTGTCGCCCTGCTGATGCTTTCGACGTGCGTGGCGCTGGGGCTTGTCAGCCCCAATCATGCCTTCACGGGCTTTTCCGATCCTGTCGTCATCACCGTTGGCGCCATCATGATCATCAGCGCGGCGATCGCGCGGTCCGGGGTGCTGGCCTATGCGCTGCGCCCATTTCAGAGGTGGATGAAGGCGGAAACGGGCATCGCTGTGGTTTACGCGCTTCTGTGCGGCGTAGCCTCTGCCTTCATGAACAATGTCGGCGCCCTCGCGCTGCTGCTGCCGGCTGCGCTGGCCACCTGCCGGACTGCCAAAGTCTCGCCCAGCCGCATTCTCATGCCAATGGCGTTCGCTTCGTTGCTTGGCGGGCTTGTCACGCTGATCGGCACACCGCCGAATGTCATTCTGGCGGAAATGCGCAGTGACTATGGCCGGCCGGTGTTCGGCATGTTTGACTTTGCCCTCGTCGGACTTCCGCTCGCGCTGGCCGGACTGGTTCTTACCATCTTGCTGGTGCGCTTTCTGCCCATGCACGCCTTGAGCGAGGGGGAGCCGCTCAAGTTCCGGGTCGCTGACTATCTGTTCGAGCTGCGTGTTCCGAAGAATCCCACGAAATCCCTCACAGTGGAAACTCTGGCGTCGATCGGTTCGGGTGATGACCGGCTTGCCGTCCATGCGATTGATCGCGGGGGCATTCTGGTCACGGCGCCACGATTGAGCAGGCTGCTGATGCCTGGCGATATCATCCAGGTCGAGGGTCGCGCGCCGGTCGTCGAGGAGGCACTGGAACGGCTCGGGCTCGAACTGGCGTCCGATGTGGAAGATGATCTGCTGGGCGATGCCTTCTTCGAATTCGTCGTCACGGAACAGAGCACGCTGGTGTTGCAGGACGCCCCTTTTGCCCTGCTGGCGGCACAGGGCGCTGCGCTTGTCGCACTCAGTCGCCGGGGCAAGAGTATCGCGGCGGGCCTTTCGGCGATGCGGCTGCAAGCCGGTGACGTGATCCTGCTGCAGGCCGAGCCCACCCGGTCCGCCGATCTGGCACATGTCTTCAACCTCCTCCCGCTCGCCGAACGTCCATTGAGGCTGCGTGTTTCCGCAAAGGACTGGCTGCCGGTCGCTGCGCTGGTCGGAGCGATCATCGCCGCAGCAACTGGCGTTTCCGGTCTTGCCACCGCGCTGATGCTCGCTGTTGCCGCGCTCGGCCTTGCCGGGAGACTGCGGGGGCACGTCTATCAGGACATCGACTGGTCGATTATCGTCCTGCTTGCGGCGGTCATCCCCGTGGCGCAGGCGTTTGCGGAAAGCGGAGCTGACGAGACCGTGGCAGGCTTCATCAGCGTCGTTGGCAAGGGCCAACCGGCCTGGGTTCCTGTCGGGCTTGCGCTGGGATTGACGATGGCTGTCACGCCGTTTCTCAACAACGCTGCCGCGGTGCTCATCATGGGGCCGATCGCCGCGCAAACCGGGATCGAAACGCATGTCCCGGTGGATGCCATGCTGATGGCCGTTGCAATCGGTGCCTCGTGTGATTTCCTGACGCCGATCGGGCACCAGTCCAACACGCTCGTATGGGGGCCCGGCGGATACCGTTTTTCTGATTACGCCCGCGTGGGCGCGCCGCTGACACTGCTGGTGCTGGTGCTCGGCACAGCGCTGATCACGGCAATCTGGGGATAAGATTCATGGACGCTTCGGCTTTGGCCCCGTTTGACGTGGCCGCAATCCTGATCCTGCTGGCAGCCGGGCTTGGCTATGCCAACCACCGGTTTCTGAAACTGCCATCGGCTGTCGGCCTGACACTGATGGGCGCAATTTCATCGCTCGCGATCATCGGGATCGGGGCGGCCTTCCCGGCCTGGGGCCTGAGGCCCATGGTCGAACAGTTCCTCGCCGGCATCGATTTTCACGCGACCCTTATGGAAGGCATGCTCTCGTTCCTGCTGTTTGCCGGAGCGCTCCATGTCGACTGGACCCAGATGCAGGCCAATCGCCTGCTGGTCTTCACGCTCGCGACATTCGGCGTCCTGCTTTCAACCGCGCTCATCGGCGCAGGGACATGGTGGCTGGCCAGCGTGGCGGGCGTGCCGGTCCCGCTGCCCTGGGCGCTCGTGTTCGGCGCGTTGATCAGTCCGACTGACCCGGTGGCCGTGATCGCGATCCTCAAACGGGCCGCGGTGCCGCCTTCGCTGCAGGCAACCGTGGCGGGCGAAAGCCTGTTCAACGATGGTGTCGGCGTTGTCGTCTTCGGCATCCTGATCGCGATTGCGACCGGCGCCGAACAGTTCAGTCCGGTCCATGCGGCCAGTGATTTTGCGCGAGAGGCGGGGGGCGGTGTTGTCTTCGGCCTGGTGACGGGATGGATCGCCTGCCGTGCGATGGAGACGATCGACGACTACAGTGTCGAGGTGATGATCAGCCTTGCGCTGGTCATGGCGGGATACAGCCTTGCCCATGCCCTTCATGTCAGCGGTCCGGTCGCGATGGCGGTGGCCGGGCTGTTCATCGGCAACGCTGGGATGGCGCGCGCCATGAGCGATACGACGGCCGATTATCTCGTCAAGTTCTGGGAACTGATCGACGAGATTCTGAATGCGGTCCTGTTCCTGCTGATCGGCCTCGAAGTGATCCTCATTTCTGGGCAGTTCCATCTCATGCTGTTTGGGCTCGCGGTCATTCCGCTTGGCCTGCTTGCGCGCTGGCTCTCCGTCAGCATTCCGCTGCGTCTCCTGCGCAGCGGGATCGATCTTGGGCATCTGGCGACACCGACGCTGGTCTGGGGCGGGCTGCGTGGCGGCATATCCATCGCACTTGCGCTTTCCCTCCCGGAGAGCCCTTCACGCACTCCCATCATCGCAGCGACGTTCATGGTCGTGCTGTTCTCGGTGATCATCCAGGGCGGGAGCATTGGCGGCCTGATCAACCGGCTCAGCCAACGGCAGGCAGCGCTCGGGAAGAACACCGCATGAGCTACGACCCGCCTTCCCTGACATCGCTTTCGGCCCGGTTGCGCGCCGGGGTTGCGCGCTCGGTTGCGTTGTTCAGCGCCCAGATCGCGAGGACCGGGCTGTTTCCGGACCTTGCCGGAGAAGCGGGCAAAGCCTTGCGCCAATCGGTGCGCGAGGATGGCCAGATCACCAAATCCTACATGCTGATGTGCGGCCTTTCGGCCGGTATCGCCACGCTCGGTCTCTTGCAGTCGTCTACCGCGGTGGTCATCGGCGCAATGCTGATTTCGCCGCTGATGGGACCGATTGCGTCCATGGGCTTCGGCTTCGCCTCGCTGGATGGGCGCCAGATCCGCGAGGCGGCCAAGGTTATCGCTGTTGGCGCCGCCATCGGCATCCTGACCGGTATCCTGCTGACCTGGCTCAGCCCGATCCGCAATGCCACGTCCGAGATCGTGGCCCGTACCGAACCGACCCTTCTGGACCTTGTCGTCGCTGTCTTCTCAGGCATCGCCGGGGCCTACGCGACGGTTCAGCAAAAGGGTGCGACCGCAATCGGCGTGGCGATTGCCACCGCGCTCATGCCGCCGCTGGCGACAGTCGGTTATGGCCTAGGTGTAGCAAATCTGAGCTTTGCGTTCGGGGCCTTCCTGCTGTTCCTGACCAATCTTGCAGCGATTGCGTTTTCGTTCGCCCTGATCGCCCGATTGAGCGGGGCTGCACGGCCACTGGCAAAAGTCGAGAAAGCTCCGCGCTTTATTCTGGCCGGCCTCGCCGCGTTTTCCGTTCTCGCTGCGCCGCTTGGCGTCACGCTCTACCGCGTCAACGCCGAAGCCAGGGCGCAGGCAACGGTCCGGCGCGTGCTCGCGGATGAGCTGAAGCTCAAGCCGCTGAACGTCGCCCAGTTGCAGGTCCGGTGGCCGCTGCGAGGCAAACCCGCCATCGACGCTGTGGTGATTGTTCCGCAATACACGAACGATGCAGATCGCCGCCTGGAGACCAAGCTGGAGGCAGAGTGGGGCATAAAGCCCTCCATCAACCTGCAGCAGGTGGTCGCGGCAGATCTGCAGTCCCAGACCCAGGCGCTAGTCGATGCGGCCGTGGAAACGTCTGCAGCCGGTATTGCCCGCGACGTGCCGCCGCTGGTCGCCATTCGCGAGGCCGTTGGCCTGCCGACGCAGGCGCTATGGGTCAATCGCACGGAGCGAACGGTCCAGTTGGTTCCTTTCGCTGCCGAGGGCTGGCAACTGGGTGACTATCGCAGTGCTGAGCAGGCAGCGGCCAAGGTGGCGGCCGGCTGGAATGTGCGGATTGTTCCCCCGGTCCAGCCGACGCTGGCCATTGCCATCGAACTCAAGGACCGTGCTCCGCAAGGGGACGGTGCTCCGCAAGAGGACGGTGCTCCGCAAGGAAACGGGGCGCTCGCCGACGCTGTCTGGGCGATCCAGCGTTGGGGCGTTCAGGGCATCTCCGTCGCCGGGTATCTGCAGGGGGCCGGAACTGAGGCGGCAAATGCAACGGCTCTTGCCGCCGCGCAGTATGCGGTGTCGCAGCTTGCCAATGCCGGTATCCGGGGCAGCGCGAAGGTGCTGCCGGGCGATCGCTTGCAGCGCGGACTTCCGGGGCCTGCCGGGGTGGTCTTCGAGATCGTCAGACCGCCGGAGCGCATGCAGTGATCTCGTTGCTTTCAGTCTTCACCGCGGTAACTGTTTGGGCCGCGCTGACATTCGGATCGTTCGCGAGATCGGAGACCTGGCGCGCAACGGTTACGCCGCTGGCCTCGATCATCGGTTCGGGCTTTCTGGTCTGCGGCCCATTGCTGGCGAAAGAATTCGGTTCCGGGGCGATTCTCGCGATGGGGGCGCTGCTGGCGCTCGCTTATGCTGTTGGCGCCGTCGTGCGCTTCAACATCGTGCATGTCGAAAACCATGCGCGGACCCTTCGTCCGCATGATCCATTCGCGTGGGCCATGCGCTCCGGACAGGTCATGCTCGCTATCGCTTACGCTGTATCCGTCGCCTATTATCTGAAATTGCTGGCAGAGTTTTCAATCAAGCCGTTCGCCATCGATGCCGCATCCCACGCACTCGTTGCCAACCTCATCGTGACGGCCATCATTGTGGTGATGACCCTGCTGACCTTCTCCGGCGACATCAAGAAGATCGAACACGCCGCCCATTCGAGTGTCTCGATCAAGCTAGGTCTGATTGCGGGGCTGCTCGCCGGCCTCGCCGTCTGGTGGGCGTCCGGCGCCGCACCCGCATCGACACTGCCGCCTGCGCGCGTCACCTGGAGCGGAGTTCCGCTCCTGCTAGGCCTCTTGATCACCGTGCAGGGCTTTGAAACGTCACGGTATCTTGGCGATGCGTACGATCAGCAGTTGCGGGTACGGACGATGCGTTTGGCGCAATGGATCTCGTCAGCGATCTATCTTGCATTTCTGGCCCTCCTCACTCCGGTCCTCGCCCGCGCTGCAGAAAGCGAAGGCGTGACAGGGATTCTCGACATCATGACATTCGTTGCGTCCCTTCTCGGTTTCTTCGTCCTCGGCGCTGCGGTGACCAGCCAGCTCAGCGCGGCCATCGCGGATTCCATCGGTTCCGGCGGACTGATGATCGAGGTTTCGCAGCGGCGTCTGAATGTCCGCTCGGCCTTCATCGCGGCCAGTGCGCTGTCTCTGGCCGTAGTCTGGCTGACGGACCCCTTTCAGGTGATTGCGCTCTCGTCCCGGGCATTTGCCGTGTTCTACGCAGTTCAGGCACTGCTCGCCTTCTGGGTCTCGCGACGTACCGGGGCGGGCGGACTGGTTGCCCAAGCCGGTTTCGTTGCCGTTGGTGCGATCTGCATTATCGCGACATTGGCTGGTGCTCCGGCGGAGAGCTGAACCCGGCGGGTAAAGGCCTCCATCGTTGCCCCACTCCATCTGCCACTCTAGGTAAACTGCATGAATTTGGTCACAAAGTTCTGGCCTCAAAGCTATCGGCTGGATCCCTCGGGGCTGTTGCGTCGTGCTGCGGCGGTGATCGGGGCGGTATTGCTCGGCCTGGTCGCGATCGCCTTTGCAAAGAGCGGCGAGGCGGCTCAGCAGATCTTTGACCGCGCGTTTGCTGCAGCGCCCTGGCTGGCTGCATCCGGAACGCCGTTTGTGTTCGTCGCGGTGGTCGGGTTGACGCGGCGATTCTTTCCGGAAGCGCGCGGTTCCGGGATTCCACAGGTCATGGCTGCAGGACATACTCCGGCGGCCAGTGCGCAAGGTCCACTCATCTCGCTGCGAACTGCAGCTGCAAAGTTCATCGGCACATTGGCCATGCTGCTTGGTGGCGGGGCTGTCGGACGTGAAGGCCCCACCGTGCAGATCAGCGCCGCACTGATGGTTGCGGTGCATCGCTGGCTCCGGGTTCCGATCAATGCAGGCGTGATCATAGCCGGTGGCGCAGCAGGCGTTGCTGCTGCATTCAATACACCGCTTGCCGGCGTGGCATTCGCCATCGAGGAACTGGCCGCCGCGTTCGAGCAGAAAGTTGCGGTACTGGTCATGGCGGCGGTGATGATCTCGGGGCTGGTCAGCCTCGGGATTGCGGGCGACTATGTCTACTTCGGTGTCGTCACCCGGCATCTGGCGCTTCAGGACGTTCTTGTCCTCGCACCGGTGATCGGAGTTCTGGGAGGCTTGGTTGGCGGCACGTTCGCCCGCGTTCTGGTGGCTTCGGCAACGTCAACCCGCCGCCCTTTCGCTTTCGCCCGTTCGCATCCCCTGCCGCTTGCCTTTGCATGCGGCATCATTGTGGCGGCAGCAGGGTTAGCCAGTGGCGGGGCGAGCTGGGGTACTGGCTATGACACAACGAGGCAGCTGCTAAGCGGACAAAATGCGTCTCTGGCGTTCGGTCCAGCGAAGTTCATCGCATCTCTGGCGACCGCGCTCAGCGGCGCGCCGGGCGGTATCTTTGCACCTTCGCTTTCAGTGGGCGCGGGGCTTGGCCAGATCGTGGCTTACTTTGTGAAAGGCGAACCTTCGGGGGCTCTCGTGCTTCTTGGTGTCGCTGCGTACTTCACCGGCGTGGTCAGGGCACCGCTGACTGCCGTCATCATTGTCATGGAGATGACCGCCGATCGGTCAATGATCATCCCCTTGTTCATTGCGGCACTGATCGCGGATTGGGTAAGCAGCAAGATCTGCCACGCCAAGCTTTACCATGCGCTCTCGCAAGGTTTCCAATCTGCTCTGCTGGAAACGCATCGCTCCCGGTGATTGGCCTAATTCGAGGTGATTATGGCCCCCATTCGCTTCGCCGCACAAAGGCGTCAATCATCTACAGGGCGACTGGTATCTTTCGCGCCGTCCAGATTCTGCTCGGCCATAACAAGATCGAGAATACGGTCCGCTACCTCGGAATTGACTTGGAGGATGCTCTTGCCCTCGCCGAGAATACTGAAATCTAACCCGATAGCTCCCCACCCTGCGTGGGGATCTAACCTTCGGACGCCTTGCACCTATCCACCAATCAGGCATGATTATTAAGCGGCAGCTTAATCTCGAAGCAGACGTTGGTGCTGCTATACCTCAATGACCGAGTCTGGCCGACTGCTGGCGCCTTCATCAGCAGAACGTGTGCTGGAAGAATCGCCAAACGCGCGGACTTACAACGCACTTCGGTTGGCGGGCGAAACGGGGCGTTGAATTAGGCGGCACCATTGATCTTCAATACCAACCGGCGATTTCCGGCAAGACGCCAAGTCAGGTGTTGGCGCGTTCCATGATCCAGTCAGCAGTTACCTGGGGTTGCATAAGCGGAAACATATGTCCGCCATCGATCATCTTGAGTTCAGCCCCCTTTATCGCGGCAACAGTCGTCTGACCATGTACGGTGGGATCCAGCAGGAGATCGCCGCTTGCGAACATGATCCCGACCGGAATGGAGAGTTCGCCATATCGTGCGGCAATGCCCGCCATCTCGCCCCGCGCCGCCTCGACATCGCGGCATGCTGCAACGAACGCTTCGGGACGCAGGGTCAACGCAGCGCCGCCTCGCGTTTCGAAATCGGCCGGAAAAGGTTCGGGGCCGAAAACCTGGGCATTCGCCGCATCTGCTCCAAGGCGCCCAGCTGGAGCCGCCAGTGTCCATGCCAGCACTGTACGGGCAATCGGCGAACGCAGATCAAGCGCCTTGAACACCTGCGGGATAGCCTCGATCGGCTGGGTTAGCGGCGCAAGCAATGCGAGGCCGCCAACTTTGTCGTGATGATCGAGCGCCATCGCCAGAGCGATAGCACCACCGAGCGAGTGGCCCACCACCAACGGCCTGTCTAGGCCAAGCTGGTCCATGAGCTCGACGATCATCGCCGCCTGCACTGCAAGACCGCATTTGCCCTCACCTCGGTAGGTCGAATATCCTGATCCCGGTCGGTCGACCAGGATAAGCCGATGGTGCGGCAACAGAAGTTCGCTCAAGGCATAGGTGAAGTTGCGAAGCTGTCCTCCAAGACCATGTATCAGAACGATCGGCGCTCCTTCACCGATGGCGAGGTAGTGCAGGCGAGCACCCTTCACATCGGCGAATCGCCCATCGGGCGGTACCAGTTGTTCAGAGCGCTTGCGGTTCCATGCAGTGAACGCAGCCAGCCCCGCGCTTGCGGCAAGTACGGTCGCGCCAGTACCCGCAATGGACTTGAGAAAGCTCGCCATTGATCCGCCATCCTTCCAATTTCCAAGGGCCTCTTCATCTCATGCCCGTACCTTTTCGGCAATTTCAGATCTCGGCTCTTTGCGGCACGTCCGGACGCCTGATCGAACCGATCCGGGAGTGAACCTCGCAGGCTGCGACGCTGCGCCAGTTGATAAGGCGCTATCGTCGCCCCGGCAGCGTGTGCCGCAATGCCTTGCCGCTTGGGCGCATAGGATCTCGCTCAGGCGGCCGATAGGCTGGCGAAGGGGGTGGGTGTCGATCCGGCGAGAGAGATCGGCATGCCAGCCGCGCCTATCAACATCGCGGCACATATGAAGTGATTGCAGCGTCCGGCGCGGCAAGCGGCTCGCGGTGCGGGTCCGCGTCAGAGAAGCCTTGTCGCGCGGAGGTATTTCGATATCAATATATCTTGCAAGAGCTGCCGGGAGGCACCAGTGTCAGCGGATCACGACTGGTGTGCAGGTGACGAAAAGAGCGCCGCGCCCGGCAGAATGGCGCAAGGCGCGGGATGGCATCGCCGAGCCTTGCTGCGGCGGAGAGGATGATCATGACGGACATGACCTTGACGGTGAACGGCCGCGAACATGTGGTGACAGTGGAGGATCGCACCCTGCTGGTGCATCTGCTGCGCGACCAGCTGCGGCTGACCGGAGCGCATGTCGGCTGCGATACCAGCCAGTGCGGCGCCTGCACCGTGCATGTCGATGGCAAGGCGGTGAAGAGCTGCACCATGCTGGCCGTGCAGGCGCAGGGTTGCGAAATCCTCACGATCGAGGGGCTGGCGCAGGGGCGCGAGCTGCACCCGATGCAGGCGGCCTTCCATGAGCATCACGGGCTGCAGTGCGGTTTCTGCACGCCGGGGATGATCATGATGGCACTCGATATCGCCCGCCGCCACCCGAGCCCCGACGCCGCTACCGTGCGTGCGGAGCTGGAAGGCAATCTCTGCCGGTGCACCGGTTACCACAATATCGTGAAGGCCGTCGTGGCCGGCGCGCAGCGCATGGGAGAGCCGGCATGACCGCGATGACCGCCCCCATGGGCAAGTTCGGCCAGTCGGTAAAGCGGGTCGAGGATTCGCGCCTGATCACCGGCAACGGCCGCTATGTCGACGATCTCGTGCTGCCGGGGCAGACCCATGCCGCGTTCGTGCGCTCGGCCTATGCCCATGCGCGGATCGGCGCGATCGACGTGTCTGCCGCCGCGGCGATGCCCGGCGTCGTGAAAATCCTCACCGGGCAGGATCTGGTGGACGGCGGCCTTTTCGCCCTGCCGAGCGGCTGGGGCCTCACCTCGATCGATGGCACCCCGGCCCGCGTCGGCGTGCACCATGCGCTGGCGGTGGACACGGTCCGCTTCGTCGGCGAGCCAGTGGCGCTGGTGATTGCCGAGACAAGGGGCCAGGCCCGCGATGCTGCGGACAGCGTGTTCGTCGAATACGAGGAACTGCCGGCGGTCGTCGACATGGTCGCCGCGCTCGGCCCGGATGCGCCGCAGCTCCACCCCGATATCCCGGAGAACCGGGCTTTCACGTGGGACATCGGCAATGCCGAAGAGGCGGACGCAGCCTTTGCCCGCGCAACGCGGCGGGTGAGCATCGAGCTGCGCAACAACCGTCTCGTCCCCAATGCGATGGAGCCGCGCGCGATCAATGCCGAATGGCGCGCCTACGATGGTTCGATGACGATCCATCTCACGCACCAGAACCCGATCGGCATGCGCGTGCTGTTCATGATGCTGCTGGGGCTCGAAAGCGAGAACCACTTGCGCGTGGTTTCGCCCGATGTCGGCGGCGGGTTCGGCTCCAAGGCACCGGCCTATGCCGAGGAACTCGCCGTGGCCTTTGCCGCGCGCGCGGTGGGCCGGCCGGTCAAGTGGACGGCGGAGCGCACCGAATCCTTCCTCACCGACGCGCATGGCCGCGACCATGTGACCAGGGCCGAACTGGCGATGGACGATCATGGCCGCTTCCTCGGCCTCAAGGTCCATACGCTCGCCAATCTCGGCGGCTATATCTCGACCTCGAACGCGCTCGTCGTCTCCTACATGTACGCAACGATGCTGTGCGGCCAGTATGCGATCCCCGCCGTGCATGCAGTGGTCGAGGGCGTCTACACCAATACCTGCCCGGTCGATGCCTATCGCGGCGCCGGGCGGCCCGAGGCGGCCTATGTGATCGAGCGCCTCGCCCACCTCGCCGCGCGCGAGATCGGGGTGGATCAGGCGGAAATCCGGCGGCGCAACTTCGTGCGCGCGTTTCCGCACCAGACCCCGCTCGTCTATTGCTACGACAGCGGCGATTACGAGGGCTGCCTCGATGCTGCGCTGCGTCTGGCGGACTATCAGGGCTTCGAGCAGCGCCGCGCGGAGGCACGCGCACGCGGCAAGCTGCGCGGGATCGGGCTTTCGGCTTATGTCGAGGCTTGCGGCATCGGGCCATCGAAGCTGCTCGCCAGCCTTGGCGGCGGCGGGAACATGTGGGAATCGTGCGAGATCAGGGTGCAACCGGCCGGATCGGTCGAAGTGCTGACCGGCGCGCACAACCACGGTCAGGGGCATCAGACGGTCTATGCACAGATCATCTCGGAGCGCTTCGGCATCCCGATGGACCGCATCACCGTGGTGCAGGGCGATACCGACCGCATTCAGGCCGGCACCGGCACTTATGGCTCGCGCGCTTCGGTCGGCCTCTCGGCGGCGGTCAAGTCGTGCGAGAAGATCATCGAAAAGGGCCGCCAGATCGTCGGCTACATGCTCGGCATCGATCCCGGCGCCGTCGATTTCGCGGACGGCATCTATACCAGCGCCGCCACCAACCAGACTGTCGCCTTCACCGAAATGGTCCATGCCGCCCATGCCGCAACGCAGTTCCCGACCGATCAGCTCGAGCCGGGGCTTGTCGCGACGTCCTTCTTCGATCCGCCGAATTTCACCTATCCTGCGGGCGT
Source organism: Novosphingobium sp. (assembly GCF_019748365.1). GTDB lineage: Bacteria > Pseudomonadota > Alphaproteobacteria > Sphingomonadales > Sphingomonadaceae > Novosphingobium. Next base: position 13,727 of record NZ_JAIEPN010000104.1, read on the forward strand.
CCACGTGTGCGAGGTGGAGATCGATCCGGAGACGGGTGTGACCGAAGTGGTGGCCTTCAACGCCGCCGACGATTTCGGCAACGTGGCCAACCCGCTGATCGTGGAGGGCCAGGTCCACGGCGGGCTGACGCAGGGCATCGCGCAGGCATTGTGGGAGAATGCGGTCTACGATCCGGACAGTGCGCAGCTGATGACCGCATCCTACATGGACTACGGCATGCCGCGCGCCGACAGCTTGCCCGAGTTCGGTCTGGCCTTCTGGCCCTCGCCCACGCCGGTAAACCCGCTCGGCATGAAGGGCTGCGGCGAGGCCGGGGCGATCGGCTCGCCCCCGGCAGTGATCAACGCAGTGTGCGATGCACTGGGTATCGCGCATGTCGATATGCCCGCCAGCCCGGAGAAGATCTGGCGGCTGTGTCAGGAACGGCAGGAGGCGCTCTGATGTACGAACTTGCCTATTCCCGCCCAGCGTCGCTGGCCGATGCGCTGGCTCTGCTGGCCGAGGACGAGGGCGCCCAGGCCATTTCCGGCGGGCAGACCCTGATGCCGGTGCTACGCGCCCGCCTTGCCATGCCAAGCCGGCTGGTCGATCTGCTGAAGCTGCCCGAACTGGCCGGAATAAGGGCGGTTGACGGCGGAATCGAGATCGGCGCGGCAACCACCCATGCCGACGTGGCGGCGAGCGGCGAGGTACGGGCCGTTCTTCCGGCGCTCGCCGATCTGGCGGGCGGCATCGGCGATCCGGCGATCCGCCATCGCGGGACCATCGGCGGCTCCATCGCCAACAACGATCCTGCCGCCTGCTATCCCAGCGCGCTCCTCGCCCTTGGCGCCAGCATCACGACCAGCCAGCGCATCCTGGCGGCGGAGGACTTCTTCACCGGCATGTTCAGCACCGCGCTGGAGCCGGGGGAAATTGTCACCGCCGTGCGCTTCCCGGCCTGCCAGCGCGCCCGATACATCAAGTTCCGCAATCCGGCCTCCCGCTTCGCGCTGGTGGGCGCCTTTGCCGCGCAGCTGCCCTCCGGCACCCGCATCGCCATCACCGGCGGCGGGCACGGCGTATTCCGCTGGCGTGAGGCGGAGGCGCATCTGGACAGTGGCGGCACAATCGATGCGATCACCGAAGACATGCTGGATCTGGCCCATTTCACGGGCGATCTGCACGGCTCTGCGGAATACCGCCATCACATCGCCGCCGTCATCGTGCGGCGCGCTCTTACAGCCCTCGCCTGACCACGGAATAGCTGACCTATGGAGATTACCGGTTCCTACCTGCTGCCCTGCTCGCCGCAAACGGCATGGCAGGCGCTCAACGATACAGAGGTGCTGAAGTCCTGCCTCAAGGGTTGCGAAGCGCTGGAACGGACCGCCGAGAACGAGTTCACCGGCAAGGTTGCCGCGAAGATCGGCCCGGTCAGCGCGCGCTTTGCAGGCACCATGCGGCAGACCGAACTGGATCCGCCGCGCTCCTGCCGGATGCAGTTCGAGGGTCAGGGCGGGGTTGCGGGCTTTGCCAAGGGCGGCGCACTGGTCACGCTCACGCCGCAGGATGGCGGAACCGAGCTCACATACGTGGCCGACACGCAGATCGGCGGCAAGCTGGCGCAGATGGGTGCGCGGCTGGTTGAAGGGACCGCCAAGTCGATGGCGGACGACTTCTTTGGCAAGTTTGCGGCAGCGGTGGCCGCCATGGAGCCCGAGGCAGGCCCGGTCGCGGCGCCAGCACAGGGTGTGCCTTCGCACGAGCAGACCTCCGGAACGCCTGCGTGGCTCGTGCCAGCGGTGCTCATTGTCATTGCGGCCATGGCCGCCGTGGCCGTGTTCTTCCACTAGCGGCATCCCGCGCGGCGAGAGAATGGGAAGGGAAGAAGGCCCTTGCAGGAAACAGAGCTCACCCTGATCGAGAACGGGCTTGTCTTCGATGGCACTGGCAGTCCGGGCATCGTCACCCCGATCCTGTTCGGCTCCACGATCCTTCGGCTAGGGCCAGAGGCGCTGCGCCTTTGCGAAGGGCGGGCCGTCACGCGGATCGACGCTGCCGGGGCCACGGTCATGCCAGGGCTGGTCGACGCGCACTGCCACATCAGCTTCGATGAACCCTTCAGCAACGACGAGCTGTTCTTCCACCGCCGCGAGGGCCTTGCCGCGATCATCGCCGCCTACAATGTGCGCAAAGTGCTGCGCGCCGGGGTGACGACGATGTTCGATGCCGACACGATCTTCGACGTGTCGCTCGATCTGCGCGACGCCATCGAATGCGGTGTGACCGAAGGCCCGCGCATGCGCTGCGGGGGCAATGCGCTGTTCACCTCCGTCGGCGGGACGGCCGGGCTGCTCGTGCCGGACGAAGGCAGCATCGGCTATCTCAAGGTAACCCGCACGCGCGACGAGATCGTCACCGAGATCCGCCGGCAGGCCAAGCGCGGGGCGGACTGGATCAAGATCCACGTCACCGGCCTCATCCCGCGCCAGCGGCAGGAAGGCGAAATTCAGGTCTGGACGCTGGACGAACTTAAGCTCGCCGCCGACACCGCGCACGAGGTGGGGCTCCCCATCGTCGGCCATTGCCGCAATGCCTCGAGCACCCGCGATGCCGCCCATGCCGGTTTCGACATGATCCTTCATGCCACTTATATGGACGATACCGCGCTGCAGGCCGTCTGCGATGCGCGCGTGCCCATCGTGCCCACGCTGACCTTTCAGGCGGTGCTGGCCGACCACGGCACAAAGATCGGCGCGAGCCCCTATCTGCAGGACCTCTTCGCCAAGGAAATCGAGGAAAGCAGCCAGCAGCTGCGGCAGGCCTATGATGCCGGCGTGCCGATGGTCTGCGGCACCGAGAGCGGCTTTTCGATCACGCCTTATGGCGAATGGCACTGGCGCGAGGCGCAGATTCTTGTCGAGAACCTCGGGCTGACGCCGCTGCAGGCGCTGTCCTGCGCCACGCTCGAAGGCGCGCGGGCGCTCAAGCTCGACCATTGCACCGGCAGTCTGGAGCCGGGCAAGCAGGCGGATGTGATCGTGGTCGAGGGCGACGTGACCGGCGATGTCACGCTGCTGGGCCGCGAGGGCGCGATGCGGCATGTTTTCCACCACGGCCGCGCGGTCGATCTGGCGCGCCCGCTGCCGGAGCGCCGCGATCCCCCCTCGTGGCGGGTTTCCAACTATTCGACCACTGCCGCAACTCGCCGTGCAACGGGTGTGTGGACCCCGAGACCATGACCGAGCACACCATCACCAGCTTCGACGCCTGCTCGCGCACGCTGCGCCAGACGGAGCTGCGGCAGGCGCTCTACGATGAAGCCGCGGTGCTGATGGAGCGCTGCCTCGTCAATCTCCACGGCAGCGAACACCGCGCCCGCCGCAACGTCGAGGCGACGGTATTCCGCAAGCCCGTGTTCGTGGAATACGAGCGCAATATCCTGCCGCGAACGCTCGACGAGACGCTGCAGCCCTTTCTGGAAGCCGGGCGCGGCGATCTGGTCGATATCGGCTACCGGATCATGATGAACCTGACAGTCGATTTCACCGGGATCGACCGCGTCAAGCGCACGCCTGAGGAGACGGCGGAGCTGCTGCGCTTGCTCAAGGAATTCAGCCTTGCGCCCGCGCTGGGCCAGTCTCCGCCGGAAGACCGCCCGGAAAAGCGCGCCCGGATCGAAGCGGCGATGGCCGAATTCCGGCGGCAGTTCCTCGATCCCTCGCTGGCGCGGCGCCGGGCGCTCAGGGCGCAAGCGGAAGCGGGCGCACTATCTGCCGATGCCTTGCCGCGCGACGTGCTGATGGCGCTCGTCATGGGTGAAGCCGATCTTGGCATGACCGAGCACGAATACCTGCAGGAAGGCATCTTCTTCACGATGGCCGGGGCGCACACCACGATCCATTCGTTGACCCATGCCGTCCACGAAATCCTGTGCTGGATCGATGCGCACCCCGAAGACGCAGCGCGCCTGCGCGATGATCCCTTCTTCATCCAGCAATGCGTGTTCGAGAGCCTGAGGCTCCATCCCTCCAGCCCCGTTTCCAAGCGCCGCACCACATGCCCGCTCGCGCTCGCCGATGGCAGCGAGGCGAACGCGGGCGATGTGATCGTCGTCGATCTGCGCACGGCGAACCGGGAAACGGATATCTTCGGCGAGGATGCGGATCGCTTCAATCCGCATCGCACTGTCGCCGGATCCGCGTTTCCCCATGGCATCTCGATGGGTGTGGGCGCCCATGCCTGCCTCGGCCGCAATCTTGCCATCGGCGTAGAGCCGAAGCCGGGCAGTGATCCCGCCGACCACCAGTTCGGCACGGTGCCCCTTATCGTCGAGGCGCTGCTGAAGCGCGGCGTCCGTCCCGATCCCGCAGCTCCGGCGCAGCTCGACAAGGGGATCACCCGCATTTCCTGGGCCACCTATCCCATCCTGTTCGACCCGTCGCAGGCGCTGATCTGATGGCGCGCCACCGCATTGCCGCGTTTCGCGACTGCGAGGCCGCCTTGCGCAATCGCGATCTGAAGCAAGCGCTCTACGATGCCGGCAAAGTGGTGATGGAGGGCGTCCTGCTCACCCTGCACGGCGAGGAACATTCGGCGCGGCGCGCGGTGGAAGTGCGGGTCTTCCGGCGGAACTTCTTCCATTACTATGAGAGAGTAGTCTTCCCGCGTACATTGGCCGAGACCCTCGCGCCCTATCTCGCGGCGGGCGGCGGCGATCTCCTCCAGATCGGCTATCGGCTCACGGTCAATCTCACTGCCGACTTTGCCGGCATCGACCGCCCGACGCGCAGCGCGGAAGAGACCGAGCGCCTGATCGCGATCACCAAGAAGCTCGGCGAAGGCGCGACTCTGGTTCATAGCACGCGCGATCACGCCGAAGTCAGCGCCGAAGTGGCAGCGGTGCAGGCCGAGCTGCGCGACCGTTTCTTCCTGCCCTCGCTCGCGCGCCGCCGGGCCTTGCTGGCAGACCGCGATGCCGGGAGGATAGCGGACGCCGACCTGCCGCGCGACGTGCTGATGACGCTCCTTGCCGGCAACGACGAGCTCAGCCTGAGCGAGGATCAGCTCCTGCGCGAAATCGCCTTCTATCTGCAGGCTGGCGCTCATTCGACGGCGAATGCGGTGGTGCATGCGCTGTGGGAGATGCTCGAATGGACAGGCGACGACAAATCGCGCTGGGCCCGCCTCGATGATCCGGTCTTCATCCAGCACTGTGTGCATGAATCCCTGCGCCTGCATCCCGCGAGCCCCGAAGCTTGGCGGACCGCGACATTCCCAGTGAAGGTGGCGGGGATCGGCGACGTCGCTGGGCAGGACCGGGTGGAGCTCGACCTCTATCTGGCCAACTGCGACCGGACTATCTTTGGCGAGACCGCCGACCGGTTTGAGCCCGATCGCGAGGTTCCCGGCACGGTCCTGCGCTCCGGCCTCGCCTTCGGTATCGGCTTGCACACCTGCCTTGGGCGGGAACTCGATGGCGGCGTCGTGGCACGGCCCGGCGCTGATCCATCCGAAGCCCAGCTTGGCATCGTGACGCTGATCCTCGTCGAACTGCTGCGCCACGGTGCGCGTATCATCCCCGACGATCCCCCGCAGCGTGACGCGGGAACCTTCAGGCCGAACTGGGGACGCTTTCCGGTTCGCTTCACGGCGAAAGGCGCTTGATGAAACATGCTCTCGTCACCGGCGGCGCGGCTGGCATCGGTGCCGCCATTGCCGCTGCCTTGCTCGAACGCGGCTACCGGGTCGCGGTGGCCGATGCCGATATCGCCGCGGTGGCCGTTTCCGAGCGGCTGACAACGCATGTCTGCGATGTTTCGGATGGCAGCGCCGTCACCGCGCTGTTCGATGCGCTGGGCGAAGTGCCCGATCTGGTCGTCAACAATGCCGGGATCGTCCGCTTCGGGGCGCTGGCGGACATCGCGCTCGAGGATTTCCGCCGGGTCGTCGAAGTCAACTTGATGGGCGTGTTCGCCGTCACCAGCGAGGCGGTGCGGCGGATGCTGCCGCGCGGCACCGGCCATGTCGTCTCGCTCACCTCGATCAACGCCTATGGGCCGGGCCCCGGCTCCGGTGCCTATCCCGCGACCAAGAGCGCGGTGCTGCAACTGATGCGGCAGTTTGCGATGGAGTACGGTCCGCACGGCCTGCGCTTCAACAGCATCGCGCCGGGCTTCATCGACGGCGGCATGTCCGCCCCGATCTATGCCGACCCGAAGGTTCGCGCAGTCCGTACCGCAGGCGTGCCGCTGGGCCGGTTGGGGACGCCCGAAGACGTCGCGAATGCCGTATGCTTCCTCGACAGTGACGAGGGCGGCTACATCAACGGACACGACCTCGTGGTGGATGGCGGGGTGACCCATGCCGTGCTGAAGAACCTACCGCGCGCATGATTTCGGCCGATCCGCCGCGCCTGATCCTCTACAGCGACGGCTACAACCACCCGTTCGCGCAATCGAGCGAGGCTTTGGCGGCGATTGCATCCGGCGCAGGAATTGCCGTCACGATCACCTCCGATCTCGCCGATGCACTCGCAAAGCTGAGGCCGGGACGGGATGTTCTGGCCATCAACGCGCTGCGCTGGTCGATGACCCAGTTCGAACGTTATGCGGCGGATCGTCCGCACTGGGCGGGCAGCCTGAGCGACGAGCACCTCGCCGCGATGACGGACCATGTGACAAGCGGCGGCGGCCTGCTGGCGATGCACACCGCTGTGATTTGCTGGGACAATCAGCCCGGTTGGCTGGAGCTGCTGGGCGGCGGCTGGAACTGGGACCGATCGTATCATCCGCCGCTCGGGCCCATCACCGTAGAGCCTTCGCCTGCCTTGGCGGCCCCCTTCGAGCTTGTCGACGAAGCCTATCACCATCTCGATCCAGCGGCGGACTGCGAGATCATGGCGACCGCCAATGCCGGACAGGGGGCCCAGCCTGTCGTTTGGCGGCGGCGGCACGGATCGGGCCGGATCGTGGTGGATGCCCTGGGGCACGATGCCCGCTCGCTGAGCGCGGCGGGGCATGTCGCCATCCTGCACGCCATGCTGGGCTGGCTTTGCGAGAAAGAGACCGCGCATGACGCTTGAGGGCAAGAGCATACTCGTCACCGGAGGCGGTTCCGGGCTGGGTGCGGCGATGGCCCGCCACTTCACCAGCCGGGGCGCAGCGGTGACCATCAGCGGGCGGCGCGCCGAGCGGATCGAGGCGTTGTGCGAAGAGATCGGCTGTGCCGGGGTCGTAGGCGATGTCACGCAGGCGGCTGATCGGGAGGCAATGGTTGCAGCGGCGGCTGAAAGAGGCGGCGGGCTCGACGTGCTCGTCAACAATGCCGGTAACATGTACCGCACCCCCATTACTGACCTCGATGAAGCGCAGCTCATCGGCCTGTTCCACACCAACGTCGTCGGCGCGATGATGCTGACCTCGCTGGCAATGCCGCACCTTGAAGCGGCCAAGGGATCGGTGCTGTTCTTCGGCTCCAGCCACACCCGCCGCGCGTTTCCCGGCGCCTCGCCTTATGCCGCGACGAAGGGCGCGCTGCAAACCCTGACCCAAGTTCTTGCAGCGGAAATGGGGAGCCGCGGGGTACGGGTGAACTGCATCGTGCCCGGCGGCGTGCTCACCGAGATCAATGTCCGCGCCGGATTGCTGAGCGAGGCCGAAGCAGCACAGCGCTATCGCGACATGGCCAGCCTGCAGGCGATCGACCGGCTGGGCGAGGGTGCGGATGTGGCCGAGGCCGCCGAGTACCTGATCGGGGCAGGCTGGGTCACCGGCGCGATCCTCGATGTGGACGGCGGGCTCGGGCTCGGCGTGTCGCGCGGCTAGGCGCGCAGCAGGCGGCGCGCGTTGTCTGCCAGCAGCGTTTCCATGCCGTGCGTCTCGGCCTGTTGCGGTGCATCCCAGCCGGCAAAGTTGGTCCCGTAGACGAGCCGGTCGCGACCGGCGCGCTCGATCAGCAGGTCGAGCGAGCGGTCGTCGTGCATGTGGATGTCGTACCAGATGCGGCGCAGCGCATCCTCGAACTGGCCTTCTTCGCGAAGGTATGCAGGCACCCATTGCCGTTTGTGCGCGGCATGGCGCAACCGCCCCCAGACGAGCGCCAGCGCTCCACCGCCATGGCTGATGCACACATCGAGCCCGGGGTGGCGATGTAGCACGCCGCCGAACACCAGCGTCGCCAGCGCCGCCGTCTCCTGCATCGCGAAGCCGAGCGTGATGTCGAGCTCGAACTGCGTGAAGGCGGCAGGCCCCGGAGGCCCATCGATGCCCGCCGATGCCGGGTGGATGAACAGCGGCAGATCCAGCGCCACGACGGCTTCGTAAAACCGGTCCATCACCGGATCAGCGAGGCCATGCGGCATGTCCGTGCCGATATAGGCGGCGCGGAAGCCCAGATCGCCTGCCGCCCGGCGCAATTCGGCAATGGCCGCATCGATATCCTGCATCGGCAGGGCCGCCGCCGCGCCGAGCCTCTCGGGATAGCGCGCGACCACGGCGGCCAGCGCATCGTTGTGTGTCCGGCAGAAGGACGCTGCTTCGGTTGCCGGGATGAAGTGGAAATAGGTCAGCGGGTTGGGCGAAAGCAGCTGCCAGTCGATGCCGATGCGGTCCATCGCGGCAATCCGGATATCGGGGTCCATGAAGGCGCTGCCGCGATAGCGCACACCGCGCAATGTGTAGTCCCCGATGCGGAACACCGGCACGCCCGCGTCGTCGTAAAGCTCCGGGCCGAACCGCCCCGCCGTACCAAACGTCTCCTCGATCACGGCGTGCGCGTGGATATCGATGACGCGGGCGGCGGCGAGGCTCATCTCAGGCGTAGCCCCGCGCCGATCCGCCATCCACCGCGATGGCCGTGCCGGTCATGTAGCTGGCGACCTCGGAGCCGAGGAACACGGCGAGACCGGCGATTTCCTTGGCCTCGGCAATGCGGCCGAGCGGAATTTGCGCGGCCATGGCGGCTTCGGCCGGGTTGGGACCGTCCCCGGCGGGTCCGAGGATCTGCTCGATCCGGGCGGTGCGGGTGAAGCCGGGGCAGACCGTGTTGATGAGCACATTGTCCCCCGCCACCTGCTGCGCCAGCGTCTTCGCCCAGCCGAGCACGGCCATGCGAATGCTGTTCGACAAGGTCAGGTTCGGCACCGGCTGCTTCACGCCGACCGAGGAAATGATGACGATCCGGCCCCAGCGCCGCGCGCGCATCGCCGGCAGCACTGCGCGGGTCATGCGCACGGCCGACATCAGCGTGAGGTTGGTCGCATTGAGCCAGGCGGCATCGTCGAGATCCTCGAACAGCCCCGGCGGCGGCCCGCCAGCATTGACCACCAGCACATCGACCGGGCCCAGTTGCGCCGCCACCTCGCGGGTCATCGCCTCGATCTGCGCCGCGTCGGTAACATCAGCCTGCAGCGCGAGGCAGCCGGGCATTGTGGCGGCGGCAGCGGCAAGCTTGTCGGCACCTCGCGCGCAAATCGCGACGCGCGCGCCTTCGCCATGATACCCCTGTGCGGTGGCAAGGCCGATGCCCTGGCTCCCCGCGGTCACCAGCACCACCTTGTCCTTCAATCCGAGATCCATCTGCCTCAGGCTCCTTCCCGCCAACCTGCTGCCGCCGCGCACCGGACTATACATCTGAGCGGCCGGCGATCCTGCGTGCCCCTCTCTTGACACGGCGACCCTGCCTTGGGAACCATCGAAATCAATACAATGCCGCAGGCGGCGACGCCATGGAGAGACCGCCGGATGCTGACGCCTGCCGCCATTGCCGAACTGCGCTCTGACTGGCGGATTCTGGTCGCCTGCGCGCTCGGCATTGCGGCGAGCGCCATCGCCTTGCCCTATTACAGCATCGGCGCGCTGACCAAGCCGATCGAGCTCGAAACCGGCTGGTCACGCAGCGACATCCAGTTCGCGATTGCGTTCAGCTCCGGCCTCGGCGCGCTAACGGCACCGGTGACGGGCTGGCTGGTCGATCGCTACGGGGCTCGCAAGGTTGCCTTGCCTGGCTTTGCGGGTGTCGCACTCGGCATGATGATAGCGGCGCTGGCCGGCTCAACAGTTGTCTTCTACCTCGGTTTCGCTCTGACAGCGCTGCTGGGTGCGGGAACCAACCCGGTGGTCTGGTCGAAGGTGGTGACCTCGCGCTTCGATCACGCGCGCGGCACGGCGCTGGGGCTGGCGCTGGTCGGCACGGCCTTGTCCGCCATCCTGCTGCCCCTGCTGATCACCGTGTTGGTCCAGCGCGCGAACTGGCACGTCGCGCTTGCCCTGGTAGCCATATTGCCGCTCGTTGTTTCGCTGCCAATCGCGTGGTTCTGGCTCCCGGCCGAGCCTGTCTATCGCTCCGGTGCGCCGGTGCAGCCTGCCGTTTCGATCCGCAGTGCCGTGCGCAGCGTCCGCTTTGCGATCCTCGCCGTCTCGATCCTGTGCGGCTATCTCGCGGTCTCGGGCGTGCTCACCAGCCTCGTTCCCGCCTTCACCGACCGGGGCCTTGCGCCCGCGCGGGCAGCAGTGATCGCCGGTACGGTGGGCCTCGCGATGATCCCGGGCCGCGTGCTGATCGGCATGCTGATCGATCGCTACTGGGCGCCGGCGGTCGGCTGCGTGATCCTGTTGATCCCTGCCGCCGCCTGTCTGATCCTCGTCAGCGCGACGGACAGCCTTTCGCTTACCCTGTGCTGCCTTGCGCTCGGTCTTGCCGCCGGGGCTGAGCTCGACCTTCTGGCGTTCCTCACCGCGCGCTATTTCGGCCGCGCCCGGTTCTCGAAGCTCTATGCGCTGCTCTATGCCGGCCTTGCGATCGGCAGCGCCACGGCCCCTGCCATGTTCTCCCGCCTGCGCGAGGTTTCGGGTGATTACGCGGCCAGTTTCCTGTCCTCGGCGGGGCTGTTTGCCGTAGCGGGCTGCATATTGCTCCTGCTCGGACCCTACCCTAGCATTCCAGACCCCAGCGCCGAGGGTTCGCACAGCGATGCCGAGTGACCCAGTTGATCAGGAACCGGATGGCGACGAGAGCGCCCTGCCCCCGCTGGCAGAGCGCATTTCGTTCCTGGTGCACCGCGTGGGCGCGCATATGGCGCGCATCTCGAACCCCTGGTTTCAGGAAGCCGGCGTCGATCTTGTCACGTCGCGGATGATCGTGCTGCTTGCCGAGCGCGGCGAACTGACCGCCGGCGAGATCGTCAAGGTCATGGCGCTGCCGCAGTCGACGATCTCGCACCAGCTGAAGCGCCTCGAAGGGCTCGGCTACCTGACGAGGGAAGTCGGACCGCAGGATTCGCGCATCGTCATCGCCCGGCTGACTCCGGAGGGAATCGAAGTGGCAAGGCGTTCGAACGCGCTCAGCCGGGAAGTGGTTGACGCACTGGTCGCAGCGATCGGCGAGGACGACCTGCCGATCGTCCGGGCCGCCCTGAAGCGAGCCGACGCCGCACTCGAAGCCATGTTCGAGGCGCGCCAGTCGTCCTCCGGCCCGCGCCGCAAGACCGCGAGGCTGGAGCGCTAGAGCCTGCTCGAGGTTCGCCCTTTGATTACAGCGTGCTGACCAGTGAAAGCGCCGCCCAGACGGCCGGATGGGCCGCATCGGCAAGCTGTGGATCATCGAGCAAGGCCACCATGGCGCGGCGCAGCGCTTCGGGCCGCGAGAGGCCGCGCTCGGCGCCTTGCACGGTTGCAACCGTGAGCCTTGCCGCCGCATCGTCGCGCAAGGGCCATGACGAGACCAGCAGGTTGCGGGCACCGGCGCGCACGAAGGCGCTGGCCAGCCCGCTCAATTGCGGCGCGCCGGGTTCCGAGCCTGCGGCGCTGTTGCAGGCCGACAGGATGACCCAATCCGCATTGAGCTGCCACTGGGCGATTTCGCTGGCGGTCAGCAGATCGGGCGTTTCGCCTTCGGACGACAAGGCCAGCGCCGCCTCGCCCGCGCGCCCGCTTTCGCTTGGCGCCAGCCCATGCGTGGCAAAGGCGATCACCCGGAAGCGGTCCAGCGCCAGCGCGTTCAGCTTGCGGCGCGTGGCATCGGCCCCGGTCAGCACAACCGATCCTTCGGCCGTCAGGGCAGCGCTCAACTGGCGCAGTTCGGCCGCCGCACCGGGCAAGGGCGCCAGTCGAACCACTCCGGCCACGTCGATCTGCCCTGCCCTGACCGCCAGCAATGGCCCGACGGGCTTTGCTGCGGCAGCAGGGATCAGCGGATCGCCGACCCCCAGAAAGGCAAGGTCTGGCGCGCGCGCCGAGCGGCTTTCCATCCGCCGCATCGAAAGGCCGGACAGGACAGTGATGGCGTGGCACCGCACCATCCAGTTGACCTTGCCACCGGCGGCGCGGCCCGGTGCGATCAGCAGGCCGAGCGGCAGCTCGGCCAGAACCCCGCGGGGGACGTAGAGCAGGTTGGGGTGCGCGGCCAGCACCGGGCGAAGCGCTGGCGGAAACAGCAAGGTGTAGAGCTTGCGCGCGGCCTGCTCGTCGAACCGGGCGCGGCCCGGCGCCGCCGCATAGGCATCGATCGAGGCGCGCACTTGCCGGACCACAGCGGCATAATCCCGCGCAGCGCCGCCACTGGCGCTGAACAGTCCCTCGCGCGTGATGGCCACCGTGGTCGCCCGGCTGTCGCTGACGAGGGGAATGATCACCACCTGATCCGGCGCCAGTCCGGCCCGGAACGTGGCAAGATCCACCAGCGCGGGATGGGTCCGCCGCACAAAATCGGGCAGACGCGCGGCGAGTTCGGCCTCGCGCCGGGTCACGTCCTCGTCGGCCGCCAGAATCGCGGCGTTGAGGTCTTGCCGGCCGGCCCGATCTTCGGGCCCCAGGGCATTGCGCTTCGCCGCCAGCGCCTGCCGCGCTGTCACCGCCTGCTGGTAGGCGAAAAGGCGCTCGGCGGTGAGCGGATCGTCGCTGGCGCGCCGGGCGAAGGACTGGGCTTCTGCCGTGGTGATCTCGCTGATCGAGATCAGTTGCAGCACCTCGAAAGCCAGCTCGGTGTCGCCCGCATCGAGGGCCATCTGCGCAAGGGCAATGAAGCTGCCCAGCACCAGCGAGCGGTAGCGGATGCGCTGGCGTGCGTTGCTGTCGGTGGCGAGCAGCTTGGCGCTGAGCCGTGCCAGCACGGGGCGCGATGCCGCCACCCCGGCCGCTGCGCCCCTCGCCTTGGCCACCACGCGGCCAAAGATCAGTTCGCTGCTCATCCGCCGCAGGCTGTCCTCCGGCATGGCGGCGCGGACCCTGGCATCAGCCGGCTCGGCGATGGCCATGGCTTCGGCCACCTGCCCTTCGAGCGCGAGGACATCGGCAAGGTGCATGCGGGTGAGCGCGATATCGAGACTGTCCTTCGCCAGATGCGCCTCGGCATAGGCGGCCGCCTCGCGCAGCCGCTGCAGCGCCAGTGCCCGGTCACCGCGCTTGTAGGCCGCGTCCGCCGCAAAACGCTTGGTCACGACGGGAGAGATGAAATCGCCCTGCGGCGCTTTCTCGAACCATTCGAGGGCCTGCACCCACAGAGCTTCGGCCTCGCGCGTCTGGCCCTGATAGTCGAGAGCTGCCGCGAGGTTGCCCAGCGCCGTGGCGCGCTGGTTGAGATTGGTCGGCTGATATCTGGCAAACAGGTCGATCGAATGGCGCAGGACCGTCACCGCCTCGGCGAAGCGGCCGGAATTGCGCAGATCGACGCCGTAGTTGTTGATCGTCGATGCCAGCCCCACGCTGCTCTCGTCGACATGCTCGAGGCCCCAGACCACCGCGTGCTCCTGCGCGGCAAGGCTTTCCTCCTGCCGGCCCGAGGCATCCAGCGCGGCGCCGAGGTTGCTCATCGCGGTCAGGGTAGCCGCGGCACGCTCGGGCAGACAAGCCTCGGCCAGCGCCACCATGTCGCGGCTGGCGGCGAGCGAGGTGGCGCCATCGCCCTTTTGCCAGGCGAGGAAATTCCGGGCGGTCGCTTCCCAGTAGCCCTGCACGCTGCGCTGCCCCGGCCTGCCATGCGGCGCGGCCTGCGCGGCTTTCAGCAAGGCCTGCGCTTCGTCGAGCTTGCCGAAGACCACGGCAACCATCGAGGCATTGGCGAGGCGCACGGCGTCGAATTCCGGATCGGGCGCCCGGGCGGCAAGAGCCATGGCGCGGTCCATCGCCGCCTTGGACGCCGCATTGTCGAGCCCGCCCTGCAGATAGGCCTGCCAGGTCAGGCTGCGCACCACGATCTGCTGCGGGACACGCGCGTCGCCTTCCGCCGCAGCGATCAGCGCCTGCCATTCCCGGATCCGGCGGTCGGCATCGGGACCGTCGAGATCCTGTGCGGCCAGCGCCGCATAGCGTTCGGCAAGCGGCGCGGCGGCGGACCAGGGCGAAGGGATCGGGCCGCGATCACAGGTCGCCTGGGCCGGGCTTGCCAGCAGCAGCGCAGCCCCGGCTGCCATGGCCAGCCAAGTCGTTTTCACCGTTCTCAATTGCCTGCCCCCATTCTGGCTGATCCCCGTTGCCGATCTACCGCAGCACCAGCACGAAGCCGGTTGCGGCACGATCGCCATTGCTGAGCCGGACAATGCTCGCGCCGCTGAAGTCCGGCACCCAGCGGCACGATGCGCGCCGCACCGCGCTGCGGCTGCGGCAGATCGTCCGTCCGCCGTCCTCGATCACTTCGAGCGCGAAGTGCCCGGTGCCCGCAGTGGCGACCGCGACCTCGGCCAGCTGACCCGCCAGAAAGCCCTGCCGGAATTCCAGCTTCTCGCCCGGGTTGATCACGCCGCGGCGGAAAGCCGCGCCCAGTGTGCGGCCGCGCATGGGAGGCCGCCTGCTCTCCTCCGGCAGGCGCGCGCGCCAGGCCGGAAACGGATCGGGATCGCCCTCTGCCGAGGCAATGCCACTGGCCTCCAGCGCCGCCAGTGTCTCGGCCAACTTGCGCGTCGGGCGCGGGTGTGCGGCCTGCCGCTCCGCCGCCACCAGCAGATCGGCAAGCCGTTCGGCTTCCATGGCCGGTGGCGGGCTCGAACTCGCCATCGATGACGCGAGGAGCGCAAACAGGGCGATGCCGGCGCGCAGCAACTTCATGACGCAATCTCCATTGGCGCTGGTTCGGGCATATCCGGGCGCGAGATGATGAACCGCGTACCCGGCCGCTCCCCGCCGGGTTCGCGCGCCGAGACGCGGATGGTCAGGCCGTGCCGCTTGGCGATCGCCTGCACCAGCGGCAGGCCAAGCCCATGCCCCCGGGCCTGCCTTGAACGGCCGCGCCCATAGCGCTGGAACACCCGTTCGCGATCGGCCGGCGCTATGCCTTCGCCATCATCCTCGACCACAAGGACCGGCCCGGGATCGAGCGATAGGCCCACAAAGGTCGCGCCGGTGGCGTGCTTCAGCGCGTTGTCGAGCAAGTTCACCAGCAGGCGCGAAAGCTGCATCGCCTCGCCCGCAAGGCGAACGTCCGGGGCGACCCGCACCGCAAGGACCAGCCCCGCTTCGCTGACGCTGGACCGGTAAAGTTCCGCAATCGAGAGGCAGATTTCCGTCAGGCTGACCTCGCTGAGCCCGCTCTGCTCGCCGCGCCCCGCCTCTGCCGCGGCAATATCGAGCAGCGCATCGAGCAGGTGCAGCATGCCCTTGATTTCGCGCGAGGCCTGCTCGGCATGTTCGATCACGACCGGATCGCGCGTGTGTTCGAGGATGTCCTGCAAGCGGGCGTCGATCACCATCAGCGGCGTGCGGGTTTCGTGCGCGATATTGTCGGTCACATCCCGCTGGGCCGCCAGAAGCTGGGCGATGCGCTGGCCGATCGTGGCGAGCACCTGATCGAGGGCGTCGATTTCGTCCCCCTGCAGGCCCGCCTGCGACGGTGCAGGTGTTCCCGCCAGCACCGCCATGCGCGCCGCCAGACGGGCGAGCCTCTGGCGTACGCGGGCCGAGGCAAGCAGCCCCAGGATCACCGCGCCGACGGCGAGGATCACCAGCGCCGCAAGGAACTGGACGCGAAGGCCGGCGAGCGCTTCCCGGCTGCCGCGCGTGGTCAGCCCGGCATAGAGGCTGTAGCCACCACGCAGACGCGTGGCGCGCAGCAGCACCGGATAGGGCTCGCCCCGGATCGGGATCTCGCCCGCGCCGGACCGCGCCGGATCGATCGCGGCCAGCGCCGCCGGCTCTACCCGGCCGACGAGATTGCCCGCTTCGACCTGCCCCGACGGGGCCAGCAGCAGATAGAAGGGCTGCTCCCGCTCAAGCGGCACCACCGCCTGCCGATCGCCGATCCGGGCCTTGAGCGCTGCGAGGCCCTGCGCATTGTACTGGTCGGCAAGCGCCTCGATATCGGTGTCGATGGTCTGCATGACCAGCGCATCGCCGACCCGGTCCACGGCGAGATAGACCAGCCAGACCATCACCGCGCTCAGCAGCACGGTGACGGCCGCCATGCGCAGGACCAGCGTCAGGGTCAGCGAAGTGCGCCACCGCGGCGTCATCGGCCTCGCCTCAGCCCCCCATCAGGCGGAAGCCGACGCCGCGCACCGTTTCCAGCACATTGCCCTCGAACCCCTGGTTGAGCTGGCCGCGCAGCCGGCTCATGTTGACGTCGATCACGCTGGTCTGCGGATCGAAGTTGAGGTTCCACACCTCGCGCAGCAGCATTTCGCGCGTCACGGTGTCGCCGGCATGCGTCATCAGCAGCTGAAGGATGTCGTACTCCTTGGGCGTGAGATCCAGCAGCTTGCCGGCCCGATAGGCCACGCGCGATTTCACGTGCAGCTCAAGCTCGCCGAACAGCAGCACCGCCCCATGAGGCTGGGCCGCAGTGCGGCGGATCAGGGCGCGGACCCGGGCCACCAACTCGCCCCGGTCAAACGGTTTGCCGAGATAGTCGTCGGCGCCGGTTTCAAGCCCCTCGGTGCGGTTGTCGCTGCGGGATAGCGCCGAGAGGACCATGACCGGGACCACCGCGCCGATCCGCCGGATGGCGCGCAGCACTTCGAGGCCATCGCTATCGCCCAGCATCCGGTCGAGCAGGATCATGGCATGGCCGCCCCGCGCAGCCGCGGCAAGTCCGCCTTCCGCGCCCTGCTCCCAGTCGACGGCAAAGCCTTCAGCCGTCAGGGTTCCGATGATGATCGCCGCAGCATCGGGATCATCCTCGATCAGCAACAGCCTGTGCGCCGTCATGGTCCGTATCCTGTTTGGCCGATGCAGCGGGGCATGGCCGGAGCGATCACCGGCGGCAACATACAAATGCCGTAAGGCGGGACCCGCACAGCGGCCTGCCGCGTGCAGTGACCACGCGGATATCCAGCACCGGAATATCGGCGCAATGTCCTGGAAAGATCATGCTCGATGGATGTTCTGCCGCCCCCGAGCCGCAGAATTGCGTCACTGTAGCGCGATTGCAAGTATGATCCGCCAGGCCGGATCAATCCGTTTCGTACATTTTCCGTAAGGTTGGCATTTTCAGGATTTGTAAGGTGCTTGCCGCCCCGGGTGCGTCTTTACGCTCTGCCCCAGTGAACGTTGCAAGGGGCATGACATGACTTACAGATCTCTGGCCACCCGCTATCTCGCCGGCGCAGGGCTGACCGTGCTGGCCAATCTGGCCCTCGTCGCGCCCGGTCACGCGCAAAGCGCCGGCATCACCGGGGCCGGCAGCATTCCGGGTGTGCCCAACCCCAATATCGGCAGCGGTTTCCGCGATCTTTCCGGCGATGGAACGACTGTTGCCGGGGTCGTGCGCCTCGATGTCTCCACTTTCCGGGCCTACCGCATCACCGCCAATGGCTACGAAGCGCTGCAGGGCATCGATGCGGACGCCTATGTTCTGGCCAATGGCGTCTCGGACGATGGGACCAAGATTGCCGGCCTGTCCGCGCCGACGTCGTCGTCGCGCGGGGCCGCGGTGCTGTGGGAAGGCACGACGATGACCCAGCTGGGCCACCTCAATCCCACCGCCGGGGTGTTCCAGTCCAGCGCGGCCAATGGCATCTCGGGCGATGGCCGGGTGGTTGTGGGGGTCAGCAGCGTAGCCGGGACCGGCGCCATTCACGCGGTGCGCTGGGTCGACAAGGGCGCACCGGAGGATCTCCACGGCGCCGGGCTGGCTGCATCCTATGCCGCGCGCGCCAGCCGCGATGGCAGCGTGGTGGTCGGCTATGCCACCTCGGCCAGCCGCCCCAACGAAGCCTTCGTGTGGAATGCGACCGATGGCATGAAACTGCTCGGCGTCGTTCCCTCGCAAGCCTCGGATACGGCCGCGGTCAGCCGCGCCGAGGACGTATCGGCTGACGGCCGGGTGGTGGTCGGCTTCTCGCAAGGAGCAACCGACAACTCGGAAGCCTTCCGCTGGACCGCCGCGGAAGGAATGACCTCGCTGGGCCTGCTCAGCGGCGGCAAGACCAGCCGGGCTTATGCCGTAAACGCCGATGGCAGCGTGATTGTCGGCTCGGCAACGCAGCCTTCGGCTGTGGTGGCTGGTATTCAGGACACCGTGGCAATCCGCTGGACCAGCGCCGGCGGCATGAAGACCGTGCTGAGCTGGCTGACCGACAACGGCGTGGCTGTGGGATCGAACACGTTTACCGACGCAGTCGGGGTCAGTGACGATGGGCGGACCATCATCGGCACCGGTCAGATCAACGGCACAACCCAGGAGTACATCGCGCGGATTGCCGGAGAAACGCCGCCGCCACCGCCGCCTCCGCCCACAGACACCGGTACTGGTTCGGGCACTGGCACCGGTTCGGGTACCGGCTCCGGCACTGGTTCGGGCACTGGCTCGGGCACTGGCTCCGGCACCGGATCGGGCACCGGCTCGGGCACCGGCTCGGGCACCGGTTCAGGCACCGGCTCGGGCACTGGCTCCGGCACCGGATCGGGCACCGGCACCGGCGTCATCGGTCTGGTCGATTTCCTGGCCTCGGTTTCGAACAGCGGCATCACCTTCAACACGATCATCAACGCCGCCAGTCTGGCCTTGTTTGGCGCCCATCACCGCCCGCTGCGCGACTTTGCGCAGAACGGCAAGACATGCGGCTGGCTGGTGGGTGATCTCGCGGAAGGGCGCAGCGGGCGCTCGGGCCGGGTCGGTGAAGTCGGCTTGTGCCATGATTTCGGCAAGGCGGTTCGCATCGGCTTCGGCGGCGGAATCGACGGGGTGGACCAAAACCTCCCTCTCGGCGGGAAGCTGTCCGGCGATGGCTATCACCTGATCGGCGAAGTGGATGTGCAGCCGGTCGGCTCGCCCTTGCTGGTCAGCGTGACCGGATACTTCGCGGACTGGAACCTGAAGCTCGACCGGACTTATGCCAACGGCGCCACGCTCGATCGCTCGCGCGGGCAGACGGCGGCCAGAACCTGGGCGGTCCGCGGCCGGATCGACTGGCGCGACATGGTGAAGACCGGGGCCTTGGGCATCTCGCCTTACGCGGCCTTCACCTACAGCCGCGTGACCATCGACGGGTACACCGAACAAGGCGGAGGCTTCCCCGTCCGGATCAATCGCGCCATTTCCGGGAACAAGGAAGCGCGGCTCGGAGCCGTTGCCGCGCTTGGGCTGAACACCCGGGCCGTCCTGCGTGCCTCGGGTGAATGGGTGGGGCGGCTTGACCGTTCCCCCCCGACACTGACGGGCTCGATCATCGGTGTCGGCGCATTCTCCGTCGCCACTCCGCTGCCCCGTGGCAACTGGGGCCGGGTTGGGGCCGATCTCGATCTTAAGCTCGGGCGGGCCGCCTTGCTGAACTTTTCGCTGAACACCATGATCGGCCAGGGTGAAGACGCCCGGGTTTCGGGGAGCGTAGGCCTGCGCTTCGCCTTCTGACCAGCCTGCCCCCTGCCCGGCAAGGTGACGTTCGCCGGGCAGGCTCGGGGCAGCGCGGCGGAGCGAGTGGACCGCCCTGCGAAGACGGCGGCGACGAGACACTACAAATGCAAGGCGCCCATCAATCGGCTCCCTAGAACTGCAACACGCCCGACCGTAAATCGCCGGGTCCTTATTGATGCAGATCTCCAGACAACTTGAGGAAATCTGCTGCCGGCTCCACTCGGGCGCTGCACCGCCTTGGCAAAGCCGCCAGAATGCCCGCCTGCACGCAGGCGCAGACCTCTCACAGCTGCCATCTCCCGGACCAGGACAGCCCGAATCGGGCTTGCGCTCCGGCTTCCTCGTGGCCGCAACGATCAGCAGATTCATCCATATTCCCCCAGATTCCAGCGTATTCTGCTTGCGCAAGGCTGGACGAAGGCCGCAGGCCAAGCTAACCGGCGCGTCCAACCGTTGGAGAATTGGGATCATGAATACTGCTGAACTCGCCGAAGCCGTTGCTGCCAGCGCGGGCCTCACCAAGGCCGATGCCAAGAAGCTGGTCGACACCGTGTTCGCGGCGATTGCCGATGCGGCTGCCAAGGGCGAGGAAGTTTCGCTGAGCGCCTTCGGGAAGTTCAAGGTCAAGGAAAGCCCGGCCCGCGAAGGCCGCAACCCCTCGACCGGCGCCCCGATCCAGATCGCCGCTTCGCGCAAGCTGACTTTCGCCGCCGCGAAGTCGGTCAAGGACAAGCTGAACGGCTGAGTCATTCGGCAAGCTCCACGGAGCTCGCCACGGTGCGGCGCGCGGGAAGCAGTCCTTCCCGCGCGCCGTTCGCGTTTCTGAGGGAGGCCGGCGATGGGCTTCGATGATCTGATGCGCCGCTATTTCGGCACCGCCGACCTTGCCGGCCTGAGCCCCGCCGAGCTCGAAGCCGGCTCCGAACGGCTCGCGGTCGATTTCGGGCTGGAGACCGATCCCGCCCGGCGCTTCGCGCTCTGGGCGCTGATGCACATCCTCGGCTGCTCGCCCGATCTCGAGGTGGCGTTCAAGGATCCGGCGGAACGCGACGCCGCGCGCAATTTCATGGATCTCTACGCAGGGATGGCCGATCCCCCGCAATAAACAGAGGTGCGTGCCCTTTTGCCGCATGGTCAAACCGGCACGCCGCAGCAAAGGACCCCGCCCATGACCGACATCATCCTCGTCGACATCGCAGACGGCGTCGCCACCGTCACGCTCAACCGGCCCGAGGCGATGAATGCCCTCTCGACGGCCCTGCGCGCCCGCCTCGCCGAAGTGATGACCGCGCTGGATGCCGATGAGACCGTGCGCGCGGTAGTGCTCACCGGAGCCGGCACGCGGGCCTTCACCGCCGGGCTAGACCTCAAGGAACTCGGCTCGACAGCCGGCGCGCTCGGTGCGGCCAATGCCGAAGGCGCGTCCGAAAACCCGGTCAAGGCGATCGAGATCTGCCGCAAGCCGGTGGTCGGCGCGATCAATGGCGTCGCGATCACCGGCGGCTTCGAAGTCGCGCTCGCCTGCGATGTGCTGATTGCTTCCACCAACGCGCGCTTTGCCGATACCCACGCGCGTGTCGGCGTCTATCCCGGCTGGGGCCTCTCGCAGAAACTCTCGCGCCTGATCGGCATCAGCCGGGCCAAGGAACTCTCCTTCACCGGCAACTTCCTCGATGCCGCCACCGCCGAGCGCTGGGGCCTCGTGAACCGTGTCGTCGCGCCGGAGGAACTGCTGCCCGCCGCGCAGCAGCTCGCGCGCGACATGGCCTCGATCGATCCCACCTTCCTGCGCAACTACAAGGCACTGATCGACGACGGTTATGCCCTGCCCTTTGGCGAAGGCATGGCGCTTGAGGCCAAGCGCTCCTCCGCCGCCAACGCGGCGGTCAAGCCGGAGGAAGTCGAGGCGCGCCGCCTTGCCGTGCAGGCCCGCGGCCGCAGCCAGTAGGAAAGCCCTCTCCCCTTCAGGGGAGAGGGTTGGGAGAGGGGCTCTGGGTCAAACCGCCACCGCCAGCTCGGTCGCCTGCTTGATCGCCCGCTTGGCATCGAGCTCCGCCGCCTCGAAGGCGCCGCCGATGAGTTGCGGCGAAAGGCCGCGCGCAACCAGTTCGTCATAGAGGCCGCGCGCCGGTTCCTGCCCGGCGCAGACGATCACCGTATCGACATCGAGCAGCCGTGGTTCGCCTTCGATGCGAATGTGGAGGCCTGCATCGTCGATCCGGTCATACTCTACGCCGCCGAGCATCTGCACCCCGCGCCGCTGCAGGGTGATGCGGTGTGTCCAGCCGGTGGTGCGGCCCAGCCCCTTGCCCACTGCGCTCGACTTGCGCTGCAGCAGCCAGACTTCGCGCCCGCTCGAGGCGACTTCCGGGACGACCCCGGTCACCCCGCCGCGCGGGTGGTTCCTGAAATCGATGCCCCATTCCTTCGCGAACACGTCCACATCGAGCGAACCCGGCGTACCCGCATGGGTGATCAGTTCCGCCACGTCGAAGCCGATCCCGCCCGCGCCCATGATCGCGACCTTCTGCCCCACTTCCGCCTTGCCGGTGATCACATCGACATAACGAACCGCCTTGGGGTGATCGATGCCGGGAATATCGGGCTTCCTCGGCGTGATCCCGGTCGCGATTACGATCTCGTCAAACCCGCCCGCCGCCAGCATGTCGGCGTTGACCCGCGTCGCCAGCTTCAGTTCGATCCCGTTCACCTCGATCATCCGGCCGAAGTAGCGGATCGTCTCGTCGAACTCCTCCTTGCCAGGGATCTTGCGCGCCAGATTGAACTGCCCGCCGATCTCCTCTGCCGCATCGAACAGCGTCACCTTGTGCCCGCGTCCCGAGGCAATCGTGGCATAGGCCAGCCCCGCCGGCCCCGCGCCCACCACCGCGATCCGCCGCACGGTCGTGGCCGGAGCCACCGTGATCTCGGTCTCGCGGCAGGCCCGCGCGTTGACAAGGCAGCTGGTCAGCTGGCCGGTGAAGGTGTGGTCAAGGCAGGCCTGGTTGCAGGCGATGCAGGTGTTGATCTCGTCCTCGCGGCCTTCCCATGCCTTCTTCACGATCTCCGCATCGGCCAGCATCGGCCGCGCCATCGAGATGAGATCGGCATCCCCGCGCGCCAGCACGTCCTCGGCCACATGCGGCATGTTGATGCGGTTGCTGGTGATGAGCGGGATCGACACGACATCGCGCAGCTTGCCCGTCACTTGCGCGAAGGCCGCGCGCGGCACCATCGTCGCGATTGTCGGCACCTGGCTTTCGTGCCAGCAGAAGTGCGTGCTGATGACGTCCGCCCCGGCAGCTTCCAGCGCCTTGGCAAGGCTCGCCACTTCCTCCCACGCGAGGCCGCCCTCCAGCATGTCCATCGCGGAAATGCGGAAGATCAGCATCTTGTCATCGCCCAGCGCCGCGCGTGCGCGCTTCACCACCTCGACCGGGAAACGCATGCGGTTTTCCCACGAGCCGCCCCAGCGGTCGGTGCGCTGGTTGGTCTTCTCGACGAGGAAAGTGGAAATCAGGTAGCCTGCCGAACCGATGATCTCGACCCCGTCATAACCCGCCTGCACGGCCAGCGCCGCGCAATTGGCAAAGGCCGCGATCTGCTCCTCGATCCCGTCCTCATCCAGCTCGACCGGCGGCACCTTGGCAAGGCGGGAGCGCACCGGCGATGGCCCCACCGGCTCGCGCACATTGGCGATCGAGCCCGAATGGAGGATCTGCATGCAGATCTTGACGTCCGGATCGGCAGCATGGACCGCATCGGTCACTGTGCGGTGCATCGGCACGTCGCTCGGCTCGCTCAGCTTCGCGCCGCGCCCGCCGCTGGGGTGTGGGGTGATCCCGCCGGTGATGATCATGCCGACACCGCCCTTCACGCGCTCGACGAAGTAGGCCGAAAGCCGCTCTGCCGCATCGGGCAGGTCTTCGAGGCCGGAATGCATCGAGCCCATGATGATGCGGTTCTTGAGCCGGTTGCCCCGGATCGTGAGCGGCGAGAACACCAGCGGATATTTGGGATGCGTCATCGGTCAGGTCCGTTCAGTCTGGAATGTAGTTTGGCGCGCGCTTCTCGAGGAAGGCGCGCATGCCTTCGGCGAAATTGGGGCTGGCGGCGGTCATCAGCTGGTTGCGGTTCTCGATCGCCATTGCCGCTTCAAGGCTCGGCGCATCGACAGCGAGGCTGAGCCCCTCCTTGGTCATGCGCAGCCCGCGCGGTGAGGCGGCCAGCATTTCCGCGACATAGCCTTCCGCCACCGCTTCGAGCTGGTCATCGGCCACCACCTCGCTGACGAGGCCCGTCGCCAGTGCGCGCGGCGCATGGATGAAGCGGCCCGTCAGCATGAGCTCCGAAGCGACCGAGGCACCGACGAGGCGCGGCAGGAAGTAGCTCACCCCCATGTCGCAGGAGGACAGCCCGAGCTTGATGAAAGCCGCATTCATCTTCGCGCTCTCGCCCGCCACGCGGATGTCCGCCGCGAGCGCAAAGGCAAAGCCGCCCCCGCAGGCGGCGCCATGAACCAGCGCGAGGATCGGCTGCGGGCAGCGCCGCATTCTGACGTAGACGTCGGCGAGGTGGCCCTGAAAGCCGAAGCCGCCGCCGAACGGATCAGGCCCGTTTGCAGATTGCCGGTCCTTGATATCAAGGCCGGCGCAGAACGCCCTTCCCGCGCCGCGCATCACCACCACGCGCGTGTCCCGATCATTGAACAGCGCACCGAAATAGTGGGACAGCTCGTCCACCATCTCGAGCGAGATCGCGTTAAGCTGGTCGGGCCGGTTCAACGTCAGCCAGTCCGCCGCGCCGCGTTTCTCGACCGTGATTGTCCGGTAGGTCATGCCGTTCCCTTCCCTCTCCCCGCCTGTTGTTCCACGAGAGCCGCGCCTGCAAACCTGCCCATATTGACAGCGCCCCTCACGCCGCGCCGATCCCGCCCAGCAGCAGGTCCGCCACCCGCGCGGCATAGGCGGTGATCGCCGCCTCGCTCATGGTGTCCCCCGGCCCGAGCCGCCCGGCCTGCGTTTCCATCGCCGCAAGCAGCATGTCTGAGGCGAGCGCAGTGCTCACTCCCTCGCGCAGCTGGCCCCGCGCGCGGCCCCGGCGCAGGATGGCAATCGCCTGCGCCGTCAGTGCGCCGAGCACCGGCCCGATCCGCGCCGCAAGCTCCGGCTGCCCGGCCAGATCGCGCCGCATATGGCGCGCTACCCCGCCGCCCGTCTCGACATAGCGGTTGAGGACGAGCGCACCGAACGCGATCAGATCGCCGCGCAAGGTACCGGTGTCGATCCGCGCCACATCCTGCCAGCGCCCTTCGATCATCGCGCAGAGCAGGTCCTCGCCGCTGGCCCAGCGCGCATAGATCGTCGACTTCCCAACCCCCGCCGCGCGCGCCACGGCATCGAGGCTGAAGCCTGCCCAGCCGTTTGCGCCATAGACCTGCGCTGCCGCTGCGAGGATGCGCGCCTCGAAGTCCGGATTGCGCGGACGGCCGCGGGGTCTGGGCTCGGAAGTGCGTTGCATGGCGTGGTTGTATCTTTTATGGACGGTATTCGTCCAATAATATTTCGAGAGGCTCCGAAAGTGCAGCAAGAGGCCATCGACCGCCCGCTTTCCGGCCTTCGCGTGGTGGATCTCGTGGCCAGCCCGCTCGCCGGAATCGCACGGATCTTGCGTGAACTCGGCGCCGAGGTGATCCGCCTGGAAGTCGGCGGGCGCGGTGCCTGCCCAAAAGGCAACCCCCGCGCCGAACTCGCCTACTGGACCGCCAATCTCGGCAAACGAATCGAAGGGATCGAGGCAAGCGCGCTCGCCGACAGGCTCACAGACGCGGACCTGATCCTCGAGGACCTCTCCCCCGACACAGACTGGATCGACTGGGAGGCCTTGCGCGCGGCCAACCCCGCGCTCGTCCAGATGACCGCAACCGGCTTCGGCCTCGGCAATGCGTTCTCTGACTGGCAGTGGACCGACGGCGTGCTCCACGCGCTCACATCCGAGCTTTCGCGCTCGGGCATCAAGGGCCGCGCACCGCTGCTGCCGCCCGGCGAGATCGCGCTGCAATGCGCGGTGGCGCAGGGCGCTTTCGTGGCGACGGCTGCGCTCACGCAGGCGCTGGTGAGCGGCACCGGCACCCATGTCGACTACGCCGCACTCGATGGCGCGATGCAGGCGCTCGATCCCGCATTCGGCATTTCCGGCAGCGCCACCAATGGCCGCCCGGCTGCTTCGCTTCCGCCGGGGCGCCCGCCCAAGGGCGTGCAGTATCCGATCGTTCCCGTGGCCGATGGCTATGTCCGCCTCTGCGTGCTCGCCCCGCGCCAGTGGCAGGGGATGCACGCGATGATGGGCTCGCCGCCGGAATTCGCCGGCCCCGAATTCAACGACATCATGGTCCGCTTCAAGAGCAAGGAACTGCTCGCCGCGATGAGAACACCGGGAATAAAAGGGGCCACGGATCGGCCGGTAGCACCGGATTAAAAATGGGCCAGTCCTGCTAGAC
>NZ_JAIEPN010000074.1 GCF_019748365.1 Novosphingobium sp.
GCCCCCGCCGCAGGCCCGGCCCGCCCCGCAGCCGAAGCCGGTTCCCGCGCCGCAGCCGCGCGCCGTGCCGGCACCGCCGCCCAAGCCCGTTGCCAAACCAGCGCCTCCGAAACCCGCTGCCGCACCGGCGGCTCCGGCAGATCAGCGCCTGCGGCGGCGTCCTGATGCGCCAACCGGGGCAAGCCGGATCGGCAACGATTTCCTGAGCGGGATTGCAGGATCGAACAAGCCGGGTGCCGCGACCACGCCGCCGGCCGCCACGTTCGGGCCCGAAGTTGCCGCTTCGCTGGTCAGCGGCATCTCGCGCCAGATCAAGCCGCACTGGACCGCGCCGCAGGGCGTCGATGCCGACAAGCTGGTCACGGTGCTTTCGTGGAATCTCAATCCCGATGGAAGCCTTGCCGGGCGGCCGGTGGTAGTCTCCCAGTCGGGCATTACCGACTCCAACCGCGCGCAGGCGCAGCGCCACGCTGAACAGGCAATCCGTGCCGTGTTACTGGCGGCGCCGTTCAACCTGCCTGCCCCCTATTATGCCAAGTGGAAACGCATCGCGAGTTTCCGGTTTGACAGGAAGTTGTCGCAATGAAGCCTGCTTTTGCCGCCTTTCTGACCTCGCTCGCGCTCGCTGCGCTTGCCGTTCCGGTGTCCGCGCAGCAGGCGGCGCCTGCCAAGCCTGATCCGGCGCCTACGGCGTCCGCATCGGCGGCGGCCCCTGCGGATGACGGTCTGACCGGTTCCGTCACCGACGACAGCGCTTGGCAAGACCTTGGCATCGCGATCCCGACGTTCCCCACCAACGCTATGGTGCCGACCGCCGCCGATGGCGGGAATACCGAGGCGCTGGGTCGCAATCTGGCGCGGGTGATCTACGGCGATCTCAAGAACAACGGGCTGTTCAAGCCGGTCGGCCCCGATGCGCTGCCGGCGATAAGCTATGGCGAGGTGGCCGCGCCCGCATTTCCGAACTGGCGCGCGCGTTCGGCGGAAATGCTGGTGCAGGGCTTCGTGAAAGCGGGCGCCGATGGGCGGCTGACGGTGGGCTGCTACCTCTATGACGTGGCGCTCGGCAGCGAACTGGCACGGCAGGGCTATGTGGTGAAGCCCGAGGAATGGCGGCGCGCGGCGCACAAGTGCGCGGACATGGTCTATTCGCGGCTTTCGGGGGAAAGCCCGTTCTTCGACAGCAAGATCGCCTATATTGCCGAGACGGGGCCGAAGGATCATCGCCGCAAGCAGCTGGCGATCATGGATTCGGACGGGGCCAACCACCGCTTCATCACCAACGGGCAGGCGACCGCGCTGACGCCGCGCTATTCGCCCGATTACAGCAAGATCGCCTACCTCAGTTTCCTCAACGGCACGCCGCGCATCTATGTCTACGACATCGGCACCGGGCAGCAGCGACTGGTGACCGAGGGCAAGGGGCCGACCTTCGCGCCGCGCTGGTCGCCCGATGGCAAGTACATCCTCTATTCGATGGCGATTGCCGGGAACACCGACATCTACCGCGTGCCTGCGACAGGCGGCGAATCGGTGAGGCTCACGGATACGCCGGGGATCAATGTGGGCGGCAGCTATTCGCCAGATGGCAGCAAGATCGTGTTCGAGAGCGATCGCTCGGGCAGCCAGCAGATCTATGTCATGAATGCGGATGGCACGAACCAGAAGCGCATCAGCTTCTTCGGCGGCCGCTCGGCAACGCCTGAATGGAGCCCGCGCGGCGATCAGATCGCCTTTACGCACATCGCGGGCAATTTGCGCATTGCGGTGATGAACCCGTCCGGCGGGGAGATGCGCTATCTGACGGACAGCTGGCAGGACGAGGCGCCGACCTGGTCGCCCAATGGCCGCATCGTGCAGTTCTTCCGTACCGCGAAGACCAGCGGCAAGACTTCGATCTGGCAGGTGGACCTCACCGGACGCAACGAGCGGCGGCTGAATACGCCGGTGGATGCGTCCGATCCCGCCTGGGGGCCGGTGCTGCCGTAAACCGGTTCCAAAACTGTTTGCCGATTCGCCTTGTGCGATGCACTCTGCAGCTGATTTATCTGAGGAGATCCGTCCGTGAACCGCAAGATTATAACCGCCCTGCTGCTCACCTCCGGCCTTGCGCTTGCGGGTTGCGCCTCCAAGCCCAAGGAGCTGCCGCCGCAGCCGAGCGGCGCGACGACCACGACGACGACGCCGCCGCCGCCGGTGAGCCAGCCGACGGGGCCGGTGCCGGGCAGCCAGGCCGATTTCCTCGCCTCGGTGCTGGGTGACACGATCCTGTTCGACACCGACCGCTACAATATCGACAGCGAGGATCAGGGCATCCTGCAGAGCCAGGCGCAGTGGCTGGGGCGCTATCCGGGCAAGCGCGTGACCATCGAGGGCCACTGCGACGAGCGCGGCACGCGTGACTACAACCTTGCGCTGGGCGAGCGCCGCGCCAATGCGGCAAAGAATTATCTCGTCAGCCTCGGTATTGATGCTTCGCGCATCACCACGGTGAGCTATGGCAAGGAGCGCCCGGTGGCGCTCGGTTCGGACGAGGCAAGCTGGGCCAAGAACCGCCGTGCGGTGACGATCACCGTACAGTGATAAAGGACTAGGCCACTTCGATGGCACGGCATGGCAGATCGGTTGACTGGGGCTTCCCTCGCTGGCGCGGCTATGAAGGCGCACGCGAGGCGGCCCCGGTGCGCCTGTGCGACCGTGCCGGCTGCGAGGAGAAGGGCGACCGGCCCGCGCCGAAATCGCCCAACAACCCCGACCGCTGGTATTTCTGCGAGCGCCATGCCGCCGAATACAACGCCGGGTGGAACTACTTCGAAGGGCTCGACAAGGAAGAGGCCGAGCTGCGCGAGAAGGCCGAGCGCGGCGAAGCTTCAGGCTATGCGCAATCGGCCTACCAGAGCTGGGCCGGGCCGGGCGACGGCAGCCGCAGCCGCGACGAAATGCGTGCGCTGGAAGCCTTGGGGCTGGAAGTGGACGCCGATTTCGAGGCGATCCGCAAGGCGTGGCGCAGCCGTGCCAAGGAAGTCCACCCCGATGTGCGCCCCGGTGACAAAGAGGCGGCAGCCGAGTTCCTGAAGCTGCAGACCGCCTATGAAGTGCTGCGCGCGGCCGAAGAACGGCGCGAGTGGAAGGGGCCGGACGGGGGCTGAGGGGCGGCGCTATGTGTCTCGCCTTCGCTCGACACCAACGGGGTTAGGGTTGCCCCAGTTCCTCGCCTAGAATTTCGTTGATCCTCGCGTCATCCGGGAAACCTTCGCTGACCCAGCGCGCTTCGACGGCGCGGAGGAGGCGGGCGACTTCGGGGCCTGCGCCGATGCCGCGCGCGACGATCGTGCCGCCCTTCAGCGGGAACTGCGGGATATCCCAATTCGTGAGCGGCGCGATATCGCCGCCGGTGATCAGCAGGCGATCCAGCGCGGCTTCGCGGCCCACCTTGTAGGCCAGCGGGCGGATGGCGTCCTCAGGCCCATGGCCCGCAGCCGGGCGCGCGGCGACGAGGGCGAGGTGCTTGCGCTGGGCGATCGAGAGCCTGAGGCGCGCACCGATCTGTTCGGCGGCCACGGGATCGGCGGGGAGCAATGCGGCGAGGCGGCGCAGGGGTTCGGGCGCGATGCCGTGCGCGCTTTCGGCAGCGATCAGCGGGGGAAGCGCGGCGGGATCGGCTTCGGGGAGGATCACTGCCACCACACCGAGCTCAGCCATGCGTGCCACAGTCGGCGCGGGATCGGGCAGCGCCAGCAGCATGAGCAGTTCGCTGGCGATGCGTTCGCGCGAAAGGCCCTTGAGCCCGGGGGCAAGCGCGCTGCACGCGGCTTCGGCAGCCGCATCGGCAGGGAGCGAGCCGAAGCGGGCCTGAAAGCGGAAGTACCTGAGGATGCGCAGGTAATCCTCGCGAATGCGCTGTTCGGGATCGCCGATGAAGCGCAGGCGGCGCGTGGCAAGATCGGCCAGGCCGCCGAAGTAATCGTGGACTGTGAGGCCCTTCGGATCGGCATAGAGCGCGTTGATCGTGAAATCGCGGCGGGCCGCGTCTTCGGCCCATTCCTGCGAAAAGGCCACCGTGGCGTGGCGGCCGTCGGTGGAGACGTCGCGGCGCAGGGTGGTGATCTCGACCGGGCCGCTGGCGAGCACGGCGGTGACAGTGCCGTGGGCAAGCCCGGTGGGGACGCTGCGGATGCCGGCGGCGGTGAGGCGCGCGATCACCGCGGGCGGCTCGAGCGGAGTGGCCATGTCGATGTCCTTCACCGCGAGGCCCAGCAGCGTATCGCGCACCGCGCCGCCGACATAGCGGACGAGGCCCTCGCCCGCCGGATCCAGCGCGGCGACGAGTGCGGCAAGATCATCGCGCTGCGTCCACTCGGCAGCGGGCAGGACAGTCTCAGTCATGCCAGCGAATCCGCTGCGAGAGATTGGCGATGATCCCGGCGGTGACACCCCAGATGCGGTGCTCGTTCCACTGGATATCGATATAGCTGCCGCGGCGCCCCGCCCATTCGCTTTCCCGCCGCACATGGTTGGCGGGATCGAGCACGAAGCCGAGCGGCGGCTCGAACCAGCCGGCCACTTCGGCAGGGTTGGGCCGGATGGCGAGGTCTGGCGGGACCATCGCGAGGACCGGGGTGATATCGTAGCCGGTGCCGGTGCGGTACTGGTCACTCGCGCCGATTACATCGACAAGCGCGGGATCGATGCCGAGCTCCTCGTTCGCTTCGCGCAGCGCGGCTTCGATGGGCGTTTCGCCCGCATCGAGCTTGCCGCCCGGGAACGCGGCTTGCCCGGGATGCGCGCGCATGTGCGAGGGGCGGTGGATGAGGAGGACGCCGGGGCCTTCCGGATGGTCCGGGCGGTCGGTTACCGCGATCAGCACGGCGGCGGGGCGCAAGGGCGTATCGGGGAGCGGGCG
Organism: Novosphingobium sp.; assembly: GCF_019748365.1. GTDB lineage: Bacteria > Pseudomonadota > Alphaproteobacteria > Sphingomonadales > Sphingomonadaceae > Novosphingobium. Next base: position 4,904 of record NZ_JAIEPN010000074.1, read on the forward strand.
CCAGTCCTCGTAGGCTGGCGGCACCGGTTCGGCGTGGCCGATGTCGAACAGGCGGGCGAGGTGCGCGCGCAGGTTCATGCAGGGAGCAGGCCGAAGCGCGCGCCCTGGCTTTCGACCGCGAGGGCATCGGGTTCGGACAGAGTCAGCGCGTGGTCGATCAATTGGCCGTAAGTGCTGCGGTTGAGCCGCGCCTCGGTGCCGTGGCGCACGGCGAGGTAGTAGGCCGGGACGTCTGCAGTGCCGCGCACGTGCAGCGGGTGATCGGGGCCGGTGATGACAACGTCATCGGTGTTGAGGCGGAAGGCGATGACCGGGCGGCCTGCGTCATCATGGCGCACGTCCATGTCAGTGGCGATGAAGGCAGCGTCGTCGACCGCGATGGCGAGCTTTTCGGTCGGGGTGACGAGCCAGTGCTGGCCATCCGCACCGCGCGTGAGGAGCGAGGAGAAGGCGCGGACCATGGCGGGGCGGGTGATCCGGCCGCCTTGGTGGAACCATGTGCCATCGGCGGCGATGCGCATATGGCTTTCGCCGGTGCGGGCGGGGGTCCATGTCTCGACCGCAGGCAAGCGGCGCGCAGAGACGGCCTCGGCCAGTTCGGCGAGGGACAGGGCAGCTAGTTCGGCAGGTGGTTCAAATGGCACGCGTTCGCGATGCCAGATCAGATCAGCCGCGCCAAGGGCCGAGCATGCCCTCTGTGGGCAGGACGGCGGGATTGGCGGTGCGGCAGAGCAGGCGCGCCGGGTCCCATGGTCCGGGCAGCTTCCACCCGCCGGTGTGCGCGGCAGAAAAGCCGAAGAAGCGGCCGTAGTAATCGAGATCGCCGATCATCACCTGCGGCAGCGGCGCGCGCGGATCGATGGCGGTGAGGCTGGCGGTGACGAGGGCCTTGCCATAGCCCTGCCCCTGCAGGCCGGGCAGCACGGCGACCGGGCCGACCATGATCATCGGATGCGCGCGTCCATTGGGATCATTGAGCGCCACCGGCCAGCACTGGATCGTGCCGGCGATATGCTCGCCTTCATCGAGCGCGGCGAAGGAGAGGCCGGGGAGCCAATCGGTCCCTTCACGCACCTTGTAGGCCGTGCGCGCGAAGCGGTCCGGCCCGAAGGCGGCATCGAGCACGTCCTCGATCAGCGCGGGATCGATATCGGCAAGCGGGATCAGCGTGGCCAAGGCTTGAGTGGCTTTCGGGTGGAAGGCGGAAGGCGCGCCGATAGCGGGCGAGGGGGCCGGGGGCAAGCTTCTGTCAGGTGGTGAACACCACCACCGTGTTGTAGGCCATGTGGAGCACCACCGCCGGGGCGAGCCGGCCGGTGCGCTTGAACATGAAGCAATTGAGCGCGCCGAGCAGGCCGACCGGGAGCCACGCCAGCGGCGGATGATAGATCGCGAAGAAGGCGGCGGCGGCAAACACCGCCTTCCCGCCGCCCCATTGCCGATCGAGCGCGCGGTAGAGCAGGCCGCGGAAGAGATATTCCTCGGCAAAGGGTGCGCAGAAGATCGCGATGAAGGCATAGCTGAAGCGCAGCGGCGGGTTTGCGGCAAACTGGGCGTGGGTGGCCGCGATCTGCTGTGCGAACGGAGGAAACATCGCAAGCGCGTGGAGATAGACCCAGGCAAAGCCGCCGAGAAGCAGGCCGAGCGCGAGGCCCTCTGCCAACGCTCGCCCGTGATGGCGCAGGAGGTTCCACAGCGTCTCCCACGGTGCGGCGAACATGGGCACGGCCTGCGTGGGCGGGGGAGACCACAGCCATGCAGCCGCCGGGTGCATGCCGCGATCATCGAGGACCCGCGCTGTCACGATCGAGACGAGCACGGCGCTGGCCGAATAGCCGACCGCCATTGCCAGCGGCAGATTTTCACGCCCGCCGAAGCCCACGACGCAGGCGGCAATCATCGAGGACAGTTCCAGCATCGCGCTGACCGCGATCATGGCGTGCATCAGGGTGGGCGGCGGCGGCAGCTTTTCCGACCACGGATCATAGAGATAGGGCAGGCGCGCGCGGAAGTTTTCCCACATCGCGGCGGCGGTGACCCATGAATAGACGATGCCGACGATGGCGAGCGACCAGACTTGCGTGGATATGCCGATGGCGAACGTCAGCATGCCGAGCTGCGCGGCCCAGCGCCGTCCGGAAGGGATCGGCTGCGCTTCGCCCGATTCCGAAACGACGGTGACCAGCGTGACGGCCTTTTCGGCCATGCTGCGGGCGAAGAGATACCAGCCCGCGCCGACCAGCGCGATCTTCCACCAGGCCTGCGGGAACAGGGCGCAGCCAATCAGCAGGACCACCGCGACCAGCAGTGTCGCGATCAGCGACCACAGCCAGGCCTTGGCCTTGAGCATGCTTTCCATCCCCTGCGGCCAGGTCAGCGCGATCCACAGCGCGGCGCCTTCGGAAACGAGGGACTTGGGGCCCAGAACCCAGAGCATGTAGGTGCCAAGCGCGATGGCGGCGCCTGCGAGCAGGTTCCATGATTCGGTCGCGTAGCGCAGCACGCCGCGCAGCTGGAACATCTCGTAGGCCGCGATCGTCAGCGGGATGAGGATCGTCTGCACGATGGCGCTGCGATCGCGCAGGAACCAAAGCATTTCCTTGCGGTAGAGCGGCTGGCGGCCGAAGCGCACTGGCCTTGCGGGCGAGTTCGCCACCGTTTCCGCCGCGAAGGCGCCGGAAAGGCCGTTGCGGAGCGAGCGCACGCTGAACCAGACCGCAAAGCCCAGCATGGCTGCCGCGAGCAGCCAGCCGAAGATCACGGCGCGCAGGAAGGATTGGCCGCCCGCGCCATCGAAGCCGAGGAACAGGCCAAGCAGCGGGGCGGGCAGGCGGGCGAGGAAGGCAAGCTGGCCGGCGAAATGCGCGATGACCCATTCGCCCACGACCAATCCGATAATCGGGCCGATAGTGCCGACAAAGCCGAACCAGCTGACAAGCCCGATCACGCCGCCGCGGGTGCGCGGGGACAGACGCAGCAAGGCGCCGATCTCCAGCGCCTTGCCGAGGCAGCCCGCCGCCACGCTGATCGGCACGCCGACAAGCGCGAAGGCAGCCAGGCCATAGAGCGGGTCGTAGGCGATCATGAACAGGCCGCCGGCGAAGAGGGGAGCCGTCCAGTAGGCAGGGTTGGTTGCCAGCGGTGCCAGCATTTCGGCAAGGAACACCGCGCGCGGCTGGACCGGGTGGGAAAACAGCCATTCCCACATCGGATGACGCCGCCGCTGCAGATCGAGTTCGAGCCCTTCGCCCTGGCAGACCAGCGTGACCAGCCACAGCAGCAGGAGGATCGAGCCGACAAAGGCCGGAATCGGCGTGGCAAGCCCCTGCGGCTTCAGGCCATGCTCCACGTCATCGGCCGTGACGAGGGTGCGGCTGCCCGATGCGGTCACCACCGCGCGCAACTTCGCGGCGACCGCCTTCCGGTCCAGGCCGCTGCGATCGGACGCGATCTCGCGCGCTTCGTCGTCGATCGCCTCGGCGAGCGAATCGCTGCGAACTTGCGGCGTCGCGAAATTGATCTGCTCCGCAGCTTTCACGCTGTCGATGAATGCGCTGCTGACGATCACGCGGCCCTGCCTTTCGGCCTCGGCATCCTGCCCGGCCTGCACGGCGATCCAGATCGAGGCGACCGCGCAGCCCTGGATGACGAGCCCGGCCAGAAAGACGAGCATGTTGCCGAAACTCGACCAGTCGAAGCCCTTGCCGTCGCTGCGCTGGCTCAGCAGTTCCTGCTGGCGCTTGCGGCGCCCCTCGGTCCGGCGGTGCGCGGAGGCGAGCAGCAGGCGGACGGTGCCCCAGGTGCCGGGGGGAGTGGCGGCGCTCATTCCTGCGCGGGCCGGGCCGTCAGCTTCAGGAACAGGGCTTCGAGATCGGGCTCGCCGTGGCGGGCGGCGAGATCGGTGAGCGCGCCTTGTTCGACCACGCGGCCCGCGTTCACGATCACCGCATGCGAGCAAAGCCGCGTGACATGGTCCATCAGGTGTGTCGAAAAGAGTACCGTGGTGCCGGCAGCGGCCTGCTCGTTCACCAGATCGTAGAACAGGCGCGTCGATTCGACGTCGAGCCCGTTGGTCGGCTCATCGAGCACGAGCAGGCGCGGCTGGTGCAGCATGGCGAGCAGCAGGCCGAGCTTCTTCTTCATGCCGCGCGAGTATTCCTCGGCATATTTGTCGAGATCGTCGGCAAGGCGCATGCGCATTGCAAGGGTTTCGACCCGCGCCATGGCCTCCTTCACATCGAGGCCGTGCATCCCCGCGCTCAGCGCGAGGACTTCGCGTCCGGAGAGGTAGGAATAGAACACCGGCTCGTCGGGCAGAAAACCGATGGTGCGTTTGACCTCGACCCGTTCCTCGAAGGCATCGAGCCCGGCGACGCGCAGCGAGCCGGACGTTGCTTTCAGAATGCCCATGAGCAGGCGGAACAGCGTGGTCTTGCCCGCACCGTTGGGGCCGAGCAGGCCGCAGATCTGCCCGGGCGGGACCCGGAAGGAAATGTCGGTCAGCGCGGTCTTGGGGCCGAACGACTTCGAGACGCGTTCGACAACGACGATATCGTCATCCACGGGAGCGCGCTTCGGCTGGCGAGAAACGTGAAATCGGCCCACAAGCCAATGGAGCCGTGGGTGACGATGGATATATTCTACACCAATTTGGCTCCATTACTCCAAGTCTAGCAGGCAATTAGAGGCTGGCAACCGCCGCTTCTCAGAGAATCACTTCCACTGGTGCAGGTGCGGGCATCGCATGCAGGTCCCAGAAGCGCTCGGCGATTGTTTCGGGCGCCAGCGGTGTGCCGGGGAGGATCTGGCCGGTGACGGTGACTGTGCCGACGCGGATGGCCGTGCCGTCCATTTCCTTGTGCAGACTTTGGGCAAGGTTGCGGATCCCGGCCTTGCCGATGGCGAGCGAGGCGGCCGGGAGCCAGCCGGTGGGATCGAGCGCGAGGCCGCCGCCGGTGAGCAGCACCGTGCCTTTCCCCCGCGCCTGCATGGCGGGAAGCGCTGCCTGCACCGCCGCGAGCGCGCCGCCGACATTGACGCGGAAGTCCGCCACCAGGGCATCGAGCGGGATCTGCGAGGGGACCGCAGGGGTTGCGCTATAGGCATTGTAGATCAGCACTTCGATCGGCCCCAGCTGAGCCTCGACCGCGCGGACGGCCGAGCCGATCGCGATGAAATCGCCCGCATCGACCGCGCGCAGATCGAGCTTCTGCCCGCTCTCCGCCATTTCGGCCGCAAGCCCTGCGGACTTTTCGGGGCTGCGTGCAAAGCCGGCAATCGCATAGCCGCCGGCGGCAAAGCGCTGGGCGAGCGCGGCGGACAGGCCGGGGCCCATGCCGATGATGAGCGCGACGGGGCGCGTGGTGGACATACGGGGTTCTCCTCTTCCGGTGACCGTCTCAGGCTTCCCCGGCGGTCTTGAGACATCTCAATACGGTGTCCTTGCGGACGCTGTACATGCAGAACGCGAACGGCCGGTTCGCGGCGCCATACCGGGCCGCTGAACCGCCACGCGGTCAGTGAGTCTTGCGCGCCAGCAGCCGCAGCCGGGAGTTGAATTCGCCGCGGTCGACATAGCAGCCATGGAGATGGCGGAATCCGGTGGCCGGGTTGAACGCCTCGCGCCCGTGGAGCACGCGGCGGTTGTCGAACACGATCATCTCGCCCGCCTTGAGCTTGAAGGTGATCTGGTAAGCAGGGTCCCGCGTCATCGCCATGAAGGTGCGATAGGCGCGGTAATAGGCGGGGAGGATTTCTGCCGGCATGTCGAACGTGGCGGCGATATGGGCGTTCCAGCGGATTTCGCTGACGGTCCCGGCACGGTCCAGCGTGATCACCGGCGCGTGGGTGCGGATATCGGCATCCCGGTCGTGGAAGCGGAAAGGGATCGGCACTTCGCAGAGCAGGCGGAAGGCTTCGGGGTCCTTTGTGCGCAGGTCGTTGGCGAGGGCGAAACCGTCCGCGAAGAGCGAGCCGCCGCCTTCAGCCTCGTTGGCCAGGCAGTGGAGGAACTGGAAACCCGGCGGTACTTCCTGGTTGGGGAGATCGGTGTGAAGCGGCAGCGTGACCGCAGTGTAGGCAAGGTTGTTGGGATCGGGCTTGCTCACTACCTCGAACGTCATGCCGAAGTTGGTTTCACGCAGGAAGCCGATCTTGCAGGCGATCTCCACGCCCGCATCGATCCGGTCGTCGAGGCCATCGACGATCGAGAGACCGACGGCTGCGGTATCCTGCATCCAGGCTCGCAGCGCGCAGTCATTCTCGAGCAATTGCGATGCCGCATAGCGCGGCAGATTGGCGGGGGTGAGATCGGCACGCCAGAGCCGGGGGGCAATCGCGGCGGGATCGAGCGCCGTGCGGCCGGGGCGATTTGCGAAAAGCAGCGATGTGGGCACATGGCTGATGTGCCCATCGGCATAGTGCAAGATCACCGTATCCCCGGACCGCTGCGCATCGACGAGCACCGGCTCGAGATCGAGCGACAGCAGATCGAGCACGCGCTCCTCGGTTTGCGGGTGGAACGCGCTGGGGCAGTTGTCGCGGAGCCAGAGCGTCGGATAGGTCACGCGGCCCTTCTGGGACCACGTTGCGATGAGGGCATCCGCCCGCACCTCAAGGGCTGAAATTTTCATGGGAACGTCCCGTCATGGAGCAAGGATCAGCTGATGATATCGATCAGCCCTTGCCCGGCGGCGGGCGCCAATCCTGCACCTTGCCATAGCGGAACGACGCGGGGCGCCGGCCATGGATCAGGTTCAGGCAGAAATGCTTCATGGCCGCAGAGGCTATTATCTACCGATTGTTTGAACAAGCGTAAAACAAGGTCTGCCTGCATTGCCACGTGCTGCGCAGCATGCCACCCCTGCAGGCAATGGATACCACGCAAGGCAGCGCGAACGGCACGGCGAGGGCTTCCGCTCCTTTCGTCCCCACCCTGATCGGAATAGGCGCGGCGACCGCAGCGGCGCATATCGGCAACAACTTCACGACATACCTCGTCGGCGGGCTGATGGACCGCTTCGGCTTCACGCCCTTTGCGATGGGCGCGTGGAACATGGCCGAGACGCTGAGCTATGCGGCGGCGATGTTCCTCGTCGCCCCGCGCGCCCGCGGGCTCGATGCGCGGGTGCTGGCGATGATCGCGAGCGTGGTGGTGATCGCGGCGCAGGCCGGTTCGGCGCTGACCGGGGCCTATCCGCTGCTGCTGGCCGGGCGGATCGGCACGGGGCTGGGCTTCGGACTGATGAACAGCGCGCTGAATCTGGCGGCGGGGCGGACGGGCAATCCGGCGCGGTGGATATCGCTCGGCATTGCGGTGCAGACGCTGCTCTACAGCGCGATCGCGATCGTGGTGCCCTTGGTGGGGCGTGACTACGGCGCGCAGGGCATGTTCCTTGGGCTGGCAGCGATTTCGGTGGTCTTCGGGCTTTGCGCGCTGCTGCTGCCCGGCGGCAAGGGCAGCGTGGAGAGCGCAACGGCGGGGCGCGCACCCATCGGCGCAGAGGGCTATCGCGTGCTCGCGGCAATGGCGCTGTTTGCCTTCGGATCGCTGGCGATCTGGCCCTTCATCGAGCGCACTGCGCACGCCATCGGCATCCCGGCGACGCAGTTCGGGCTCTATCAGAGCGCGGCGGTGCTCGCGAGCGCGGTGGGCAATGCCGGGCTTGCCGTGGTGATCGGCCGCCTCCCGCGCGCCTGGCCGCTGGCGGCGGCGCTGGGCGCCTGCGCGCTCACGTGCGGCCTGCTGACCACGGTGGGAAGCGAGGCGGCATTCGCGGCGGCGTTTGTGGCGTTCATGGTGAGCTGGTTCCTGACCTATCCGCTCCTGCTGCGGCTTGCCTATGCGCAGCCCGCCGGTGAGCGATTGGCGGTGATGACGACCGGGACGTGGCTTCTGTCGCAGAGCCTCGGCTCGCTGGCGGCGGGCGCAATGGCGCAGGGCTTTGGCGCCTATACGCTGATCGGACCCGTCGGCGGGGTGATCTGCGCGCTGGCGATTGTCGCGGCGATGCCGGTGGCGCGGCGGCTGGACCGGGAAGTGGGCTGAGCAAGGCCCATGGTTGCCGCCACGTTGACGGCACCTCTCAACGCGCGGTTACCCGAGATGCGATATCCGATTCATGCGGCGAGCCTGCCGCGCGTGGGGGAGAACGCGCGCGGTCTGTTCCGAGGAATGACCGATGTCTCGATTCCGACTCATTGGCCTGCGCCGCTGGGGCGCTGCCCTGCCGCTCGTCTGCTCCACGTTTGCGCTTGCCTTGCCCCTGGCCAGTCCCGTGCACGCGCAGACGGCCACTGTCACGCCCGCAACCGTCACGCCCGCGACCTTTGCTGGCAAGACCCAGACGATCACGCTGCCGACCAACGAAGTGACGCTGACCGGCAGGATCGACGGGGTGCGTGCAAAGTGGGTGGTCATCGGGACTTCGGTGGGGGCCGCGATCACGGACCAGGCGAGCCTTGTCACTTCGGCGCGGTTCGTGGCCCCGGGGACCTATACGTTCGAACTGCAGTCGCTGGATGCGTCGGGCGCTGTCATCAGCCGGTCGACCACGCGGGTCGTGGTCGGCGCGGCACCGGCGGCGAACGTGTTTCGCGAGCGCGTGCTGGCCACGAGTGGGAGGATCAACGCGGCCGAGTATCGCTTCCTTGCCGCGCATATCACCGACCCCGATGTTCTCGATTGGCGGCTCGGGCCGAGGTACGAGCACTTCGATCATGCAGGTGAAGCGCCCGCGCCGACCCTGTGGGGACCGGACATGACAAGCGGGCAGGGGCTCTGGCCGTTTGGCACGCAGCCCGCCAGCAATCCCGGCGAGCCGGAAAAGTGCCTCCCGCCAAGCCGGCAGCCGCGCAGTGACGAGGAGGAACTCGCCAAGGGGCTCGACGGAGCAGGCTGGCTGGTTGGCGGGCAGCAGGCTTTCCTGCCGGACAATCCGCTCGATCCCGATTTCCGCTTCGGCGTGGCCAATACGCGTGGGGCCGATGGGGCGGTGTTCTTTGCGCGCCGTACCCGCAATTCCGATGGCGGGCTGTGCATGCGCATGATCGCCTCGTGGTATCCCGACTGGTGGAACCGCAACGGCATTGCCCAGCCGTGGAACAGCCAGGTGCGCACACTGGTCGAGACCAGGCGGCCCGACCTGCCGCTTGTTCCGGTCGTCATCGCGCGCGGGCGCGCCAATGCCAGCCAGATCAGCTTTGCCGCGTTCAAGGATGGCACGATCGTGCCGATGATCGTTGGCAATTCCGCGCCCGAACTGTTCGACCCGACGCCGTTGCAGCTGCCGAAGGGCATGGTGCCGACCGCGATGGCGGTGACGCCCTACAACGAGTTTCTGGTCGTCGCGGTGTGGGATACCAACACGGTCACCGGCAAGCTCGCCTTCATCGCGCTGCGCCCGCGCGAGATGGCCAATGGCTCGCCCGATCAGACACCCTATACGCGCTGGTACTGGGGCCTGCCGGGGGCATGGACCAACCGCGGCATGAAGCTGCTGGGGATGACCAACCTGCCGTTTGCCGCGCCGACCAGCCTCGATGTTTCCAACAATCTCGCGCTCGGCAATCCGCGTGGATATGATGACAACAACGCGCCGGCGCGCGGCGATCTGGCGCTGCAATCGGCGCGGGATCTCTGGTCGAAGGTCAACCCGATCTATCCCTGGGCCGGACCCGGTTCGGTCGGCGTGCCAAATCCGCAATGGAGCCAGACAGCCTCGGGCGGCTATGCCGTGGTCGCCTCGCGATCCGAGAACAAGGTCTCGTTCGTCGATATGACGCCGCTCTACCAGTACTACCGGCAGATGTACCTCACGACACAGCGCAACTATAACCGCACGGTCGATACCAGTTCGGTTGATCCGGCGAAGTGGCCCTTCACCTTCGCCGTGACGCCCCGACAGCGCCCGCGCGTTGTCACCACGATTACCGTGCAGCAGCCGACCAGCGTCAGCGCCGGGGTTCAGGCGAGCGGCGCGCTTTCGGACCGCAGCACCGATCTGTTCGAGCGGCTGGGGCGGCGAAGCGCTCGCGAGGCCTGGTCGGACAGCGAGCCGGAGCGCTATCTCTCGCGCAGCCGCGCCTTTGTCGCAGCGATGGATGACACAGTGTCAATCTTCAACGTGCAAGGCCTGATGTTCCCGAAATCGCCGGTTGGGCCAACCGTGCCGGTTCAACCGCTCGGCACGTTCAAGGCTGGCCGCAATGCGCGCTTTGCCTACGTCAATGGCACCTCGACATCGGCGGGCGACGACTTGTGGCTGGTGAGCCGGGGCGACCGGCGGGTGACGTTTGCCTGGCCGACGGGCGAGGTGCAGTACAGCTTCACCGACAGCCGGTTGAAGGACCCGGTGGGCGGCGCCGTCTCGTTCAACGCGGCCGGGTTCGGCGGGCGCGGGCCGGGCAAGGCCGTGATCGCGCCGTTCATCTCCATCACCGACTTCGGCGGCAAGGCTATCGCGACCTATGCGGTGGAGCCGCGGCGCGGGGAGCTCGGCGAGCTCTACCCGTTCCGTTCGCCGGCAGGGCCGGTCGATGTGCTGTTCGGCTCGATCGCGGCGTTTCCGGGCAAGCCCTTCATGATCGATCTGGAGGAGATAATCTGAGGCTCACGCCGAGGTGAGATAGGCATCGAGGCGGGCAAGGAGCGCAGCCTTGTCCGCTTCGGGCAGCCAGGCGGCTTCAAAGCCGTTGCGGGCGATCCCGGCCAGATCGGCGCGGGTGAGCTTGCTGCGGGTGACGGCGCGCAGGAGCACTTCGTTGATGTACTCGCTTGCCATGTAGGCAGGATCGTCCGACGAAATGGTGACCTTGAGGCCGGCGTCGAGCATCGCGCGCACGACATCGACGGGCTGGCCAAGGCCGCGGCGCAGGGTGCCGGAGAAGGTGGGGCAGACGGTGAAGACCATGCCGCGCTGCTTCGCGATCTGCACGAGTTCGGGCGACTGGACGATATTGCCGCCGTGGTCGATGCGATCGACCTTGAGATCGACCAGCGCGGTGCGGATGTTCTTCAGCGTATCGACCTGATCGACATCGCAGTGCGCGGTCACATGGAGGCCGTTTGCGCGCGCCTTGGCGAAGTGGGCGGCGAACTTTTCGGGCGGATGGCCGGCTTCGTCCGAATCGAGGCCGACGCCGACGAGATGCTGCTTGAACGGCAGCGCCGCATCGAGCGCGGCCATCGCGGTATCGGCGGGCAGATCGCGCACGAAGCAGAGGATCAGCTGCGAGCGGATGCCGAGCCTGGCCTCGGCGTCGCGGCGGGCGCGGGTGATGCCCATGATCACGGCTTCCATCGCCACGCCGCGCTTGAGGTGCTCCTGCGGGTCGAAGAACATCTCGGTGTAGATCACGTTCTGCGAGGCGGCCTTCGCCAGGTAGGCGTAGGCAAGATCATAGAAATCCTGCTCCTTCAGCAGCACCTTCATGCCGTCGTAGTAGATCGCGAGAAAGCTCGGGAGGTCGTGGTAGTTGTAGCTCGCCTTCATCGCGGCGACGTCCGCGAAGGGGAGGTTCAGCCCGTTGCGCTTGGCGAGCGCGAACTTCATCTCGGCCTCGAGCGTGCCTTCGAGGTGCACGTGGTATTCGGTCTTGGGCAGGCCTTCGATGAACTTCACCAGCGCGGGATCGACGCCATCGGCAGGCGCGGCGGCGTGCGCCCAGCGGGGAAGCAGGGCCGCGGCGGTGAGGCCGGCCATGAGCGTGCGGCGTGTGATCATCTGTTCGGCCCCCATTCTGGTCTGCCTGACTTTCGCGGCGGGGGTGTGCGGGGTCAATCGGGTTTTGTGCAATGCGGTGTGCGGGAAATGAGGAATACCCCTCCGACCTGCCTGCGGCAGGCCACCTCCCCATTTGTCCCTACGGGAAAAATGGATAGGACTTTCTTTTCCTCTCCATTTTCGTCGAAGACGCAAATGGGGAGGTGGCCCGCGAAGCGGGTCGGAGGGGTTCGTTCAGCTCTCCGCAAACGTGAACGGCTCCGGCGTCTTGCGGTAGTCGTCCGGCAGGATCTCCCGCCCCAGCGGCGGTTCGGCGCGGGCGGTGCAGGTGGCGCGGTTGCACAGGCGGCAGGTGACGCCGATGGGCGTGGGCGCAGGCTGCTCGCCGCGCGCGTAGATCAGCTTCGATGCATGCTCGGCCGTGCAGCCCAGCGCGATGGCACGCAGGACGGCGGGCTTGCCATGGCCGCCCCCGCCCGAAGTGACGCTGCGCGCGACGCTGAAGAAGCGCTCGCCGCCGGGGAGCTCGAGCCACTGGGTGAGGACTTCACCCGGGCGGCGGAAGCAATCGTGCAGGCTCCATAGCGGGCAGCCGCCGCCGTGGGCCGCGAAGGGAAAGCCCGCACCGTCGAGCCGCTTGGAGACGTTGCCCGCTGCATCGACGCGGATGAAGAAGAAGGGGACGCGCTCCTGCCCGGGGCGGTTGAGCGTGGTCAGGCGGTGCGCGACTTGCTCGAAGCTCGCGCCGAACTGGCCGGAAAGCGCTTCGATATCATAGGCGCGCGCGTCCACGGCACGGGCGAAGCGGTCGTAGGGCATGATGAGGGCAGCCGCGCCATAGGCGGCGAGCGCGCGGCGGACGAGCTGGGCGGCGGTCTCGCTCGAGAAGCTGGCACCGCGCACGAGAGCGGCGATCTCGCTGCGCAGCGCGGTGTAGGCGATGTGGAGCGCCATCTGCCAGCGGCGCGCCTGGGGCCCTAGCGTCTCGTCGATCAGCAACTGTTCGGCATGGCGATCATAGCGGCGCAGCGCGTCCATCATGATGTCCGCCGGCATCAGGCGCACGCGCAGGCCCTGCCCGCGCAAGTATTCGGCAAGCCCGCCTTCCTGCAGGCCGCCGAGCTTCTCGATCTCCTCGGCCAGCGCCTCGGCCTTGCTGTCGAGCGCGGGGAAATAGTTCCGGCGATGGGCGACGAATCGGCGCGCTTCGGCGAGGGGATCGGCCGCATCGCTGCCCGCGCCGCCGCGATAGGAGGCCAGCGCCTGCTGCTCGCGCATGTAGGCGGTGTGGAGCCGCAGCATGGCCTCGGTCACGCCGGGGTAGCTGGTGGCAACGTCGGCCACTTCCAATGCGGGCAGATCGATCTCGGCGAAGATCGGGTCCTTCAGCACATCGGACAAGCGGCGGGCATAATCGTCGCGCTCGTCGGCGGCGAGTTCGCTGACATCGAGCTTGTAGGCCTTGGCGAGGCGCAGCAGGAGATCGGCGGTGAGCGGGCGCTGGTTGCGTTCAAGGAGGGCGATGTAGCTCGGCGAAATCGCGAGATCATCGGCCATGACGGCCTGCGTGAGGCCCAGCTCGCGGCGCAGGCGTTTCAAGCGGGGGCCGAGGTAGAGCGGGCGCGATTCCATATGGTTAACAGATCCTGTGAGGCTCAAGTAAGAGCTGCACAACTTTACAAGCATATTCTGTAAAGTTTGACAACATGACTGCGCTGCGGGTTTCGCGGGTGCGTTGGCGGGTCTAGCCGGGAGGCATCAAGACTACCCCAGAGCAGGAAGCGAGACTCATGACCTACTCCCAGACCATCAACGAAGCCGCCAAGGCGATCGCGCCTTATGGCAAGCCCTGGGACGGGATCGACGCCGCTTCGGTGGCGCGCATGCGTCTGCAGAACCGCTTCCAGACCGGTCTCGACATCGCGCGTTACACCGCCAAGATCATGCGCGCCGATATGGCCGCCTATGATGCCGATCCGGCGAAGTACACGCAGTCGCTGGGCTGCTGGCACGGCTTCATCGGCCAGCAGAAGATGATCTCGATCAAGAAGCACTTCGGCACGACCAAGGGCCGCTACCTCTACCTTTCGGGCTGGATGGTCGCCGCGCTGCGCAGCGAATTCGGCCCGCTGCCCGACCAGTCGATGCACGAGAAGACCAGCGTTCCGGCGCTGATCGAGGAGCTCTACACCTTCCTGCGTCAGGCCGATGCGCGCGAGCTCGGCATGCTGTTCCGCGAGCTCGACGCGGCGAAGGCTGCGGGTGACGCGGTGAATACGCACCGCCTGCTGCACAAGATCGACGAGTACCAGACCCACGTCGTGCCGATCATCGCCGATATCGACGCCGGTTTCGGCAATGCTGAGGCGACCTATCTTCTCGCCAAGAAGTTCATCGAAGCGGGCGCCTGCTGCATCCAGATCGAGAACCAGGTCTCGGACGAAAAGCAGTGTGGCCACCAGGACGGCAAGGTCACCGTGCCGCACGAGGACTTCCTCGCGAAGATCCGCGCAGTCCGCTACGCCTTCATGGAACTCGGCGTCGACGACGGCGTGATCGTGGCGCGCACCGACAGCCTTGGCGCGGGCCTCACCAAGCAGATCGCTTATGTGAAGGAGCCGGGCGATCTGGCTGACCAGTACAATGCATTCCTCGATTGCGAGGAAGTCGATGCGACCACCCTCGGCCACGGCGACGTGCTGATTGCCCGCGATGGCAAGCTGATGCGCCCCAAGCGCCTGCCTTCGAACCTGTTCCAGTTCCGCCCCGGCACGGGCGAGGACCGCTGCGTGCTCGATTGCATCGCGAGCCTGCAGAACGGCGCCGACCTCCTCTGGATCGAGACCGAGAAGCCCCACATCGGCCAGATCGGCGGCATGGTGAACCGCATCCGCGAAGTGATCCCCAATGCCAAGCTGGTCTACAACAACAGCCCCAGCTTCAACTGGACGCTGAACTTCCGCCAGCAGGTGTTCGATGCCTGGACCGCCGAAGGCCGCGACATGAGCGCCTACGACCGGGCACGCCTGATGAGCGTGGACTACGACGGTAGCGCGCTCGCCGACGAAGCCGACGAGCGCATCCGCACCTTCCAGCGCGATGCGGCGCGCGAGGCGGGAATCTTCCACCACCTCATCACGCTGCCGACCTACCACACCGCAGCGCTCAGCACCGACAATCTGGCGAAGGAATACTTCGGCGACGCGGGCATGCTGGGCTACGTCAAGAACGTCCAGCGCGCCGAAATCCGCCAGGGCATCGCCTGCGTGAAGCACCAGAACATGGCCGGTTCCGACCTTGGCGATGATCACAAGGAATACTTCGCCGGCGAAGCCGCGCTCAAGGCGGGCGGCGCGCACAACACCATGAACCAGTTCGCTGCATAACCAGTTAGAGAGGAGCAAGGACAATGGCTGAACCAACCCGGGCCCGTGCGGTCCTTTCCACCGAAGACTTCAAGCTTATCCGCGAGGCCGTGCTGCACTACCTCAAGGTGATCGAGGACCAGCCGGAATCGGTAAAGTTCTCGCACCTCTACCACCGGCTTGGCAGCGCGATGGGCCGCTGAGGCCCACCTGCGCCCCACACAAGACTTTCCTGGGGAGGAAAGCTGGCCCGCCGTGCGATCGTTCGCGCGGCGGGCCTTTTCGTGTGCGGCGAAGTCCAGCTTTGGCAGGGACAATTCCAAGTCGCTGGCGATAGTCTATCAATTTTGTAGAAATAAGCTTCCGACTCGGGAGCTCGACCTGCCATGAAGACCGCGCTGATCATCCGCCACGTGCCGCGCGAAGGCGTTGCGGGGTTCCGCGCGCCGATCGAGGCGGCTGGCTATGTGATCGACCGCGTGGACGTTGACGATCAGGATTTCCATGCGCTCGATCTCGTCTCGCCCGATCTGGTGGTGATGATGGGCGGGCCGATGGGGGTCTACGAGCGCGAGGCGCATCCGTGGATATCGTGCCAGCTCAAGCTGCTCGCACGGCGGCTGGCGGCGGACCGGCCGACCCTGGGCGTGTGCTTCGGCGCGCAGATGATTGCGGCGGCTCTGGGGGCGGAGGTCTATGCCGGGCCAGTCAAGGAAATCGGCTTCGCGCCGGTGGCGATCCACGACCGCGAGGGGCCGCTGCGTCATCTGGCGGACGTGCCGGTGCTGCATTGGCACGGCGATACCTTCACCCTGCCCGAGGGCGCGGAATTGCTGGCATCGAGCCCGCTGTACCAGCATCAGGCCTTCCGGCGCGGGCGCAACGTGCTGGCGCTGCAGTTCCACGCCGAAATGGGCGAGGACGAGCGCTTCGAGGACTGGATCGCGCAGGACTTCGATTACCTCACTGCCGCCGGGAAATGCCCCGTTGAACTGCGCGCTTCGCACGCGGCGCATGGGCCGGGTGCAGTCGCGGCGGGGCGCGCGATGATCGCGGAGTGGCTGGAAGGGCTCTAAAGGCTTGCGCGCCACGCGCTGAGGCGCGCCAAGGCATCTTCCAGCATCGCTGGCGGCTTGCAGTGGCACAGGCGCAGGATCGTGGTCGGGCCGCCATCGCCTTCCCAGAGGGCTGACAGCGGGATCGAGGCGACTCCCGCCTCGCGCACAGCGCGCTCGCTGAAAGTGCGGTCATCGATCGCGATGCCGCTGGCAGGCAGATCGATGCAGGCGAACCATGTGGCCTTGTTCGCGAGCACGGCGAAACCGGCTGCGGAAAGGCCTTCGATGAGGACGCCGCGCGACGCCGACCATTCGGCATGGAGCGCGTCGGTGATCGCAGGGTCGGCAAGGCCCTCGGCAGCGGCCCATTGCAGCATCGGCGGGGTGGTGAAGGTGAGGAACTGGTGCGCCTTGGCCAGCACCGTGGTGAGCGCGGCATCGCCGACCATCCAGCCGACCTTCCAGCCCGTCGCGCCGAAGATCTTGCCCGCCGAGCCGATCTTGATCGCGCGCTCCGCCATGCCCGGCTCGGCCAGCAGCGATCGGTGCGCAAGGCCATCGAAGCGCACCGCTTCCCAGACTTCATCGCAGATGGCGACGAGATCATGCTCGCAGGCGATTCGGGCGAGGAGGGCCAGTTCCTCCGGGCTCGCGACCGAGCCGGTGGGATTGAGCGGATCATTGAGGATCAGCGCACGGGTGCGCGGGCTGATGGCGGCGCGGATCCGGGCTTCGTCATAGCGCCAATCGGGCGGGCTCAAGGGAATGAACACCGGCACACCGCCCGCGCGGCGCACCAGCGGGGCATAGGCATCATAGGCGGGTGAGAACAGCAGCACTTCGTCGCCCGCCCCGACCACCGCAAGGATCGCGGCGGCAATCGCCTCGGTCGCGCCCGAGGTGACGACGACCTGCTCGCGGGTGAGGGCAAGGCCCTGCGTGCGCCCATAATAGGCCGCGACAGCATCACGCAGTTCGGGCACGCCCATGCTCGGCGGGTATTGCTGCGAGCGCGTTTCCATCGCGCGGATCGCGGCGGCGGTGAGCGCGGGCGGAGGCGGCGTATCGGGAAAGCCCTGGCCCAGATTGATCGCGCCAAGGCTGCGGGCGAGGCCCGACATGTGCTCGAACACGGTTACGGGCATTTCGGCGTAGATCGGATTGAGGCGCAGGTCAGTCATCGCGGTTCACGCTAGCGCGACTGGCGCTGCTGACAAGCTGTTCGGGAGACTGGCTGGGGCGGGAGGATTCGAACCTCCGAATGCCGGTACCAAAAACCGGTGCCTTACCACTTGGCGACGCCCCAACAGGGTGGCGCGCTTATAGCGGCGAGCGCGAGATGGACAAGGGGCGGATGGGGCACATCCTGCCCCATCCGCCTCGATCTCAGAGCGTACCTTCCGGCAGCGCGGCGAAATCGGCGGCGCTGTGGCGTTCGAGGATGCCCTTGTTGGTGTTGACCAGCCTGCCGCGCTTCACCGCAGGGCGGGCGTCGAGTTCGGCGACCCAGCGGCCGACGGCTTCATATTCGTGCATCGAAAGGAACGTCGCCGCATCGCCATAGGCTTCGCCCCGGTAGATGTTGCCGAGCCACGGATAGGTCGCCATGTCGGCGATCGTGTAGTCGTCCCCGGCGAGGAAGCGCGTCTTTTTCAGCTGGTTGTTGGCGACATCGAACAGGCGCTTGGTTTCCATCGCATAGCGATCGATCGCGTATTCGATCTTGAACGGCGCATAGGCATAGAAGTGGCCGAAGCCGCCGCCCATGAACGGCGCCGAGCCGACCTGCCAGAACAGCCACGAAAGCACTTCGGCGCGGGCCGGGCCTTCCTTGGGGAGGAAGTGGCCGAACTTTTCCGCAAGATGGACGAGCATCGCGCCCGA
This sequence comes from Novosphingobium sp., assembly GCF_019748365.1. Lineage (GTDB taxonomy): Bacteria > Pseudomonadota > Alphaproteobacteria > Sphingomonadales > Sphingomonadaceae > Novosphingobium. The sequence goes on from NZ_JAIEPN010000074.1 coordinate 22,934, forward strand.
TTCGAACAGGCGGAAAGGTTCGGGGCCGCTCTTGTCGAGCATCGCGGGGATCTTCGAGTTGGGATTGAGATCGACGAAGCCGCTGCCGAACTGGTCGCCTTCGAAGATCTTGATCAGCCAAGCATCGTATTCGGCGCCGGTGATGCCAAGCTCGAGCAGCTCCTCGAGCAGGATCGTGACCTTCTGGCCATTGGGCGTGCCCAGTGAATAGAGCTGGAAGGGATGCTCGCCGACCGGCAGCTCCACCTCTTTCTGTGCGCCGGCGGTGGGGCGGTTGACGCCGGCAAAGGCGCCGCCGTTTTCCTTGTTCCAGGTCCAGACCTTGGGCGGCACGTATTCTTCGGACATCGGGATCTCCTCGGGGATGGACTGCTTGCCCCAAGAGTGGCGCTGCCGCGTGCGGATGGCAAGGCGCAGGGGATGCGCAGATTATCTGCTGCCACCCCACCTTTTTCTATCGCGCGAGGGCTTCCAGGGCAGGGACGAGCTCATCGAAATGGTCGATCACCGCATCCGCGCCGAGCTCATGCGGCGGCAGATCGTTGAAGCCGAAGGCCACAGCGACCACAGGCATCTTCGCGGCGCGGGCCGCGCCGATGTCGAAGGTCGTATCGCCGACAAACGCCGTCCGGCCACCGCCGCAGCGCGCGACCATTTCGTGAAGCATGTCGGGCGCGGGCTTGGCGCGGCCGGGGCCGAGCGTATCGCCACCGAGGATCGTGGCGAAGCGGGAGGTGAGGCCAAGCTCGTCGAACAGACGGCGGGCAAGGTCCTCGCGCTTGTTGGTGGCGATGGCAAGGTGGACGCCGCGCGATGCCAGCGCGTCCATCATGGCTTCGCCGCCCGGGAACAAGGCCGTGTGGCGCGCGATGTTTTCGGCATAGTAGCCAAGCAGGCGTTCCTGCAGGCCGGGAAAATCGATGCCGTCCATCCCGCCGCTCGCCATCAGCGCGTTGTGCAGCATCTGCGCGCTGCCGCCGCCGATGAAGCGCCGGGCTTCATCGATCGGAACGAGCGGGCGGCCGACATGGGTGAGCGCGTGATTGAGCGCGTGGCCGATATCGTAGGCGGTATCGAGCAGCGTGCCGTCGAGGTCGAAACCGACGATCTGGAAGGGAAAATCCGTCATGCCCCGCTCCGTGGCGGCGCATTCTGGAAACTGCAAGGAAATGCTGGCAAGGAACGCGCATGACTGATGCTTCCTCTCCGCTCGCCCTTGTTGTTCTCGCCGCTGGCAAGGGCACCCGCATGAAAAGTGATCTGCACAAGGTGCTGCACCCGATCGCTGGTCGGCCGATGCTGATGCATCTCATGGCCAGCGCCGATGCACTGGAGCCGGCGCGCAAGGTCGTCGTGGTGGGCGCGGGCCGTGAGCAACTGGCGACAGCGCTGGGGGATAGCGCGGAACTGGCCGTGCAGGACCCGCAGCTTGGCACCGGGCACGCAGTGCAGCAGGCCGAGGGCGCGCTGGCGGGCTTTTCGGGCGACGTGCTGATCCTTTACGGCGACGTGCCTTTCGTGCGCACCGAGACGATGCGCGCGATGCTCGAGCGGCTGCATGCCGGTGACAACCCGGCGGTCGTCGTGCTGGGCTTCGAGCCGGAGGACGCGCTCCAGTATGGCCGGGTAATCGCCGAGAATGGCGTCGTGAAGAAGATGGTCGAGCACAAGGATGCAAGCGCCGAGGAGCGCGCCTGCCGCCTGTGCAATTCGGGCCTGATGGCGGTGCGCGGGGACGAGCTGTTCGCGCTGCTGGCGCGCGTGGGCAACGACAACGCGCAGGGCGAATACTACCTCACCGATATTGTCAATGTGGCGAACGGCGATGGCCGCGTCTGCGCTGTGGTGGTGACGGACGATGCAGGCGAGGTGGCCGGGATCAACAGCCGCGCCGAACTCGCCGAGGCCGAAGCGCGCTGGCAGAAGAAGCGCCGTCTGCAGGCGATGGCGGACGGCGCCAGCCTCGTCGCGCCCGAGACGGTGTGGTTTGCCTGGGATACCGTGCTGGGCCGCGATGTGACGGTGGAGCAGAACGTGGTGTTCGGCCCGGGCGTGACGGTGGCCGACAACGTGGTGATCCACGCCTTCTGCCACATCGAGGGTGCGCGGCTGGAAAGCGGCGTTTCGGTGGGGCCCTTCGCGCGGCTGCGGCCGGGCGCGGTGCTGGAAGAAAAGGCGCGCGTCGGCAACTTCGTCGAGGTGAAGAACGCGGTGCTCCACGCCGGGGCCAAGGCCAATCACCTGACCTACCTCGGCGATGCGGATGTGGGCGCGGGCGCGAACATCGGCGCGGGCACGATCACCTGCAACTACGATGGCTACTTCAAGTATCGCACCGTGATCGGCGAGCGGGCCTTCATCGGCTCCAACTCGGCCCTCATCGCGCCGGTGAAGATCGGGGCGGACGCCATCGTGGCGGCAGGCAGCGCGGTGAGCCGCGACGTGGCCGACGGCGAACTCCGGCTCGTGCGCGCCGAACAGCTGGTCAAGCCCGGCTGGGCCGACCGCTTCCACGATGCGATGAAGCGCAAGAAGGCCGAACGGAAATGATCGCCATTGTCCCGGCCAGAGAGGAACACCTCGATGGCTGGGCGGCGCTGCGGCATGCGCTGTGGGATGAGGTTTCGCAGTCCGAGCACCGGGCCGAAGCGGAGGAGCAGCTGGCGGAGACGGACCGGCTGCTCAATCTGGTGGCGGTGCAGGGCGGCGAAGTCGTCGGCTTTGCGGAAGGCTCGCTGCGGCACGATTATGTGAACGGCTGCGAGACCTCGCCGGTGGTGTTTCTCGAGGGTATCTTCGTGAGCGAGGCGGCGCGTGGGCAGGGGCTTGCCCGGCGGCTGTGTGATGCGGTGGCGGACTGGGGCCGGTCGCGCGAATGCACCGAATTTGCCTCCGATGCCTTGGCCGACAATCCTGACAGCCATGCCTTCCATCTTGCCGCCGGTTTTGCCGAGACCGAGCGGGTCGTCTATTTTCGGCGCGAGATCCGACCATGCCTATCGCCCAGCTCAATGTCGCCCGCTTCCGCCGCCCCAAGGCGGACCCCGCCAACCAGGCCTTCATGGACGCGCTCGACCATGTGAACGCGCAGGCCGATGTGGCGGACGGGTTCATCTGGCGGCTGGTGGGTGAGGGCGATGCGAACGATGCCACCGCGATCGAGGCAGTGGCGGGGGACGCCGATTTCATCGTCAATCTTTCGGTGTGGCGCGATGTGCCCTCGCTGGAGGCCTTCGCCTATCGCCAGGTCGATCACCGCGCCGTGCTGGCGCGGCGCGGCGAGTGGTTCGAGCCGATGGAGCCTTCGCTGGCGCTGTGGGAAGTGCCCGAGGGCCATATCCCGAGCGTGGCCGAGGCGCTCGACAAGCTGGCGCAGCTGGGGCGCGAGGGGCCAAGCGCGGCGGTGTTTACGTTCAAGTGGTGGCGGGAGAATCGTTAGGCCGCGCGGAGCCATGCGAATGTCCGTTTGCGCCCACTTGCGGACATTCGAAGCGGATGCGAAACCAACTTGAGATGTGATCGAGAGTCTTATCCATGCGGCAGACACTTGCGTCGCGATTAGAGAGATCGGCGCTGCCTGTAGGGGGTGCCTCCATATCAATCTCTCTTGCAGTTTCCATTGCGCGGCTTCCGCTTGGAATCCCGATGACGGTGGTAGGTCTGGCTCTCTTCGGAATAGCCGTTCTGGTAAATAGTTATGCCATGCTGACAAAAGAAATGAAGTCTGCACAAGAGCTTGGCTTCGATCGAACGCGAGATGCGATTGTTTACGCGAGCTCCACAAGCGGTTTGGATTGGCGACTTGGAGCACTAGCTCTCTGCGCCTTCGCCGTTTCTTTCATCGTCGGCTTTGGACTGACGGGAGAGCCTAGCAGCGGCGGTGCGCTTTTATCATTCGGGGCGTTTGCATATCTAGGTGCTATCGCTCGCCTGCAACGCAAATGGCCCAGCGATAACCAGCGGCAAAGCAATCTGTAGTTCGCGCTACGTCCGCTTCCCACCAATTTCGGTCCGTTCGCCTACCCCCGAATTTGTCCCAGCCGGTCAGTAATATCGCGCCGCGAAGCGGTCGATGAAGGCGACCAGGTTCGGCGTCTGGCCAATGGCGCGGCGGACTTCGCTTTCGAACGGTGCCCGCCAGATGTTGACGAGTTGGGCATAGACGACGGCGTCGGTCGAGGTGGGCTCAGCGCCGAAGAACCAGTCCTGCTCGCCGAGAATGCCGGACAGCGCGTTCACGTCGCGGCGGCCGATGGCGGCGATTTCCGCGGGGCTGTGGATGCCCATGCCGTGGCCTTCGAGCTGCTTCTTCACCCCGCGCCGCGCCACGGGACCGAGCACGCGGCGGAGCGGGACGGCAAGGCCGCCGAGCACGACATCGCGGAATTGGCGCCAGTTCGCCTCGTTCATCCAGCGATCATGGACCATCGTCCAGTAGAGGTTCTCGTCGATCAGGCGCTGGATCGCCACGGCCATGCCGCGCTGGGCGGGCGTGAGGTGGGCATCGGGATCGATGCCGGTCTGCTCGATGAGGTGGGCGATGATGAAGGTCGAATCGCCGAGTTTCGTGCCGTCCTGCTCGATCCACGGGGCCTTGCCCTTGGGCCCGGCAAACGGCGTGGCGGCGGTGTGGCTTTCGTGTTCGATGCCGGCCATGCGCAGCCAGGCATCGAGCTTGAGACAGAACGGACTGACAGTGGGCAGGCCCCAGGCGCCGGGCAGATGGTAGACCTTGAGCGTGGACGTCGTCGCCATCGGGGATCCCCTTTTCCCGCATCTGTGGTGCGGACTTGTTTACCGTTGGAGACTATCGCTGGCGGGGCGGGTGGCAAGCCTTGCCGGTGATTCTCCTTGACATGATATCATGATATGATATCGCGATATCATAATGACCCGAATCCTCGCCGATCTGCCCGATGATGATATCCAGTGGCTCGATGCCCGCGCGGCGGAGCAGGGTAAATCGCGCGCCTCGGTGCTGCGCGATGCAGTGGCGACCTACAAGGCGCAAGCTTCGGCAAGCGGGACCGACTGGATCGACAGCGGCTTTGGCCTGTGGAAGGATCGCACTGATATCGGCGATTCCGTGGCGTGGCAGCGGCGCGAACGGGCCGCCTCGACGCGGCCTTGGGATGACGATTACGAAGCGGTAAGGGCTGAGTTTCCCGACCTTTTCGACGCGGAGGATGATCGCCAGCGCCAGGTCTATCTTGCCATGCGCAATGCCGCGCCCAAGCACGAAGATGACCCGGCGTGAGCGACTATGCCTTCGATTCCAATATCGTGATCGATGCGCTGCTGGGCTTTGACCCGGCGCGGACCGAATTGAAGCGCGCAGCCTCGGCAGGCAGGCGCCTCTGGCTCAGCCGCATGGCCTGGATCGAGATCCTGTCGAAGGGCGAGGGGCAGACCCTGCGCGCGACCGAAGCTTTCCTCGAGAAGTTCGCCATCGACGAGATCGACATGGAGATCGCCTCCCGCGCGGCATCGCTGCGGCGGGAACGGCCACGTCTGAAATCGCCCGATGCCATCATTCTGGCGACCGCGCTGACCCGCGGGCGCGTGCTGGTTACCCGCAACACCAAGGATTTCCCGGCTGAAATGCCGGGCATCCGCGTACCTTATACCCTCTGAACGAAAGCCCCTCACCCCATGTGCGGAATCATCGGAATTGTCGGCAAGGAACAGGTGGCGGACCGGCTGGTCGATGGCCTGCGCCGCATGGAATACCGCGGCTATGATAGCGCCGGCATCTGCCTGGTGGAGGACGATCAGCTGGTGCGCCGCCGCGCCGAGGGGAAGCTCAACAACCTCGTGCTCGAACTGGTGCGCCATCCCGCCGAAGGGCTGATCGGCATCGCCCACACCCGCTGGGCAACCCACGGCGCGCCGACCACCAGCAATGCCCACCCGCATGCGACGGGCGAAGTGGCGCTGGTCCACAACGGCATCATCGAGAACTTCAAGCCGCTGCGCGACGCCCTGATCGCGCGCGGGCGCGTGTTCGAGAGCGAGACCGACACCGAAGTCGTGGCGCACCTCGTGTCCGAGCAGGTGGAGGCCGGGCTCAGCCCGCAGGATGCGGTCAAGGCCGTGCTGCCCACGCTGCGCGGCGCCTTCGCGCTCGCCATCGCGTTCCGCCAGCACGACGACATGCTGATCGGCGCGCGGCTCGGCTCGCCGCTGGTGGTGGGATACGGCGAGGGCGAGACCTACCTCGGCTCGGACGCGCTGGCGCTCGCGCCGCTTACGCAGCGGATCACCTATCTGGAGGAAGGCGACTGGGTCGTCATCACGCGCGAGGGCGCGGCGATCTATGACGTGAACGATCAGCCGGTCACGCGCCCCATCGTCGCTTCGGGCGCAACGGCAGCGGCGATCGAGAAGGGCGAGTTCCGCCACTTCATGCAGAAGGAAATCTTCGAGCAGCCGACCGTGGTGGCGCAGACCCTGCGCAGCTACTTGCGCCGGATCGACCAGACCGTTGCGTTGCCGCAGATCGATTTCGATCTCTCCAGCATCAGCCGCGTGACCATCGTCGCCTGCGGGACGAGCTTCTACGCCGGCATGGTCGCGAAGTACTGGTTCGAGCAGTTCGCGCGCCTGCCGGTGGACATCGATGTGGCGAGCGAGTTCCGTTACCGCGATCCGGTGCTCGAGCCGGGCGGCCTCGCGCTGTTCATCTCGCAGAGCGGCGAGACGGCGGATACGCTGGCCGCGCTGCGCCACTGCAAGGCGGAAGGGCAGACCATCGCGGTCGTCGTCAACGTGCCGACGAGCTCGATGGCGCGCGAGGCGGACTTGCTGCTGCCGACCCATGCGGGGCCGGAAATCGGCGTCGCCTCGACCAAGGCGTTCACCTGCCAGCTGGCCGTGCTGGCGGCGCTCGCCGCACACCTTGCGGTGAAGCGCGGGCGCCTCAGCCGCGAGGAAGAGGCCGATATCGTCAACCAGCTCGCCGAAACGCCCGCTGCGCTCAATGCCGCGCTGGCGCATGATGACGAGATCGCGGCGATGGCGCACCTCATCGCCCCGGCGCGCGACGTGCTCTATCTGGGGCGCGGCCCGGACTATCCGCTGGCGCTTGAGGGCGCGCTGAAATTGAAGGAAATCAGCTACATCCATGCTGAGGGCTATGCCTCGGGCGAGATGAAGCACGGGCCGATCGCGCTGATCGACGAGGCGGTGCCGGTGATCGTGCTGGCGCCTTCGGGGCCGCTGTTTGAGAAGACCGTATCGAACATGCAGGAAGTGCGCGCACGCGGCGGCAAGGTCGTGCTGATTTCGGATGCGGCGGGGATCGAGGAAGCGGGCGAGGGCTGCCTCGCGACGATCGAGATGCCCAAGGTTCACCCGCTGATCGCGCCGCTGGTCTATGCGGTGCCGGTGCAGCTGCTCGCCTATCATGTGGCCGTGGCCAAGGGGACCGATGTGGATCAGCCGCGCAATCTGGCGAAATCGGTTACCGTGGAATGACCACAAGGACCGGCCTTCTCGTTCGCGAACTGCCGGTCCTGTTGTTCATTGCGGCGAGTTCGCTGCTCATCCGCATATGGTGGATGGACAACCCGGTCGTCGACCACGACGAGCAGTTCTATTCCTATGTCGCGACCGCCATGCTCGACGGGCAGGTGCCCTATGTCGATGTGTGGGATCGCAAGCCGGTCGGGCTGTTCCTGCTCTATGAAGCGGCGCATGCGCTGCTCGGGCGCGGGGCCTTCGCCTATCTTGCCATGGCCAACCTGTTTGCCTGCATCGGTGCGTGGCTCGCCTATCGCATAGCGGCCGTGCTGGCCGACCGCCGCACCGGTTGGGTCGCGGCGCTGCTGTACTTGCTCGCCATGACCGTGTTCGGGTGTCGGGGCGCGCAGAGCGAACTGCTGTTCACGCCGTTCTGCCTCGGCATGATGTACCTCGCGATGGTCTATCCGGGATCGCTACGGGCGATGCTTGGGGCCATGCTGCTGGGCGGCGTCGCGCTGCAGATCAAGTATACCGCCGCGCCGTTCTGCGCCATGTTTGCCATGTTCGTGCTGCTGGAGGACTATCGCCGCCAGCGCTCGGTGCCGGCCGTGCTGGGGCGGGCATGCCTCTATGCACTGGCGGGGCTGGCGCCGACGATCGTGATCGGCGCGTGGTATGCGGCGGCTGGCCATTGGGATGACTTCGTCTACGCCAACTTCGTCTCGATCTTCGAACGCAAGACCAGCATCGGCCGCTTCCATCCGAAGACGCTGATGGTGATCGCGCCGTTCCTGTTGATGATCGCCTCCGGAGTTTGGGCCTGGGCGCGGCTGGGGCAGACCTATCCGCATCGGGCGAGTGCGCTTGTGGTGGTGATGACGTTCGGCGCGCTCGCTTCGATCTATTTTCCCAGCAATGTGCTAGCCTATTACTACGCCTTCCTCGGCCCGTTCGCGGTGCTGCTGGCAGTGCCGTTCTACGATCTGCGCCAGCGCGCGGGCTGGTTCGGAGCGGGGGTGCTGGTCGCCGCGCTGGTCGTCATCGGCAACTTCCCGGGCAGCATCGCGGCTGGCCGCGCCGATGTCGTGCAGTTCCGGGCGCTGGTTGACCGGGTGAAAGCGGGCGGTGCGGAGCGCACGCTCTATGTCTTCTCGGGCCCAACCGCGACCTATGGCGCCACCGACACGCGGCCGAGGGCCAAGTATCCCTTCCCGTTCCACAGCGCCGAATACATGGAGCACGGCGCGGTGGGGCGGCCACAGGAGCAGATCGTGGCGGAGTTCTTGGCGAAGCGCCCGATGTTCATCCTCGCGCGGTCCGATCGCAGCATCTACGCCACCTCGTTCACCGCGCCGATCGTGCTGGAGGAGCTCGCCCGGCACTACGAACCGGTCGGTGAATATCTGATCCTCGGCGACGGGCTCGTGCTCTATCAGCGCAGGCCGAATAGCGTTTAGGGTTAGCCGCCGATCGCCTTGCTGATCGAGAGCAGCAGCTCGACCGCGATCAGCGCGATGATCGCGACTTCGAGGCGGACGGCGCGCTTGTCCTGCGCGATATCGAGCAGCACTTCGGTGAAATCGCCCAGTGCGCCGAACTTGCGCTCGAGCACTTCGGCGCGCTCACCCAGTTCGTACTCGGCCTCGAGCCGGGTGTAGAGCCGGTCGAGATCGGGGTGGTCCCAGAGAAGGTCGGGCCGCTCGCCGGCCTGCGCGGTGCCCATCACGCGGTGCCGCGCCGCCAGCACGCGGCCGACCATGCGCATGACCGCGGGGATCGAGAGGCGGGCCTTGCCGTTGATCTGCAGATCGGCAACCAGCGGCACGCTGGAATCGAACACTTCCGAGACGAGCATCTCGTCGCGCGAAAGCATCACGCTGTGTGCCAGCACCGTCGCGACGAGGAGCAGGCGCGGCTCTTCATCGTCGGCGAGCTGGATCACCCCGTCATCGTCGACACGGTCCTTGCCGCCGTCGGTGATGAGCACGCCGGCGGTCTCGACTTCCTGCTGCTCGGCGGGTTCCTGCACATGGGCGAGGAGCGCCATATCGAGCGCGGGGATACGGTCCGCCGCCGTGCAGAAGGTCACCGCCACGCCGTAGCGGAAGGCGAAGGTCAGGCCAGCGGCCGCGGCAAGATCGCGCAGCACGATATCGGCGGCGAGCCCGCGCGTATCGATCCGGGTGCCGAGATAGCGGGCGTGGACGATCAGCTCCTCGCCCGCTGGCAGCACGCCCAGTGCCACCTCGTCGGGCCAGCCCGGCGGTTTGGTGGTGGCAGGCTGGGTGCGCGCCGCTGTGTCAGGCATGGACGGCTTCGCGGCGCAGTGCCGCAATATGTTCCGGGCCGATCCCGCAGCAGCCGCCGAGGATCGAGGCTCCGGCAGCATGCCAGGCGGCGGCAAAGCAGCCGTATCCTTCGGGCGTGAGGTCCTCGCGGATGGGCGTCAGTCCGTTGTTGGCCTCGGCATCGGCAGCCATCGGCGGGAAGGCATTGGCATAGACGCCGATGCGGATGGGGCTGTCCGGTCCCAGCTCCGCGCGGGCGGCGCGGACCGCGGCTTCCATCACTTCGGGCTGGCTGCAATTGAACAGCAGCGCTGCCGCGCCGAGTTCCTGCGCAAGCTGCGCCGCCTCGCGCACGGTTTCGCCCGAGCGCAGCGCGGGCTCGGCGGTCGGCCGTTCGTCCTCCAGCGTGAACGACAGCCACAGCGGCTTGCCTGTGGGGGCAGTGAGCGAGGCGGCAAGGCGCGCTTCGACGAGCGAGGACAGCGTTTCCGCGAGCCAGTGGTCGATGCTGGGCGCGAGCGCCGCGACGAGGACTTCCAGCACCGGGCGGGCGCGGTCGAGATCGACGAGATCGGGGCGATAGGATCCGCAGATAGGCGGTAGCGATCCCGCGACGCGGACCTTCCGCTCCGCCGAATCCGCGACTTCGCGGGCAAGACGTCCGGCGAGGGCGGCAAGTGCGGCGCCTTGTTCGGCAAAGCGATCCTCGCCGATGTGGAAGGGGACAACCGCATAGGAATTGGTCGTGATCACATCCGCTCCGGCCGCAACATAAGCGCGGTGGACGGCGCTGACGAACTTCGGCCCCTCGATCAGCGCGAGCGCGGACCATTCGGGCTGGCGGAACGGCGCCCCGCTGCGGGCAAGCTCGCGGCCGGTGCCGCCATCGAGGACGAGGAGAGGGTCAGTCATGGTCGGGTTGGAACTCGCTTCCAGTGCTTTGCCACTGCGCTAGCACGCCGCCGCGCAGAGCGGCAGGGGCAAGCTGCAGGCGGCTGGCGGGGGAGGTAAAAAACTTGCTGAAGAAATTCTTTATTGGCGGACTTGTGCTTTTTGTTTCAGCAGGTTGCAAAACACCCGGAACGGCGGTGTTTGAGGGGGAAATTTCCAAGCGCTTACCATTGCGCAAGGTTTCTCCACTAAGCCGCAGTGTGTGACGCGACCGACCGATCAAAGCTTGCCCGCTCTGCCGCGGGAACTCCCGGCGATGGCTGTGCTGGGCCTTTCCGACAGCGCGGAAGGGGATTGGGGGCGGTTGCGCGGACTGCAGTATTCGGGCCTCGCTCGCCTGACCCGGCCGCGACTGGTCGCCCATGGGCTGGCGGCGATGCTCGTCGTTCAGGCGCTGTGGGGCGCGATCCATATCGCTGCGCTGGTCGGCTGGGTCGCGATGCTGGCAGGGGTGCTGGTCTGGGGTGCGAACTTCGACCGCACGCTGGAGGACGCCGATCGCCGCCGGATGACCCGCCACGAAATTCATCGCCACACCGTCTGTACTGTTGCGGCGGGCGTGGTGTGGGTGATCCCGATCCTTGTCATGTCGCCCTTTGCTTCGCCCGAGCAGCGCCTGCTGGTCTGGACGATCATGGCCATGCTGATGGCCGGCACCGCGCTTGCCTTTGCCGCAGTGCCGCTGGGCGCGGTGCTGTTCAATGCGATCCTCGCGGCAGCGAGCGTGGTGGTGTTTCTCGTCTACGGCAAGGTTACGGCGGCGGCTGCGGCCATCACGTTCGTGATCTTCCTGTGGGTCGGCAGCCTGGAGGCGGCGCGGATGTTCCTCGCCGGCAAGGTCGCCGAGGCGGGCGTTGCGGAAAAGAGCGAGGTCGTCTCGCTCCTGCTGCGCGAGTTCGAGGAAGGTGAGGCCGACTGGCTGTGGCAGACCGACTCCACCCGCCGCGTCCGGGCCGCAAGCCCGCGCTTCGCCTTTGCGCTGGGTGAGGACCCCGAGGACATCGACGGCAAGCCGCTGATCCAGCTGATTGCCGGCTCGGCCTGGGAAAGCGGGCACTTCCATTCCTCGCTGCACGATCTCGCCGAGCGGCTGAAGCGGCGCGAGAGCTTTTCGAACCTGCTCGTCCACGTGACCCTGCACGGCAGCAACCGCTGGTGGGAGCTCTCCGCTTCGCCGCGGTTTGACGACAACGGCAACTTCATCGGCTTCCGCGGCGTCGGTTCGGACGTGACCGAGCAGCGCGAGAGTGCGGACAAGATCGCCTACCTCGCCCGCTACGACACGCTGACCGGGCTCCCCAACCGCCTGATGCTCACCGAGACGCTGGGCGATGCGATGCGCGAGGCGGATCGCTGGCGGATGCGCTGCGGCTTTATGATGATCGACCTCGACCGGTTCAAGGCGGTCAACGATACGCTGGGGCACCTCGTGGGTGACCAGCTGCTCGCCAAGGTTTCGGATCGTTTGAAGTCGCTAATGAGCGAGAACGAACTGTGCGGGCGCCTCGGCGGTGACGAGTTCGCCATCGTGGTGCGCGATGCGGGTGACGGGACGCGGATCCGCGAAGTGGCCTATGCCGTGATCACTGCGCTTTCGCAGCCTTACGAGATCGACCATCACACGCTCTATGTCGGTGCGAGTGTCGGTTCGGCAATCGGGCCGCGCGACGGGGCGACGGTCGAGACGCTGATGCGCAATGCCGACCTCGCGCTCTACCGCGCCAAGGACGAGGGCGGCGGGCTGCACTTCGATTACGAGCCGGCGCTGCATGCGCATGCCGAAGAGCGGCGCAAGCTGGAGTTCGCGCTGCGCCACGCGCTGGAGCGCGGCGAGTTCGCGCTCGCTTATCAGCCGGTGGTCGATGCAATCACCGAGGAGCCGGTCAGCTTCGAGGCGCTGCTGCGCTGGCATTCGGCGGAGCATGGACCGGTGAGCCCGGCGAAGTTCATCCCGCTGGCGGAGGACACCCGCCTGATCGTGCCTATCGGCGAGTGGGTGCTGCGCACCGCGTGCTTCGAGGCGACGAACTGGCCTGATCCGATCAAGGTGGCAGTCAACGTTTCAGGCGAACAGCTGCTCGATCCGAGCTTTGCCGAAGTGGTGGTCAGCGCGCTCGCGGCGAGCGGGCTGCCGCCGCACCGGCTCGAGATCGAGGTGACCGAGAGCATCTTCGTGCGCGACGGGACGGCGGCGCAGCAGACGCTGGAACGGATCATGTCGCTGGGGTGCGGCGTGGCGCTGGATGATTTCGGGACGGGCTATTCCTCGCTCGGGTACCTCCGGAAACTGCGCTTCTCGACGATCAAGGTCGACCGCAGCTTCGTGCAGGGGGCGGCGAAAGATAATGCCGAGAGCCTTGCCATCGTGCGCGCGGTGGTGGCGATGGCCGACAGCCTCGAGATGTCGACCACAGCGGAAGGTGTTGAAACCGAAGAAGAATTGGCGGTGATCCGCCGCCTCGGCTGCAAGAAGATCCAGGGCTACTACTTTGGCCGCCCGATGACCGCGCGCGATGCTGGCGCGCTGTTCGAACGGATTGGCCAGCAGCGCCAGCAGGCCTGAGGATCAGGCCGCGACGCCGAGACCGGCCAGTACGCTCTCGAACAAGGCCCGGCCATCGCTGCCACCGTGGGCGGGTTCGATCATCCGTTCGGGGTGCGGCATCATGCCGAGCACGTTACCGGCATCATTGAGCACGCCCGCGATATCGCGCTGCGAGCCGTTGACGGGCTCGGCATAGCGGAAGGCGATGCGCCCTTCGCCTTCGAGACGGTCGAGCGTTTCGGCGTCGGCGAAGTAGTTGCCATCATGGTGCGCGACCGGGATCATGATGCGCTGGCCGGCGGTGTAGCGCGCGGTGAACAGCGACTGGTTGTTCTCGACCACCAGCGGCACATCGCGGCAGACAAAGCGGATGCCGGCGTTGCGCATCAGCGCGCCGGGGAGGAGGCCGGCTTCAGTGAGGACCTGGAAGCCGTTGCAGACGCCAAGAACGGTGACGCCACGGTTCGCCGCCGCAACGACCGCCTGCATGACCGGAGAGCGTGCGGCCATTGCGCCTGAGCGCAGATAGTCGCCATAGGAAAAGCCGCCCGGAAGCGCGATGAAATCAAGGCCGGTGGGCAGCTCGGCATCGCCGTGCCACACGCGGTGGACGGTGCCGCCGGTGATCTTTTCGATCGCCACCGCCATGTCACGGTCGCAGTTGGAGTCGGGGAAGGTGATGACAGCGGCGGTAAAAGCCATGGTCAGGCCACTTTCTCGATGCGGAAGTTCTCGATCACCTGGTTGGCGAGGAGCTTGCGGCACATGTCCTCGAGCGCGGCGTCGGTCGTGCTGTCGGCCACGTCCATCTCGATCAAGCGGCCGGCGCGCACATCGTTGACGCCTTCGAAGCCGAGGCCTTCGAGCGCGTGATGAATGGCGCGGCCCTGCGGATCGAGCACGCCGTTCTTGAGGCTGACGTGAACGCGGATCTTCATGGGCGGCGGGCCTTTCCGGGCGGCTGGGGGGAGACTCGCGAGCGCCTATGCTCCGGCGCGGCGCGAAGCGCAAGTTGGCGGCAAGTTGACACGGTTGACACAGTCCAGAGCGAAAACCGCGCGGGCCTGGTGCTTCCGCCCGGCACACCTGCCGAAGCGGTGTGGAAGCGGCGGAAAATGGCGGAAATGCGCGTCATGAAGCAACCATACCAGAACGCCGCCATGTAGGAAAATCGGCTCGAAATGCCCCCCGCTCCGCTTTTAAATAACAGACGCGTCTGTTATTTATTCTGGCATGGCCCGAGTCACCCCTCCCGACCGCCTTGACCGCATTCTCGAAGCGGCGCGCGACGCCTTTGCCACCCGCGGATTTGCCGCGACGACGATGGAGGAGATTGCGCAGCGGGTGGGGATCAGCCGCAGTGCGATCTACAGCCGGTTCGAGACCAAGGAGGCGCTGTTTCGCGCGCTGGTCGAAGGAATGGTCGGGCACGTGCTGCCCGAAGCTGTGCCGGACCTGACGGGCACCAGCGCGCCCGATGCGCTGCGGCGGTTCATCCATGTCGTGATGCAGCGGCTCGGGACGGGGAACATCGCCTTCCTGCCCAAGCTGATCATCGGCGAGGGGCAGGCCTTTCCCGATCTCGTGAAGTTCTACCACGATCATGCGCTTACCCGCGTGCTCGGCGCGATCGAGGCGATCATCCGCCACGGCGTGGCGCGCGGGGAGTTCGTCTGTGCCGATCCCGCGCTGGCCGCGCGCAGCGTGGCGGGCGGCATGATCTTTTCCGCGCTGTGGCGCATCGTGTTCGAACCGGTGGGCGCGGAGCCGCTCTATATCGAGGCTATGGCGGTGAGCCATGCCGAGGTGCTGCTGAAGGGCCTGACCGCCCGGGGAGTTTCCGCATGAGCTTGCGCCAACGCTTGCCGATCCTTGTGCTGCTGGCAGTGTTGGGAGGCGCGGCGATCTGGTACTTCACGAGGGGCTCCGCGCCCGATCCGTGGTTGGGCTACGTGGAAGGCGAGGCGCTTTATGTGGCGGCGCCGGTTTCGGGGACGTTGGCGAGCCGACCGGTCGAGCGCGGCGGACGGGTGAGCGCGGGCGCGGCCTTGTTTGCGCTCGATTCGCGCACGGCGGATGCGAGCGCGGCGCAGGCGGCAGCGCAGGTTGCCGGCGCGGAAGCCTCGCTGAGCGATCTGGGCGCAGCGCGGGAGCGGACGCCGGAGATCGATGTGGCGCGGGCGGCGGAAGCAGCGGCGCGGGCGCAGCTGGTGCGGGCCGAGGCTGACTTCCGGCGCTTTGCCGATCTGGCGGCGAAGGGCTTTGCCAGCCGGACGCAGCTTGATGCGGCGCGGGCCGCGCGGGACAGTGCGGCGGCGAGTGTCGCCCAGGCGCAGGCGCAGCAGCGCAGCGGGGAGCTGACCGTGGGCCGCAGCGCCCAGCAGGCGGCGGCGGCGGCGCAAGTGCAGGGCGCCAAGGCGGCGCTGGCGGCAGAAGCGCGGCGGCGGCAGGAAATTGCGCCAGTTTCGCCCGCAGCAGGGCAGGTGGAGCAGACTTACTTCAATCCGGGGGAATGGGTGCCGGCGAACCAGCCGGTCGTCTCGATCATCCCGGACGACAAGCGCAAGATCCGCTTCTTTGTGCCGCAGGACAGGATCGCCGGGCTGCGTATGGGGCAGGCGGTGCGGTTTACCTGCGATGGCTGTGGGCCGGAGCGGACGGCGACGGTGCGCTTTATCGCGCCGCGCGCGGAATATACGCCGCCGGTGATCTACAGCGAGCATGCGCGCTCGAAGCTGGTGTTTATGGTCGAGGCGATGTTGCCGGTTGACCAACCGCTGCCGTTGGGGTTGCCGGTGGCGGTGAGGGTGCCTTGACGCTACCCCTCCACCACCCTTCGGGCGGTCCCCCTCCCCTTGCAGGGGAGGATCGGCCCCTCCACCATCCTGCGGATGGTCCCCCTCCCCGTTCCGGGGAGGAACTGGTGATCGACGTTCGCGGTTTGACCAAGCGGTTTGGCGGGCGGACGGTGGTGGATGCCGTGAATCTGTCCGTGGCGCGGGGGCGGATTTGCGGGTTTCTGGGGCCGAATGGTTCGGGCAAGACGACGACCCTTCGGATGATCTGCGGGCTGCTGATTCCCGATGCGGGCGAGGGCACCGTGCTGGGGCAGGACCTCAAGACCCGGCGCAGCGCGATCAAGGCGCGTGTGGGCTATATGACGCAGAAGTTTGGGCTGTTTTCGGACCTGACGATTGCGGAGAACCTCGAGTTTTTCGCGCGGGTGCATGGGCTGCCGCGCCGCCGTGAGCGGGTGGCGGAAGCGCTCGACAAGCTGGGGCTGACGACGCGCGGGGACCAGCTGGCGGGCAAGCTTTCGGGCGGGTGGAAGCAGCGGCTGGCGCTGGCGGCCTGCGTGCTGCACGATCCGGAAATCCTGCTGCTGGATGAGCCGACCGCTGGCGTCGACCCGCAGGCGCGGCGCGAGTTCTGGGACCAGATCCATGGGCTGGCGGCGGGCGGGATGACCGTGCTCGTTTCCACGCACTACATGGACGAGGCCGAGCGCTGCCACGAGATTGCCTATATCGCCTATGGCCGGATGCTGGCGCGGGGGAGCATTGCCGAGGTTGTTGCCGGGTCCGGCTTGAAGGCGCTGCAGGGCGAGGGCCACCTGCCAGATGGAACGGGCGCGGACCGGCTGGCGGCGGCCATCGAGGCGCGGCCCGGGGTGGCGATGGCAGCGCCCTTTGGCACGGCGCTGCATGTCTGCGGGCCGGATATGGCGGCGCTGCATGAAGCGGTGGCGCCGTGGGCGGAGACGATCTCGTTTCGGGAAGCGAGCCCGAGCCTGGAGGACGTGTTCATCCACCTGATGCGCGGGGCCGAGGACAATTCGGTGATGGTACACCAGTGAGCGCGACCCCGCTGCAGCGCATTGGCGCGATGGTGTTCAAGGAAGTGCGGCAGATGCTGCGCGACCGGGGCACGGTGGGCATGATGCTGGTCATGCCGCTGATGCAGCTGATGATCTTCGGCTATGCGATCAACAACGATCCGCGCGGGCTGCCGATGGCGATCGAGCGGGGGGACAATTCGGT
>NZ_JAIEPN010000143.1 GCF_019748365.1 Novosphingobium sp.
CGGCGGGTGGCGGTCTACGACAAGGACCGCGACGGGCACTACAACCTGATTTCCGCGCTCCACAAGGCGCTGCGCGGATCGGACCCGCAGGCGGCGCTCTATTACATGGCGCGGATGCTGACGGCGGGCGAGGAGCCGCTCTACGTGCTGCGGCGGCTGGTGCGCTTCGCCAGCGAGGACATCGGCCTCGCCGATCCGCAGGCGCTGGTGCAGTGCCTGGCGGCGAAGGATGCGTATCAGTTCCTCGGATCGCCGGAGGGGGAGCTCGCCATCGTGCAGGCGTGCCTCTATCTCGCGACGGCGCCCAAATCGAACGCGGCCTATGCGGCACAGAAGGCGGCGTTTGCGAGCGCGCGGGAAACCGGATCGCTGCCGCCCCCGGCGCATATCCTCAATGCTCCGACCAAGCTGATGAAGGAGATCGGCTACGGCGAAGGCTATGCCTATGACCATGAGGCCGAGGACGGCTTTTCCGGCGCGGATTACTGGCCCGAGGGAATGCGGGCGCAGCAGTTCTACAAGCCGGTCGAGCGCGGGTTCGAGCGCGAGATCGTGAAGCGGCTGGAATGGTGGGACAAGAAGCGGCGCGAGCGGCGCGGGGAATGATGTCTTACTATGCCGATCTTGACTGCAAACCTCGCGCAGCTTCAATCGCTGCCTCGCTGATTGCCCGGATTGCAAGGCGGGCTTCGTCTCTGGTCGCGAAGTGGTCGTGTGCGGTCGCAAGCACGCTACCTTGCGCGGATACAAGGACCACCTGAAACGATCCGCTCTTCAACTCTCGAAGCTCATAGCGCGCAGGACTGTTTCCAAGCGCCGCAAGCTCCGCATCGACAAGTGCAAACGAGTCATCATCCGCAGCAATTGCAGCGTCGATCTGCGCATCGGTGAGACTGCGCAGCCGATCCCAATCGGTTTGTCCCTTACCGGCCTTCGCCAAAGACACGCGTGTAAGCTGCTCGTTCATTTCGCCTCGCTCGCCGCGCGCTGATAATACGTCGCGCATCGGGCCGCTCTGTATATATCACCGCAATGATCAATTTATCACCCCCAATGACGCCCAGCGCAGCATGGCGCGTTTCCGTCCCAACTTGCCGGGTCTCGGCGGGGTCGATAGCCGATGGCGCCCAAATCTGTATGGCGTCGAGAAAATCGATACCGTGCTTGGCAAGATTTGCCGCGCGCTTCACCTCGTCCCACTCGAACACCATCCTTGCAGCCTAACGTGATAGCAAAACGCTTCAAGCACTTCGCCGCTATCGACTGGTCCGGTGCGGCCGGGGAGCGGCACCGGGGGATCGCAGTGGCGATCTGCGGCGAAGGCGAAGCCGCGCCCAAGCTGGTGCGGCCGGGGCATCGCTGGTCGCGCACCGAAGTGCTCGAATGGCTGCGGGAGGACCTGCCGGCGGATACTGTGGTGGGGATGGATCTGGGCATCTCCCTCGCCTTTGTGGACAGGGGCGCATTCTTTCCGGGCTGGGCGGAAAGCCCCGCCGATGCCAAGGCCTTGTGGGCGCTGATTGATGCGATCTGCGAAGATGAGCCGCACTTGTCGGTCGGCGCGTTTGTCGATCATCCCGAGGCTTCGGCTCATTTCCGGCGGCATGGCGGGCGCGAGGGGATGCAGTTTGGAGGTGGACGCGGAAGGTTTCGCGTTACCGAACTGGCGCAGCAGGCCATGGGCTGCACGCCTTATTCGAACTTCAATCTGGTCGGCGCGGCGCAAGTGGGCAAATCGAGCCTTTCGGGGATGCGGCTGCTGCACCGATTGCAAGGGGCGCTGCCGGTCTGGCCGATCGATCCGCTGCCGGAGGCGGGCTCGGTAGTCTGCGAGATCTATACGACGATTGCGGCGATGGCGGCGGGGCGGAGTGCCAGCCGGTCGAAGATCCGCGTCGGGGCGGAGCTCGATACGGCACTCGCGCGGCTGGGCAGCGCGCCGGTGGGGCTGGCGGGAGCGGTCGACGACCATACGAGCGATGCGCTGGTAACCGCCGCATGGCTGCGCACGGTGGCGCATGATCCGGCGCTGTGGGCGCCTGCGGGGCTGACAGCAGAGATTGCTGCAACCGAAGGCTGGACCTTCGGGGCGGTGTGACGCTATGGACGCCCGAGCGCCGGCTTAGCTCAGTTGGTAGAGCACCTGATTTGTAATCAGGGGGCCACGGGTTCGAATCCTGTAGCCGGCACCACTCCCGCAGCGATCCCCGCCGCTTCAGCGAAGAGGGCAAGCCTAACCAAGCACCAGCACGTTGTTGTGGCGGACGATTGGCCGCTCGAGGCCGATCTGCAGCGCCTCAAGCCCGCCTGTGCGCGCCAGCAGTGCGTGCCATTCGGCTGCCTCCTCTGCGCCCAGCGCGGCTGCTGCGGCCTGGGCACGTGCCAGATGCCACAGCGACTGCGGCTGGCTTTCCCGGCGAAACGTGCAGCCCTCTCGCGTATACTCGATTCGGCCAAGGCGTGCGTGGACGTGCCGCTGCGCTTCGGATGAAACCAGCGTTCCGGGGGCGGGATCGGCAAGCGACCTGCACCAGGCGTTGAACTGAGCCGCATCTGCCAGCAGGCCGGGCGACCAGATCCTGAACGCGACTTCGAGAATGCCATCCAAGGTGGCTGGCAAGGCCGCTGTTCCGGATGTGTCCGCGTCGGGAAACTCGGGATCGGCAAGGCCGCAGGTGTTCATCCGCTCGGTCCAGCGGGCGACGGCGGGCGCCTTGGTCTTCATGATGAAGCCGGGGACCGGATCGCGCGCCAGATGGGCATATAGCGGTGCCATCAGGCCGAAATCGGCCATGCTGGGCGCACGGCCCAGCGCATAGGGCTCATTCTGGAAATGGACTTCGAGGGCGGCGAGGAGATCCAGATAGTCCTGCTCGATGATCGGCCTTACTTCAGGCGTTACACCGAGCCCGCCCAGAAATCCGGCAAACTTGTCCATGATCTTTGCGGTGAAGACCGCCTTTTGTGGAGCGGAAAGGCCGTTCGACGGGATGGCCCGCCCGAATTCGGCAATCAGGAATTGTTCCTGCTGCGCCCGGTACGTCCAGCGATAATGCATGGCCATTGGCAGCAGCGCATTGCAGCCGAAGGCATCAAGGAGATGCGCAAGGGCGCCGCGCAGTCCCTTGCCGGATGCCGTCAATCGGGGTGATCGCTGCTCGAGACGGTCGATGATGTCCGTGCTGTCCTGCCACAATTCACCATCGCCCGTTTCGAGCACCGGCACCACCTGCAGCCCGATGGCAGGGACTATCGCGGCGGCAAATCGCGGATCGGCGGGGGTTCGCTCCACGAAGGGAATACCATGCTTGAGCAGATAGCTGCGCACCTTGCCGGTGAACAAGGAATGCGGTGTTCCCCACAGGACGAAACTGTTCGTTGGCATGATCGTGCCCCTTTCCGATTTCCCGGATTCGGATGGAGCGAGCGCTTGGCTACAGCCAGACCGAAAAATCGGGAAACCGGCCCGTTCTTCAGAACAGTGTCGTCAACACATAGAACAAGGCACCCACTGCCGCCGAAGCGGGGATCGTGATGATCCACGCGACAACCACGCTCTGCGCGACACCCCAGCGCACGGCGGAGGCGCGGCGGGCGGTGCCCGCGCCGATGATCGCGCCGGTGACGGTGTGGGTGGTCGAGACGGGAATACCGAGCGCCGAAGCGCCGAACAGCACGACCGAGCCGGCGAGCGAGGCGCTGAAGCCCTGGTGCTGCGAGAGCTTGGTGATGCGCCCGCCCATCGTCTCGATGATCTTCCACCCGCCCGTCAGCGTGCCGAGGCCGATGGCGAGATAGCAGGAGATCGCGACCCAGTGCGGCACTTCGAATGGCCCCGTCAGGCGCCCGGTCGAATAAAGCAGGACGGTGATGATCCCCATCGTCTTCTGGGCGTCGTTCAGGCCGTGGCTGAGCGAATAGGCGGCGGACGAGAGGAGGTGCAGAAAGCGGAAACGCGTCTCCGCCTCGCGCGCGGTGGCGCGGCGGAGCAGCCAGCTGGTGACGAGCATGACGAGCATTGCCAGCAGCATGCCGATGGTGGGCGAGAGGACAATGGCGATCAGCGTCTTGTTGAGGCCGCTCCACTGGATGCCCGAAAGGCCCGCATGGGCGAGGCCCGAGCCGATAAGGCCGCCGACGAGCGCATGGCTGCTTGAGGAAGGGATGCCCTTGAGCCAGGTGAGGATGTTCCACACCGATGCCCCGATCAGCGCGCCGAAGACGACGGCAGGTGTCACGAGATCCTTGTCGATCAGGCCCTTGCCGATGGTGGTCGCCACGGCCTGCAGGCTGGGGAAGGTGATCGTCAGGAAATAGGCGCCTGCATTGAACACCGCAGCAAAGATGACCGCCTGCACCGGCGTGAGCAGGCGGGTGGCGACGACCGTGGCGATGGAGTTCGCCGCATCGTGCAGCCCGTTGAGATAATCGAACGCCAGCGCGATTGCGATCAGCCCGACGAGCAGCGGGAAGGCAAGCTCATGCATGGATCAGCCCCCGGCCCCGATCAGGAATGGTCGATGACGATGCCGTCGATCTCGTTGGCGGCGTCTTCAAAGGCATCGACGATACGCTCGAGGTGCTTGTAGACCTCGCGCTCAACCACGAAGCGCAGCGTATCGGTGGCACCGTGATCCTGCAGCGCGCGGCGCAGGCCGGCGGCGTGGATTTCGTCGGAATGCGCTTCCATGCGCACCAGTCGCTCGGTGAGCTCGTGGAGACGCGGACCATTGCGAGCGACATCGCGGAGCAAGGGCACCGCTTCGGCCATCACGCGCGCGGCATCGACGATGATCGCGGCCATATCGCGCATTTCCGGCGCGAAGGTCCTGACCTCGTAGATGCTGATGGCGTTTGCGGCGGCGTGCATCTCGTCGATGGTATCGTCCATCGCGCCGATCAGGCTGGTGATCGCGCCGCGGTCGAACGGGGTGAGAAAGGTCTTGCGCACGGTCTGCAGCACGGTGCGGGTGATCTCGTCCGCGTCATTCTCGCGCTCGACGATCTCACGGATGTGGTCGGCGCTGGAAGCGCCTTCCTCGAACAGCCGCGCCATCGCATCGGAAGCGGCAAGGACGGTGGTGGCATGGGCTTCGAACATGTCGAAGAAATTGCCCGTGCGGGGCAGGAGACGCTGAAACCAGGCGAACATCGATCCGATCCGTGTGTGATGCGCGACCGCTCCTAGCACACTCGTGCGCTGTGTCGCCGCCCTGAATTCGGATGCAGCGAAGGATCTGATCAAATCCCTGAGGTCCGGCTCGTCGACAGCATCAGCGGCTTCGGCCAGCGTGAACCAGCGCCGCTCGCGCTGGTGCTGTTCCTTCCAAGCAGGGAGTTCGCGCGTGACGGCAAGCGGGAAGACATCGACATCGACCATCAGCGAAGCGCCGTTGCCGCGCTTCTTGCGGTAACGGAAGCTGCCCAGCGGCGTGGGGCAGACCGCGCCCGCGACGCCGGCTTCCTCTTCCGCCTCGCGCGCGGCGGCAAGGTGCGGGAGCATCGAGGCGCTGAGGTTGCCCTTGGGGATGACCCAGCGCCTGGTCTCGCGCGAGGTCACCAGCATCAGCCGCACCTGCGTATCCGTCGCCACATCCTCGAAGCGGTATGGCAAGGCGGCGATCTGGCGGATGGCAGGGACTCCCGTTGAAACCGGGGGTCTCTAGACCATCGGTTGCGCGACAACGCCAGTTTCTTGACCGATTTTTGACAAGATATCGTCAGAATTCATGGGCGGTATCGCGCCTGCTTACACAATCCCCGCGCCGAGACCCACCGCTTTGCGCTGCTGCGCCTTGCGCGCGCGGTACTGGCTGAGGCGGTAGGCTTCGAGCACGTCGATCGCGCCGCCCGCTTCCATGCGCGCCATGGCGAGGATGGGCGCGACATCGGTGTTGTAGGCGCGGCGGAGGGACTGGAAGGCCATCATGGTGTCGTTGGCCTCTTGCGCGGCGTGAAGCGCGGCGCGGTCCACCAACGCGGCCTTGGCGAAGCACTGGGTGATGGTTTCCGCCGAAGAGAGCATCGATTCAATCGGATCGGTGACGTTGTGCGACTGATCGATCATGTAGCTGGGGTTGAAGCCCTCACGCGGATTGGCCTCCGCCTCGGCCAGCTCGTTGAACACGAGGAAGAGCTGGTGCGGGTTGATCGAGCCGGAATCGAGGTCGTCGTCGCCGTATTTGCTGTCGTTGAAATGGAAGCCGCCCAATTTGCCGAAGCGGTGGAGGCGGGCGACGATCTGCTCGATGTTCACGTTCGGCGCGTGGTGGCCGAGATCAACGAGGCACTTGGCCTTGGGGCCGAGTTCCTGCGCCGCGAGGATCGAGGAACCCCAGTCCGAAATGACGGTGGAGTAGAACGCGGGTTCGAACATTTTGTGTTCGAGCAGCATGCGCCAGTCGTCCGGCAGCGCGGCGTAAATCTGTGATGCGGCTTCGAGATAGCGATCGAGGCTGCGGCCAAGATCCTGCTGGCCGGGGAAATTGGTGCCATCGCCGACCCAGACGGTGATGTCCTTCGAGCCCAGCTGGCGGCCGATTTCGATGCATTCGATGTTGTGTTCGACCGCCTGTGCGCGGGTGGCGGCATCCTGCGCAGCGAGCGAGCCGTTGGCATAAGTGTGTGGCTGGCCGGGCTGGTCCTGGAATGTGTTCGAATTGACGGCATCGAAGCCGAGCCCCAGCGCGGCGGCTTCCTCGCGCAGGGCCTTGTAATCGCTCACCTTGTCCCACGGGAAGTGGGGCGAGACGCGCGGCGTGGTGCGGCCGAGCTGCTGGATGACGGCGCAGTCCTCCAGCTTTTCGTGGATATTGGTGGGTTCGCCGGGAATCGGGAACTTGGCGAAGCGCGTGCCACCGCGGCCTGCGCCCCATGAGGGGACAGCGACGGAGAACTCGGCGACTTTGGCCTTCACCGCATCGATATCGATCCCGGCACGGGCGAGCTTGCGGCCGAGCGCGGCGTAGTCGTCCTCGAGCGCTTCGAGATGAGCGGCGTTGCGGTCCGCGATGAGGTCGGACGAGATGGGCAGCTGTGTCATTCTTGTTCCTCTCCCCTTCCCGCCTAGCGGGTGAACGCCTGGACGTTGCCCGCGTCAACATTGATCATGTTGCCGGTGGACTTGGCGGAGAGATCGGAGGCGAGCCAGGCGGCGGCCTCGGCGATGTCTTCGGGGAGCACGTCGCGCTTGAGCATCGAGCGGTTGCGGTAGTGGGCTTCGAGTTCCTCGCCCGCATCGACCTTGTTGGCGGCGGCGCGCTCCTTGCGCCAGTCGCCGTCCCAGATGCGGCTGCCGCGGATGACGGCGTCCGGGTTCACGATGTTGACGCGGATGCCATCGGGCGCGCCTTCCAAGGCGAGGCAGCGCGCGAGGTGGTTCGCGGCGGCCTTGGCCGAGGCATAGGCAGAGGCCCCGGCGGCGGCGGCGACGGCGTTCTTCGAGCCGATGAACACGACCGAGGTGCCGCCCTGATCCTTCATGCGCTTCAAGAGCGGCCATGCGGCGCGGGCGGTGAGGAAATAGCCCTGCGCCAGCACATCATGGTTGCGGTGCCAGAGGCTTAGCGTGGTTTCCTCGATGGTTGCGGAGCTTGCGATCCCGGCGTTGGCGACGAGCATGTCGAGCCCGCCGAATTCGCGCGCGCAGGTGGCGAAGGCGGCGGCGACCATGGCTTCATCGGTGACGTCGCAAGTGGCGGCGCGGATGACATCCTTGCCGAACTGCTGCGCGAGGCCGGCGCGGGTTGCTTCGAGCGCTTCGCCATCACGGTCCGCGAGGAGGACGCAGGCGCCTTCCTTGAGCAGGCGGACCGCTGTGGCGGCGCCGATGCCCCCTGCCCCGCCAGTGACCAGCGCGATGCGACCGACCATGGGTTTGGGCGCGGGCATGCGCTGGAGCTTGGCTTCCTCGAGCAGCCAGTACTCGATGTCGAAGGCTTCCTGCTCGTCGAGCGCGATATAGTCGCCAATGGCTTCGGCGCCGCGCATCACGTTGATGGCGTTGCCGTAGAATTCACCGGCGAGGCGGGCAGTGATCTTGTCGGTGGCGAAGGTGATGCGGCCCACACCCGGCACCAGCACGACGACGGGGTTGGGATCGCGCATGGCGGGCGAATTGGCGCGTTTGCAGCGCTCGTAATAGGCGGCGTAGAGCGCGCGGTAATCGGCGAGTTGCTGCGCGAGATAGGCGTCATCCGTCAGGCGCGCAGGGTCGAGCGTGAGGGGCGCGATCTTGGTGCGCAGGAAGTGATCGGGGCACGAGGTGCCGAGCGCGGCGAGGCGCTGGAACTGCGCGCTGCCGGTGAATTCGAGCGCTTCGGGATCGTCCGAGTAGTGGCCGAGCTTGCGCCGGGTACCGGTCATCAGCCCGCGCAGGCGGGGCATGAGATCGGCGGCGATGGCGTGGCGATCCGGGTTCGGGGCGACGATCTGGCCACCGAATGCGGGCTTTCCGGCCATTGCGGCGTTGAGATGGCGCGCGGCATCGGCGATCAGGCTGATGGTGTGCTCGTAGGCGGCCTTGGCGCTGTCTGCCCAGCAGATGATCCCGTGGCCGGCGAGCATGACGCCCCGCACGTGCGGATTGGCGCGCACATAATCGCGCAGCATGAGGCCAAGCGTGTAGCCGGGGCGCTTCCAGGGGAGCCAGCCGATCTTGCCGCCCCAGATCGTCTGCGTCGACGCCTCGCCGCCGGAGCTCGCCGCGAGCGCAATGATCGCATCAGGGTGGACATGATCGACATGCGCGAAAGGCAGCAGCGAATGCAGCGGCGTATCGATGCTGGCGGCGCGGGCATTGAGATTGAAGGTGCAGTGGGGGAGGAAGCCGACCATCTTGTCGTCGTCGTCCGGTCCGCCATAGTGCGCTTCGAGGGCGAGCAGCTTGTCCTGATAGAGCGTTGAAAAGCCATCGAGCTTCATCGAACCGATATCGCCGCCCGAGCCTTTGACCCAGAGGACGGGAACTTCTTCGCCGGTGAGCGGATCGGTGCCTGTGAGCTTCGCAGAGGTGTTGCCGCCGCCGAAGTTGGTCACGGTGAGATCGCTGCCGAGAAGGTTGGAGCGGTAGAGCAGCAATTCCGCCGGGCTGAGCGTGGCGGCATGCGCATCGTCCCAGCGGCTGGTGGGCACAGCGAAGGGAATCGCGGAAGCTACTGGCGTATGGGCGTTCATGGCATCCTTCCGGCGGCAACAAGGGCACCGCGCTTGAAGGCCTTGCTAACATTTCTACTGGAAACGATCAATATTGATTGATAATGATCGTTTTGGATAAAGGGAGACGGGCGCTGAAGCACGGCGCGTTCATCGTGATCGATATGGGCAAGACGCTGGCCAAGGTATCCCTGTGGGACCGCGCC
This sequence comes from Novosphingobium sp., assembly GCF_019748365.1. GTDB lineage: Bacteria > Pseudomonadota > Alphaproteobacteria > Sphingomonadales > Sphingomonadaceae > Novosphingobium. The sequence continues at coordinate 9,360 of NZ_JAIEPN010000143.1, forward strand.
GGGCGGCGGCTTGACGCGCGGGCGCGGGCCAATGTGGCCGCCGGGGGCGTGCTCGACGTTCACGGGATAGCGGGCTGGCTGATCGAGGCACTGGCAGCCTTTGCGGCGCATCCGATCGAGGCCATCGTGCCGGTGGGGCACGGCGCGGGGGTGGCAGCGCTGCGGGATGGCGCGCTGGCTTTTGCGCCGCTGGATTATGAGGCCGAGATTCCGGCCGAGGTGATGGGCCGCTACCGCGCGGTCCGCGATCCTTTTGCGGCGACGGGCTCCCCTGCCCTGCCCCATGGGCTGAACCTGGGCGCGCAGCTGTGGTGGCTGCAGGAACAAGGCGCGCTGGAGGGGACGACGCTGCAGCCCTGGGCGCAATACTGGGCGTGGTTTCTGAGCGGTGTGGCGGTGAGCGAGGTGAGTTCGCTGGGGTGCCATACCGACCTGTGGGCACCAGCGTTGGGCGATTTCTCACCACTGGCAAAGCGCATCGGCTGGGCAGAGCGGTTTGCGCCCCGCGCGCATGCCGGGGATGTGGTGGGCACCTTGAAGCCGGAGATTGCGGTGGCGACCGGGCTGTCGCCCGAGGTGCGCGTGCTGGCAGGCGTCCACGATTCCAACGCGGCGCTGCATGGGGCGCGCGGGTTTGCCGAGGTGGCGGACCGCGAGGCGACGGTACTTTCGACGGGGACGTGGTTTGTCGCGATGCGGCGGGCGCAGGGGCAAGCGCCTGTGCTGCCGGAGGGCCGCGATTGTCTGGTGAACGTGGACGTTGAGGGCCGCGCGGTGCCTTCGGCGCGCTTTATGGGCGGGCGGGAGATCGAGATCGCCACTGGCGGCGCGGCGGTGGATGATCCGGCGGCGCAGGCCGCGCTGGTGGCGCAGGTGCCGGGGCTGCTGGCCGAGGGCGCGATGCTGCTGCCGACCCTCGCCCCGGGCTGCGGGCCATTTCCGGATCGCGCGGCGCGGTGGATCGGGGAGCCGGAGGACAAACGCGCGGCGCCGTGTCTCTATGCCGCGCTGATGGCCGATGCCATGCTCGATCTGATCGGCGCAAAAGACACGCTGCTGGTCGAGGGGCGGTTTGCCGGGGCAGCAGTTTTCGTGCGGGCGCTGGCGGCACTGCGGCCCGAGACGCGCGTGGTCGTGGCAGATGGACCGTGCGATGCGGCCTTTGGCGCACTGCGGCTGATTGATCCTGCACTGGCGCCTTCCGCGCAGTTGCGGCAGGTGGAGCCGCTGGCCGGCAATTGGGACGCCTATCGCGCGCGCTGGCTGCTGGAGGCCGCCCTGTGATCATTGCCAATATCGCCGATTTCCGCGAGGCCGCGCGCCGCCGTCTGCCGCATTTCCTGTTCGAATATCTGGATGGCGGCTCCTATGCCGAAGAGACGCTGCGGCGGAATGTGGCGGACCTTGCGGGGATCGCGCTGCGCCAGCGGGTGCTCGCCGATGTGGCGGATATCGATCTATCGGCGGAGCTGTTTGGCCAGAAGCTGGCGATGCCGGTGGCGCTTGCCCCCATCGGCCTTGCCGGAATGAATGCACGGCGGGGCGAGACGCAGGCGGTGCGCGCGGCGGAGAAGGCCGGGGTGCCGTTCACGCTCTCCACGGTCTCGGTCTGCCCCTTGAGCGAAGTGCGAGGAGCGGCCTCCAAGCCCTTCTGGTTCCAGCTCTACATGATCCGCGACCGGGGCCATATGCGCGACTTGCTGGCCGAGGCCCGCGCGGCGCAATGCTCGGCGCTGATCTTCACCGTGGACATGCCGGTGCCGGGGAGCCGCTACCGCGATGTGCGTTCGGGGCTGGCGGGGGCTTCGGGGCTGGTGGGCGATCTGCGCCGCACCGCGCAAGCCGCGATGCGGCCCGGCTGGGCGTGGGATGTGGGGCTCTGGGGCCGCCCGCACCACCTCGGCAATATCGCGCCGGTGCTTAAGGGGCGGACGGGGCTGGAGGATTTCTTTGCGTGGATGCGGGCGAACTTCGATTCCTCCATCCACTGGCGCGACCTCGACTTCATCCGAAGTGAATGGTCCGGCCCGCTGATCCTGAAGGGCATTCTCGATCCGGAGGACGCCAAGGCGGCGGCGGATGTGGGGGCGGACGGGATCGTCGTTTCCAACCATGGCGGGCGGCAGCTGGACGGCGTGCTCTCCACCGCGCGCGCCTTGCCGTCGATTGCCGATGCGGTGGGCGACCGGCTGACCGTGCTGGCGGATGGCGGCGTGCGTTCGGGCCTCGATGTGGTGCGCATGCTGGCATTGGGCGCGAAGGGCGTGCTGCTCGGGCGGGCATGGGCCTTTGCGCTGGCGGCGGGCGGCGAGGCCGGCGTGGCGAAGATGCTGGCGCTGATCGACGCGGAAATGCGTGTGGCCATGGCGCTGACGGGCGTGACGCGGGTGAGCCAGATCAGCCGCGACAATCTGGTGAGGGGATAGGGTTTGAGGGAGGCAGCGCAGGGGAAAACCGCATGGCGTGACACGATCCTGGCGGGGCTCGCCAACTATATCGATGCGGGCTCGATCGTGGCGGGATCGGTGGCGCTGGCGCTGTGGCAGGAACAGTATCAGCTCTCACCGGGCTTCCTCGGGCTGCTCGGCGCGTTCGGGCCGAATGCCATCGGTGCGGGCGTGGGGGCGCTGGTCGGCGGGATCCTGTGCGACCGGCTGGGGCGCAAGACGATCTACCAGTGGGATATGCTGATCTATGCGGCGGGCATGGCGCTGCTGGTGTTTGCGGTGGCGCCGTGGATGATCGTGGCGGGGTTCCTCATCGTGGGGCTGGCGGTGGGCGCGGATATCCCCGCCTCTTGGTCGCTGATCGCGGAAGGCGCACCGGACGGGCAGCGCGCGCGGCATTCGGGCGCGGCGCAAGTGCTGTGGTATCTGGGGCCGGTCGTCGTGCTCTTGATGAGCCTTGCGCTGACCAGTCTTGGCGTGCTCGGAGCGCGGATCGTGTTTGCGCATCTGCTGGTGATTGCGCTGGGCCTCACGTTTCTGCGGTCGCGCATGGCGGAATCGGTGCGGTGGTCCGAGGCGCAGGCATCCGGCGAAAAGCGGCCGCCGATTTCCTCGCTGTTTCGCGGCAAGCACCTCGGCTCGATCCTCGGCCTTGTCGGCATGTATGGCTTCTGGAACCTGTGGGCGGGCACCAACGGATTCTTCTTCCCCTATATCCTGCGCACGGTGGGCGCGGCGACGCAGGCGCAGGCGGTGGGCATTCAGGCGCTGAGCTTTGCCATCGGCATGGCCTCCATCGGCCTCGTGTTCATGCAACTGGCCGACCGGGTGAACCAGCGGACCCTGTTTGCGATTTCGGCGGTGGTGCAGGTGATCGGCATGGGGCTGCTGGCGGTGTTCCCGCTGACGATCCCGGTGGCGCTGCTCTATGTGTTCCTGCTGCAGTTTGGCGGCGGGTTCGGCGCGCAGAGCTTTTTTCAGCTGTGGAGCGCGGAAATGTTTCCGACCATGCTGCGCTCAACCGCGCAGGGGGTTTGCTTTGCCATCGTGCGGGTGAGCCTGGGCGTGTTCAGTTTCTTCGTGCCGCTGCTGACGGCGACGGGCTTTACCACGCTGGCGCTGATCCTGACCGGGTTCCTCGTCGTCTCGGGCGTGATCGGCTATGCCTGGGCACCGCGCAACGAGGGCAAAAGCCTTGAACAACTCGAGGCCGAGCGGCATGACGGCTTCTGATTGGAAATAATCAGGGGGCGAGAGTGCACGCAGCCGAACGCGAGAAGGTGATTGTCGAGGCGCTGCAGGGCACCGGCTTTGTCACCTACCGCGAGCTTGAGACGCTGCTCGATGCCTCGCCCGCGACGATCCGGCGCGATCTGGCGCGGCTGGAGGAGGCGGGGACCATCGTGCGCGTGCACGGCGGGGCGAAGCAGGCTGAAGGGACCCAGCGCCCAGCGCCAGTGCTGCAGCTGGCCGGCACGCCGTTCGACCAATCGATCAACCGCAACATGGCCGCCAAGCGCGCCATCGGCGCGGCGGCAGCGGCGCGGTGCGAGCCGGGCGAAGGCGTGATGATCGACGGCGGCACGACGACCTTGCAGATGTGCCCGCATCTGGCGGGGCTGGGGCTGCAGGTGCTGACCAATTCGCTCCACATCGTGAACGCGCTGCTGAGCCAGGCGGGGACGCGCATTCTGGTGCCTTCGGGCACGGTGTTTCGCGAACAGAACATCATTCTGGCGGCGGCAGGCGAGGAATCGATGCCGCGCTTCCACGCGCCCAAGCTGTTCATGGGCGCGGCCTCGGTAGGCCCGCAAGGCGTGATGCAGCAGGACGTGGTGCTGGTGGCCGCGGAGCGGCGCTTGATCGACCGGGCCGAGCAGGTGATCCTGCTGGTGGATTCGGCGAAGTTTGCTTCGGGCTCCGGCACCATCGTCTGCGGGCTGGACGAAGTGGACGTGCTGGTGACGGACGCGGGGATTACGCCCGAGCATGCGGCGATGGTGAAGGCGGCGGGGGTGGAGCTGGTGGTAGCCTAGTCCTGGAGTTTGTGTTTGCCGCTCTGGATTGCTTCGCTCGCAATGACGAAGTTTGGGGGAAGGCCGTTGGGGCGGGAGATGCTTCGAGTTTGGTTTCACCCCATGTTCGTCATTGCGAGGAGCGCAGCGACGAAGCAATCCAGAGCAATGCAGCGCCACTTCCAGCCGGCGGTCTACATCATGGCCTCGCAGCGCAACGGGACGACCTATGTGGGCGTCACCAGCAATCTGCCGCAGCGGGTTTTTCAGCACCGCGAGGGTCTGGTGGCGGGCTTCACCAAACGACATGGCTGCAAGACACTGGTCTGGTTTGAACTGCATGCGACGATGGAACACGCTATTGCCCGCGAAAAGCAGCTCAAGGGCGGGTCGCGGCGGAAGAAGCTGGCGCTGATCGAGGCGGGCAATCCGACGTGGCGGGATTTGTTTGCGGAGATTTGCGCTTAGGGTTGGCGTTGCGCTTATCGGCTCTGGATTGCTTCGTCGCTGCGCTCCTCGCAATGACGAAGGTGGGGTGTAGTGGCATAATCATACCTTCGTCATTGCGAGCGCAGCGAAGCAATCCAGAGCGTCACGCAAACCCTTCTGAATTACTTGGCCACGCAAGCGATGACGAGGTTGGCCAATCAATCCGGCGTCAGCACCATTTTCAGCGCGCCGGCCTCCCGCGCTTCGAACAAGCGGTAGGCCTCCGCGCCTGCGCTCAGCGGCAGGCGGTGGGTGATCGTGCGTTCGGGTTTCAGGCGGCCGGACTGGACGAGCGGGAACAGCGCGGGCAGTTCCTCGGGCACCGAGCAGGTGCCGATGCGGAAGGTGAGGCCGGCGGCGAAAGCGCGTTCCAGCGGAAAGGCGAACCGGCGCGATTGCTGGACGCCGATGACCGAGACGGTGCCGCGCGGGCGGACCAGCCGCAGCGCGAAGTCGACGGTGGCGTCGCTGCCGACGACTTCGACGACGCAATCGAGCTTGCGGCCCTTGGTGTCAGCCTTGATGCGTTCGAGCGCTTCGTCCGGGTGGAGCGTGATGGCGCCGGACTGCTCGGCCATGGCGCGGCGTTCGGCAACGGGATCGATAGCGTAGACCACGTGCGCGCCCATGACATAGGCGCTTTCGACCGCCATCAGGCCAATGGGGCCGAGGCCGATCACCGCGACCGACGCGCCGGGGCGGATATCGGCCTGCCGCGCGCCGAACCATGCGGTCGCCAGCGCATCGGTCATCATCAGCGCTTGTTCTTCGCTCACGCCTTCGGGGATGGGGACGGCGTTCATGTCGGCCGCGGGGACGCGCACGGCTTCGGCTTGCGAGCCCTGCAGGCGGGCGGATAGGCCATAGCAGGCGAGCGCGCCGTTTTCGCAGGTGTGGACGAGGCCGGCGAGGCAAGAGCGGCAGCGGCCGCAGCCTACCGCAGCGGGGAGCATCACAAGATCGCCGACCTTCACGCGCTGGACCGCGCTGCCGACTTCGACCACTTCGCCCACCGCTTCGTGGCCGACGCAGAAGCCCACATCCTCGGAGAAGCCGTGGCCGTGGTAGATATGGAGGTCCGACCCGCAGATCGAGCAGGCGGTGACTCGCACGACGGCATCTGCGAGCGACTGGGGCACGGGATCGTCCATGCTTTCATAGCGGACGTCGCGCGCGCCGTAGTAGCGGAGAGCCTTCACAGCGAGAGCCCTCCATCGACGATCAGCGTCTGCCCGGTGACGTAGCTGGCGAGCGGGCTGGCGAGGAACAACACCGCGCCGGCCATGTCCTCCGGCGTGCCGAGGCGGCCTTGCGGGATGCGGGCGATCGAGCCGGCGAGGCGTTCGGGGTGCTGGGTGGTGACTTTGGTGAGCTTGGTATCGACAAGGCCGGGGGCGATGCCGTTGACGCGGATGCCCTCGCCCGCAAAGGCATTGCCAAGCGTGCGCGTGAGGCTGACCGCGCCCGCCTTCGATGCGGCATAGGCGGGGTTGCCGATATTGGCGCCGAACGCGGCAACCGAGCTGACGGTGACGATACCGCCCTTGGCCTCCGCCAGCACGGCGCGGAACTTCATGGCGCAGTGCATCAGGCTGTCGAGATTGACCGCCATGACCTTGTCCCACCCGGGGCGCTGAAACTCGCCGCGCTTGTAGACGACGGTGCCCTGGCAGAGGACGAGAACGTCGAGCGTATCGAACGGCATGGGCGCGGCTTCGATGGCATCGGGATCGCCGACATCGACTGAGGTATAGCCGAGCCCGGTGAGGTCCGAACCTTCGGCGGGATCGTAGTCCTCCGCCCGCGCCCGCGTGCCCCAGACATGGACCGCCGCGCCGCGCAGGCGGAAGGCGTGCGCAATGCCGTTGCCGATGCCGCTCGATCCGCCGACGACGAGGACCTTTCGGCCGGTGAAATCGGTATCGCCATTCATGGGTCTTGCTCTCTCCCTCGGGGCCATTTGCCCTCTTGCCGGTCCTTTTCGGCAGGGAGCGCGGGGTGCGCAAGAGGCCGCGCTATCCGTTCATAAAAATCGCACTCTACATGAACAGAAGCCAACAGCGCATTCAGCCTCATGCCACGACGAATCAGGCACCTTCGCTGCATCGGCACCAGTGAAGGAGGATGACGATGAAGACGATGACCAACGTTCTTGCCACCGCGCTCGCACTCGGCAGCGCAGTGGTCATGAGTGGATCGGCGAGCGCGCACGACGGACGCTGGAACGGCAACGGCTGGGGCTATGACCAGCACTGGGGCGGCGGTTGGCAGGGTGGCAACGGCGGTTTCGGCGGCGCCTGTTCGGGCCAGCGCGCCTTCGGGCTGGAGCGCGAACTTCGCTTCAAGACCAGCCGCGGCCTGATCGATTTCCGCACCGCGCGGCGCATCCAGCGCGATATCGACCGGCTGCAGTGGCGCGAACAGCACGAATGCGCCGAAGGCGATTGGCGCGCGGTGGGCCGGATCAACCGCGACTATGCGCGGATCGACCGCTGGATCGACCGGGAAGCCCGGCGCAATCGCGGCGATTACTGGGATCATTGAACCCGCAACCGCCGCCCCGGCTTCACCCCCGGCCGCGATAGGAGGCCACCCCCTGATCGGGCACCCACAGCCCGGCAGGGGGCGCGTCCGACTGCCAGAACACATCGATCGGGATGCCGCCGCGCGGATACCAGTAGCCGCCGATGCGCAGCCAGCGCGGGTTCATTTCGGTGAACAGACGCTGGCCGATGCCGACGGTCACATCCTCGTGGAAGCCCGCATGGTTGCGGAACGCGCCGAGGAACAGCTTCAAGGACTTCGATTCGACGATGGTCTCGCCCGGCGCATAATCGATCACCAGATGCGCGAAATCGGGCTGGCCGGTGACCGGGCAGAGCGAGGTGAACTCGGGTGCGGCAAAGCGCACGAGGAACAGCGAGCCGGCGCGCGGATTGGGCACGTAATCGAGCACGGCCTCTTCGGGCGAGGCGGGCAGGCTGCTCGTCTGGCCGAGGTGGAGGGGGGTGGCGCCGATATCGGTCATGCGAGGTCCTTTCTTCAGGGCGCCTTTGCACCGGCGGGGGCAGCGGGGCAAGCGGGCGCGTGGGGCAGACGCCCCTTCGTCCTTGCCGCAGCGCAGCAAGAGGGTTAATCTCGATATCAAGGACCCGCACAGACGGGCCGCATGCAGGACGGAGCTGACCCATGGAATCCCTGGTCTCGACCCAGTGGCTCGCCAGCGAGCTGGGCGCGAGCGATCTGCGCATCGTTGATGCCAGCGCTTTCTTGCCCGAGCACGGACGCGATCCGGTGCTGGAATACGAGGCGTGCCATATCCCCGGCGCGGTGTTCATGAACCTTGCCGAACTGGCCGATCCGGCGCGGCCAGGGCTCAACATGCTGCCAAGCGCCGAGCGGTTTGCCAGCAAGATGCAGAGCCTCGGGCTCGGCGACGGCAGCCGCATCGTGCTTTATGACGACAGCCCGGTGAAGACCGCCGCGCGCGCGTGGTTCATGCTGACGATGTTCGGCGCGGCCAATGTGGCGCTGCTCGATGGCGGGATCGCCAAGTGGAAGGCCGAGGGGCGCAAATGCGCACAAGGCAAGGAAACGCTGCGGCACCGGCACTTCACCGTTTGGAGCGACGACCGGCAAGTGCGCAGCAAGGCCGAAGTGCTTGCGAACCTCGAGAACGGGCGCGAACTCGTCGTCGATGCGCGCGGGGCAGGTCGGTTTACCGGCGAAGTGGCAGAAGTGAAGCCAGGGCTGGCGAGCGGACATATCCCCGGCGCACGCAATGTCTACTACGCCAGCCTGTTCCAGCCCGACGGGACGTGGAAGAGCCCTGATGCGATCCGCGCCGTCTTCGAGGCGGCGGGGGTGGACTTGTCGCGCCCGCTGATCACGAGCTGCGGTTCAGGCGTAACGGCGAGCGCGCTGCTCTTCGCGCTGCACCTGATCGGCAAGACCGACGCGGCGCTCTATGATGGCAGCTGGAGCGAATGGGGCGCGGACCCGGCCACGCCGAAGGAGACGGGGGCGGCGCGGTAGATTTACATCGTCCCGCATGCAGCCCCCTCCCCCGCTCGGGGGAGGCCGGGTGGGGGTGCGCGGCGTCGCCAGGTTAGCGCTCTGTTACCCCTCCCCAACCCCTCCCCGTCCGGGGAGGGGCCAAGCGGCGATTCCCTTCCACGCAAAATACGCCTAAGACCCACCCCATGGCAGAGCATGACAACGAGACCCACGGCACCGGCACGCGGCTGGTCGGCGCAGGTCGGCGAGCCGAGTGGACCGGCAGCGCGGACCATCCCGGCGCGGTGGTCAATCCGCCGGTCTACCGGGCGAGCACGCATCTCTATCCCGATATGGCCGCGCTGCGGGCGCATCCCGCCAACGAGGACGGCAAGTTCTACTATGGCCGCCGCGGCGCGCCGACGCAGTGGGCGCTCTCCGACGCGCTGACGGCGCTGGAGCCGGGGGCGGAAGGCACGGTGCTGTACCCTTCCGGCGTAGCGGCGATCATGGGTGCGCTGCTGACGGTGCTGCGGCCGGGCGATGTGCTGCTGATGATCGACAACGCCTATGAGCCGAGCCGCGCGATGGGGCGCGGGCTGCTGAAGGACTTCGGCGTGGAGACGCGCTGGTTCGATGCGAGCGATCCGGCGGCCTTCGAAGCGGCGATCTGCGCGCGGACCAAGGCCGTGCTGCTGGAAGTGCCGGGCAGCCTCACCATCGAAGTCTGCGATGTGCCCGCACTTTCCGCCATCGCCAAGGCGCATGGGCTGACCGTTGTGCTCGACAACACCTGGGCCTCGCCGCTGGGCTTTCCGGCGCTGGAGCGCGGCGTCGATATCGCGGTGATGAGCCTGACCAAGCATGTCGGCGGACATTCGGACGCGATGATGGGCAGCGCCAGTGCCGGGCCGGAATGGTACCGCAAGCTGCGCCTGCGCGCGCAGGGGCTGGGCAATGTCGTCTCGCCCGATGATGCCGCGCTGATGCTGCGGGGGCTCAGGACCATGGGCCTGCGGCTGGCGCAGGAGACCGCTTCAGCCCTCGCGATTGCGCAGTGGCTGGAGCGGCGGCCGGAAGTGGCCAAAGTGCTTTGCCCGATGCTGCCGGGATCGCCCGGGCATGATGTGTGGAGCCGCGATTTCACCGGCGGCTGCGGCTTGTTCAGCTTCGTGCTGAAGGGCGGCACATCGGCGGCGCGCGATGCCTTGATCGATGCGCTGGCGCTGTTCGGCATCGGCTTTTCGTGGGGCGGGTTCGAGAGCCTCGCCACGCCTGTCGATCCTGCGCCGATCCGCACCGCGAGCCCCTGGCCGCTGCCGGGGCTGGATGACGGCGACCGCTTCGGCGTGCGGCTCTCGATCGGCCTGGAGGACACGGCCGACCTGATCGCCGACCTCGAACGCGCGCTCGGCGTGTGGCGCGCTTCGGCATGAGCGAGTGGACCAAGCTGCAGCGCGCCGTCACGCAGTGGGCCCGGTCGCTCGATGATCTGGGCTTCGATGTCGGCCGCACGCATATCTCGCTGTTCAACGCGGTGTGGATGATCTTTGTCGTCATCGCGGTGCTGGTGTTCGGCCGTCTTGTGAGCCGGATCGGGCGGCGCGCGGTGCGCAGCATGCGCGGGCTCGACGGGACGCAGCGGGCGCTCGGCGAGAAGCTGATGACGGTGACCGTGTGGACCGTGGCGGTCCTTGTCGGCATCGATGCTGTGGGCATCAACCTCACCACGCTGACGGTGTTTTCGGGCGCCTTCGGCCTCGCGGTCGGCTTTGGTTTGCAGAAGACTTTCGGCAACCTGATCGCGGGCGTGATCCTGCTGATGGACCGCTCGATCAAGCCGGGCGACGTGATCGCGGTGAACGACACCAAGGGCAGCACCTTCGGCGTCGTCGAGCGGATCGGCGTGCGCGCGGTATCGGTGACGACGCGCGACAACCGCGAGATCCTGATCCCGAACGAGATCCTGATGACCACGCAAGTGGAGAACTGGTCGTATTCATCGCGGCTGGTGGGGATCACGATACCGGTCGGGATTTCCTATGAAAGCGATCTGGAACTGGCCGAAAAGCTGCTGCTGGAAGCCACACTGACGGTGCCGCGCGTGCTGAAGGACCCGGAGCCCTCGATCCTGCTGAGCGCCTTCGGCCCGAGCGCGATCGAGCTTTCGATCTATATCTCGATCGACGACCCGGAAAGCGGCGTGGGCAACGTGCGGTCTGATGTGCTGAAGGCGGTGTGGCACGCGCTGAAGGGCAGCGGGGTGAGCATTCCCCTGCCCCAGCACGATGTGGCACTTAGGGATTCGGACGGGCTGCGGCGGGTGGCGGAGGCGCTGAGGAGGCGCGAAAACCCGAAATGAGACCTCTTCCTGCCCCTCCCCCGGTCGCGGGAGGCTGGGTGGGGGTGAGCGGCGCTTGAATGGCGAGCGCCGTGCCCCTCCCCCATCCCCTCCCCGCCGGGGAGGGGGGCTTTGAAGGCTGGTTCTAGCCAGCGGCGCCCCTTGCCGGGCGGTAGACGCGGTATTCGATGCCGAGACCGGGCAGCACGCGGCCTTCGCCGACGAAGAAGGTGGTGTTGACCCAGCTGTAGCGCGGGTCGCCGGTTTCCATCCGCGGGTTGGTGCAGAAGTATTGGTCGGCGAACTCGGTGCCGGTGCCGTTTTCGATCGCGCCCATGACCGCGGCATTCATTTCCAGCAGGCCGAAATACTGGACGTAGATAAAGGCGCCGTCGCTGGTTTCGACCTGGGCACGCACGTCGACCCGGAGGAAGCCGTCAGGCCCGATCAGCGCCCATTCGCCGCCGCCGCGGATCGTGCCGCTGAGGCGATCACCGACCACTTCGCCGCCGTCGATCTCGTAATACATGCGCGTGCCGATAGGGCCTGCGCCGATCGGGAGCGGCGGCTTAAGGCCGGCCCTGAACGTGAATTCGTGCACCAGTTCCATTCGGCTTCTCCCCCTGTTTTATCGTGTGCCGACAGTATCACCTGTTCGGGCAGCGAACACAGGAAAACGTCGGTGATGGCGGAGGTGTGCTGAGGGCTAAAGCTTACCTAGCCCTGCCCCTAGCTTTCCTCGCTGGCGATTGCGCATGGGAGCGACCATCTGGCGCCCATGGACAATGCGCCCCACAGGATCGGAACCGTGTATCTCGTGGGCGCAGGCCCCGGTGATCCGGAGCTTTTGACGCTGCGCGCGGCGCGGTTGCTCTCTGCGGCGGAGCTGATCGTGCATGACGGGCTGGTCGATCCTGCGATCATGGCAATGGTTCCCGCTGGTGCACGGCTGGTCTCGGTGGCGAAAAGCCGCGCGCGGCACACCATGCAGCAGGACGATATCAACGCGCTCCTGGTGCGCGAGGCGCTGGCCGGGCACGATGTGGTGCGGCTGAAGGGCGGCGATCCGTTTGTGTTCGGGCGCGGCGGCGAGGAAGCGGAGGCCTGCTATGCGGCGGGGGTTCCGGTCGAAGTCGTGCCGGGCGTGAGCGCGGCGATGGGCGCGGCGGCGGCAGCGCAGATTCCGCTCACCCACCGCGAGAACGCCTCGATCGTGAGTTTCGTGGCCGGGCAGTGCAAGGGGCTGGCGGACCAGAACTGGGCGGGGCTGGCCGGGGTCGGCCGCACGCTGGTGATCTACATGGGCGTCGCCACCAGCGATGCGATTGCCGAGAAGCTGATGGCGGACGGCCTTGCGCCCGATATGCCGGTGGCGATTATCGAGAACGCGGCGCGGCCCACGATGCGCGTGCTGCGCGGGGCGCTGGCGGGGCTCGGCGCGCTGGTCGAAGAGCACAAGGTGAAGAGCCCTGCCCTCATCGTGATCGGCGAAGTGACCGCGCGTGAGCGCACCCAGGACCTTTTGAAGATAGCGGAGACCGCTGCGTGAAGATTTTGACGGGGAATGATCTGGCATCCGGCGATGTCGTCTGGTGGGACGGCAAGGGCTGGTCGCGCGATGTGAACGATGCGGTGGACGCGGGCGATTCTGCCGATGCGATCCTCGCCGCCGAGGAAGCCGCGCAGCGCGTCAACGCGGGCTATGCGATTGCCGCGACCAAGACCGCCGAGGGCGTCCGCCCCGCGCATATCAAGGACCGCATCCGGGCGCTTGGCCCCACGGTACGGCTCGACCTTTCCCTCCGTCCCGGCGATCCCGACGCCGCCAGCCGAGTGATCTGAACATGTACCAGTATGACGAATACGATCAGGCGATGGTCGATGCGCGCGTGGAGGAATTCCGCGGCCAGGTGGCGCGGCGCATGGCGGGCGAGATCACCGAGGACCAGTTCAAGCCGCTGCGGCTGAAGAACGGGCTCTACCTGCAGCTTCACGCCTATATGCTGCGCGTCGCCATTCCCTATGGCACGCTCAATGGGCGGCAGATGCGGCTGCTGGGCGATATCGCCGACAAGTATGACCGCGGCTACGGCCACTTCACCACGCGCCAGAACATCCAGTACAACTGGATCAAGCTGGAAGATGCGCCGCAGATCCTCGCCGATCTCGCGACCGTCGAGATGCATGCGATCCAGACCAGCGGGAATTGCATCCGCAACATCAGCTCGGATCACTTTGCCGGGGCGGCAGCGGACGAGCTGGTCGATCCGCGCCCCTATGCCGAGCTGCTGCGCCAGTGGTCGAGTTTCCATCCGGAGTTCGATTACCTGCCACGCAAGTTCAAGATCGCGGTGATCGCGAGCGATACCGACCGCGCGGCGATGCGGCTGCACGATATCGGCATCCAGATCGTGAAGAACGATGCAGGTGAAATCGGCGCGCGGTTCTACGTCGGCGGCGGCATGGGCCGCACCCCGATGATCGCGCCGGTGATCCGCGATTTCGTGCCTGCGCTGCAAATGGTGAGCTACGCCGAGGCCTGCCTGCGCGTCTACAACCGCTATGGCCGCCGCGACAACAAGTACAAGGCGCGGATCAAGATCCTCGTCCACGAGATCGGCGCGGACGAATACCGCCGGCAGGTGGAGGAAGAATTCGCGCATATCCTCACCCTGGGGCTGGAGCCGCCGCAGGCCGAGTTTGAGCGGATTGCCGCGTTCTTCGCCGATCCGGGCCTCGAGAGCGGGCTGGCCGATGGCTATGACCGCTCCGATCCGGACTTCGCGGTGTGGGCGGACCAGAACACCGCGCCGCACAAGCAGGCAGGCTACAAGGCGGTCGTCATCAGCCTCAAGCCGGCGGGCGGCATTCCGGGCGATGCCAGCGCGGACCAGATCCGTCTGATGGCCGAGCTCGCCGAAGCCTACAGCCTCGACGAACTGCGCGTGACGCACACGCAGAACATCGTGCTGCCGCATGTGAAGCAGAGCGATCTCTACGCGCTGTGGCAGAAGCTCGATGCGGCGGGGCTGGCCACCGCCAACCTTGATCTCATCGGCGATATCATCGCCTGCCCGGGGCTCGACTATTGCAGCCTTGCCAATGCGCGTTCGATCCCGCTCGCGCAGAAGATTTCGGCGCGGTTCGCCTCGCCCGAGCGGCAGCGCACGCTGGGCGAGCTCAAGCTCAAGATTTCGGGCTGCATCAACGCCTGCGGGCACCACCACGCGGGCCATATCGGCATCCTCGGCGTCGACAAGAAGGGCACCGAAAACTACCAGCTGCTCTTCGGCGGCTCGGAAGCGGCGGATACCTCGCTGGCGCAGATCGTGGGCCCCGGCTTCAACGAGGACGGCATCGTCGATGCGATCGAGACCGCGACCGAAGTCTATCTGAAGGCGCGTGCCGAGGGCGAGCGCTTCATCGATACCTACCGCCGCATCGGCGCCGCGCCGTTCAAGGAGGCGATCTATGGCTGAGACACTTCTGCGCCTGCGCGTCGATACGGCATCGGGCGCGCCCGTGCTGTCGCTGACGGACTTCCTCGCTTCCGACAACGCCGCCGCCGTGCGCATCGAGCCGGGCGAGGATGCCCGCGCGCTGCTGCCACACCTTTCGCGCATCGCGCTCGTGGAAGTGAGCTTTCCGGCCTATGGCGACGGGCGCGGCTATTCCTCGGCCCGCATCCTGCGCGAGCATGGCTACAAGGGCGAGCTGCGTGCGACCGGCGATGTGCTGCTGGATCAGCTGAGCCACATGAAGCGCTGCGGGTTCGACGGGTTTGCGCCCGCCAAGCCGATTGCGGCTGAAGCGGCGCAGCAGGCCTTCGCAACCTGGCCCGATGTCTATCAGAAGACGGTGGACGGCCGCTCGCCCATCTGGGCCAAGCGCCATGGCCTCTGAACAGACCAGAGCCGTAGACCGGATCGCAACCGGGCCGCGCTTCACCGAGAGTGACGCGATCCGGCTGAACAACCTGTTCCGCGGCACCGATACGCCGGACATGCTGCGCAGCGTCCTCAAGGACAAGCTGATCGGCGAAGTCGCGGTTGTCTCCAGCTTCGGCGCGGAAAGCGCGGTGCTGCTGCACCTGATTGCGCAGGTCGACAAGGCGATCCCGGTGATCTTCCTCGAAACGCACAAGCATTTCCCGGAAACCATCGCCTATCGCGACCAGTTGGTGGCGCACCTTGGCCTGACGAACCTGCTGATCGTCGAACCGGACATGGAGCTGGTAGCAAAGAAGGACGAGAACGGGCTGCGCTGGTCGTGGGACCCGGATGGCTGCTGCGATATCCGCAAGGTGCAGCCGCTGGCACGTGCGCTGCTTTCATTCGATGCCTCGATCAGCGGGCGCAAGGGCTTCCAGTCCGCCACGCGCAGCGGCCTGCCGCGCTTCGAGATCGACCGCACCGATGCGGAAGGGCGGCTGAAGTTCAATCCGCTCGCTTCGTGGACGTCCGAGGATCTGGAAGCCTACATGGTCGCGCACGATCTGCCGCGCCATCCGCTGGTGGCGCAGGGCTACCCCTCGATCGGCTGCGCCCCCTGCACCAGCAAGGTTGCGCCGGGCGAGGACCCGCGTTCGGGCCGCTGGAAGGGCTGGGACAAGGTGGAATGCGGCATCCATGTGCCCGGTTCGCCCGACAGCACCGCGACCGATGGCGAGCTGCCGCCGGGGTATGATCCGGCGTTCTGATTTCCCCGCGCTGCCCGCCTGCCATCGCCGCCTGCGCGCGCGGGTGACGAACGAACGGGTATTTGTCCTCACCCTCGCGCCTCCGCTCTGCTAGAGCCGCGTCATGACCGCCCCCCAACTGCCGCTTCTGCCGCTCGCGATCAGCCTCGGCGATCCTGCCGGCATCGGCCCCGAGCTGATCGCAGCCGCGTGGGACCAGCGCGAGGCGCACGCGCTTCCGCCCTTCTTCGCCGTCGGCAACCGCGATCTCATCGAAGCGGCCGCCCGCAGCCGCGGCCTCGGTATCCCGGTGGTCGCCATTGCCGCGCCCGATGAGGCCGCCGCCGTGTTCCCCCATGCGCTTCCTGTGCTCGATGTCGGCACCGCGCCGTGGTCTCCCGGCCAGCCCGACGATGCCGGCGCCGCGCTGGCCCTGCGCGCGCTTGAGGTTGCGACCAGCCTCGTCAAGCAGGGCGCCGCCGCCGCGCTTGTCACCGGCCCGATCGCCAAGAGCCGCCTTGCCCGCATCGGCTTCAACCAGCCGGGCCAGACCGAATTTGTCGCCGAAGCCTGCGGGATCACGCCGGAAAACGCCGTGATGATGCTGGCCGGGCCGAACCTGCGCGTGGTTCCCATCACCGTCCACGTCGCGCTGCGCGATGTGCCGTTCCTCCTCACCACCGAGCTGATCCGCAGCCGGTCCGCCATTGCTGCAGCCGCGCTCGCGCGCGATTTCGGCGTGGCACACCCCCGCCTTGCCGTAGCCGCGCTCAATCCCCACGCCGGGGAAGATGGCCGCATGGGCACCGAGGACCGCGACGTGATCGTGCCCGCCATCGCCGCGCTGCAAGCCGCCGGGATTGACGCACGCGGGCCGCTCCCCGCCGATACGATGTTCCATGCCGAAGCCCGCGCGACTTATGATGCGGCCATCTGCATGTACCACGATCAGGCGCTGATCCCGATCAAGGTGCTCGATTTTGACGAAGGCGTGAACGTCACGCTGGGCCTCCCCATCATCCGCACCTCGCCCGATCACGGCACCGCATTTGCCATCGCCGGCACCGGCACCGCCCGCCCCGGCGCGACCATCGCGGCCATCCGCATGGCCGGCTAATGCGCCGCGGGGAGAGCCGCCGCCGTATTACAAATCGTCCGTATTTCCTTCCCCTCCCCGGTTGGGGGGTGGCGGGGTGGGGGTGCGCCGCGCTGAGAAACGCAAGCGCCGTTCCCCCTCCCCCAACCCCTCCCCGCCGGGGAGGGGAGCTATGAGTGACGCCCCCGGCGTGAGCCTCCCCCCCTTGCGCGAGGTCGTCCAGCGCCACGGCCTGATCGCCACCAAGGCGCTGGGCCAGAACTTCCTGTTCGACGAGCAGCTCCTTGCCCGCATCGCCGCCGTGCCCGGCGATCTCAAGGGCCAGAACGTCCTCGAAGTCGGCCCCGGCCCCGGCGGCCTCACCCGCGCGCTTCTGCGTCGGGGCGCGAATGTCACCGCGATCGAGATGGACCGCCGCTGCCTGCCTGCCCTCGCAGAACTTGCCGAAGCCTTCCCCGGCCAGCTCCGCGTGATCGAGGGCGATGCGATGAAGATCGCGCCCGGCGAACTGTTCGAAGCGCCGTGGCATGTCGTCGCCAACTTGCCCTACAACGTCGGCACGGCGCTGTTCACCGGCTGGCTCTCCGGGCAGGACTGGCCGCCACCGTGGCGCAGCCTCACACTGATGTTCCAGCAGGAAGTGGCCGAGCGCATCATCGCGGCGCCCAGCAGCGATGCCTACGGCCGCCTCGCCGTCCTTGCGCAGTGGCGCGCTGCGCCGCGCATCGCCATGCGCGTCCACCGCAGCGCTTTCACCCCGCCGCCCAAAGTTATGTCGGCGATCATCCATGTCGAACCCGCCGCGATGCCGGAAGGCGTCTCGGCCCGCATGCTCGAACGCGTGACAGAAGCCGCCTTCGGCCAGCGCCGCAAGATGTTGCGCCAGAGCCTCAAGGGCCTCCCCGGCGCGCTTGAAGCTCTCGAAACGCGGGGGATCGATGCCCAGCGCCGGGCGGAGACGCTGAGCGTGGCGGAATTCGTGGCAATCGCCCGCGCTCTCACCCGCTAGGGCGCCATTGCATCATAAAGCATCGTCGGCCCGGACTTGATCCGGGCCTTGGCTTTCTCTTTCGACGCCGCGCCAGAAGAAAAGCCCAACCCCGTGGCAAGCACGGGGTGACGGGAGTGGTTCAGTACAGCGTCGTCACACGCTAGTTCGGCGCTGCCTTCTTCCGCTGCGCCAGATACCCCTTGCGCTGCGTGTCGATCAGATAGGCGTGGATCGCGTCGACATCGTACCTGCTCACCATATCCCCCATCGGTGCCATGCCGTTCCCCGCCAGCGCACCGCCCAGCACGATCTGGTTGAACATGCCGTGGATATCGCGAGGCAGGCGCGAAAGGTCCGGTGTCACGCCCGGTCCGAACATGTGGCAGCGCGAGCAGAACTCGGTGAACTTCGCCTCGCCATGCGCGATCTTCGCCGCTGTCGCACGGCTTGGCGGCGGGGCGGGATAGGTGAAGGGATCGGGCCGCAATTCGGGCTGCGGCACCGGCCCGCCGCCCAGCTTGAACACAAGGATGCGGTTGGTGTTGCGGTTCCTGTAGGCAATGTCCGCCGGGGTGATCGGATAGCTGATCCCCACCCCGCCATAGCCCACCTGCACCGCGATATACTGCACCCCGCCGATCCGGTAGGTCATGGGCGCGGCCATGATATGCGATCCGGTCTGGATCGAGGCCAGCTGTGCGCCGGTCGTGGCGTTGTAGACCCGCAAGGTGCCATCCCCGCGACCCTGCACCACGATATTGCCCGCAGTCGAAAGCACGCCGCCGTCATAGCCGCGGTTGCGGTCCGAGGTGACCTGCTCCCACACCACCTTGCGCGCCACCGGGTCCCACGCCTTCAGCACCTCGCGCACGAGGCTGGTCTTGCCGCGCTCCTTCTGCAGCTCTGCCTTGGTCGGCAGCGGGCCGAAGAGGCGGCTGAGCGTGGCCTCGTCATAAGTATCGTCGGGAATGATCCCGTTGGCGTTGAAGAAGCCCTCGAGGTGCTGCAGCTTGCCCTTGTTGGTGGCCAGATTGACCATGACATTGGGCTGATCGACCGTGGGGATATAGACGAGCCCCGTCTGCGGGCTGAACGACATCGGGTTCCATGTGTGCGCCCCGGCCCATGACGGGTAGACGTTCTTGGGGCTAGCCGAATAGTCGGCCACTTCGGTGAAGACCGGGCGCCCGGTGGCAAGGTCCACGCCCTTGGCCCAGTTCACATAGGCAAAGGCATCGGCGGCCAGCAGCTTCCCGGTCTTGAGATCGAGCGTGTAGAAGAACCCGTTCTTCGAGGCCTGCATCACCACGCGGCGCGGCGCGCCCCCGCCCACCGGCAGGTTGGCGAAGATGAACTTCTGCACCGCGTCATAGTCCCAGGCATCGCCCGGCGTTTCCTGATAAAACCAGGTCATCCGCCCGGTCTTGGCGTTCACCGCGACGATCGAGGCGTTGAACAAGTCATCGCGCCGCTCGGCCGCGCTCTTCACGCGCGAATAGGGCGAGGCATTGGCCGTGCCGAACACGATCTGGTCGGTCTCGGCATCATAGGAAAGCCCGTCCCACACCGTACCGCCGTTCTGATAGCGGCCATCGTGATCCGGCCCCCACGACTTTGCCGCCATTTCCAGCTCGGGATGCTCGAAGGGCTGGCCGGGCGGCGGCGGCACCGTGAAGAAGCGCCACTTGAACGCGCCGGTCTTGATGTCCCACGCAGAGATATAGCCGCGCGTCGATCCGTCGCCCAGATCGGCGCCCGAATTGCCGATCACCACGGAATCGCTCGTCAGCAGCACCGCTCCGGTCGAGGCGTATGTATAGGTCGATTTGCCCCGCCCGATGATCGTATCCGCGGTCCACTTCTCCGCTCCGGTCTTCGCATCGAGCGCATGGAGCCGCCCGTCCTCGCTGGCGACGAACACCACGCCGCCCCGCACCGCCACGCCGCGGTTCACCGTATCGCAGCAGGCATTCCTTGCCGAAGCCGGATCGATGCCGGGGTGGAAGGTCCACAGCACCTCGCCCGTCGCGGCATTCAGCGCATAGACGATGCCCCACACGCCCGAGGTGTACATGACCCCGTCGATGACGAGCGGCGTCGCTTCCTGCCCGCGCTCGGTGCCCATGTCATAGGCCCAGGCAAAGCCCAGCTGATGCGCATTGCTGTCATTGATATCAGCGAGCGAGGAAAACCAGGTGCCTGCCTCGTCGCCGCCCACATAGTGCCACTCGTCCCCCGCGACCGGATGGGTGGCAGACGGAAACGCCGGCAAGCCCGCCTGCAGCGAAGACGCGGCAAGGCCGCAAGCACAGAGCAGACCGAGCATGGGCCGGCGGAGGGAGACAGAGATCATGGGAAGAGTGTCATCCCGAACGCTCGTCCTGACAAGCGCCGATCGCACGCCACTCGTCATTCCCGCGCAGGCGGGAATCCAGGGCCGCCCGCGCTGTGGTTGCCGCTAGGGGTTCACCCCGGCACGCGGGCAGGCTAGAGCACCCCCATGGCCACGCTTGCCCCCTCCGAAGCAGCCCTCATCGAGGGGATCGACGCGCCTGCCATGCTGCAGCAGGTCGAGGGTTGGTGTGCAATCAACACCGGTACGCGTAATACAGCAGGCCTCGCCCGGCAGGCCGCGCTGCTGGCTGATGCGTTCTCGGCGCTCCCCGGCGAAGTCCGTCTCGTGCCCCCCGCCCCGGTCGAAGCGGTTGCCGCCGATGGCCGCGTGGTGGAGCTCGAACATGGCGCGCACATGGTCCTTGTCGTCCGCCCCCACGCCCCGCGCCGCTATCTGCTTACCGGCCACATGGACACCGTCTACCCGGCGGACCACCCGTTCCAGACATTGACCTGGCTCGATGCGGAAACGCTCGGCGGCCCCGGCACGGCGGACATGAAAGGCGGCATCGCGGTGATCCTTGCCGCGCTCAAGGCGTTCGAGAAGGACAGCCTGGTCTCGCCCTATGTGGGCTATGACGTGTTGATCAATTCGGACGAGGAGACCGGCAGCCTCGCCTCCGCCCCGCTCATCGCCGAGCTGGCGCGCGGCAGGGCAGCGGCGCTGACCTACGAGCCTTCCGCCCTGCCCGATGGCACGCTGGCCGGTGCGCGTGGGGGCAGCGGGAATTACAGCGCGATCGTCACAGGCCGTTCCGCCCACGCCGGCCGCAACCCGCAGGATGGCCGCAACGCCGTGGTCGCCGCCGCCGATCTCGCACTGGGCTTGAAGGCGCTTTCCGGCGACGGCCTCGCCATCAATCCTGCCCGCATCGATGGCGGTTCGGCCAACAATGTCGTGCCCGATCATGCGGTGCTGCGCTTCAATATCCGCCCCCGGAGCGAGGAGGACGCCGCGCGCTTCACCGCCGCCATCGGCCCTCTGCTGCGCGAAGTGGAACTGGCGCATGAGGTGAGCATCCACCTGCATGGCGGGATCAGCCGGCCACCCAAGCCGCTGACGCCGGAGGCGGAAAAGCTGTTCGAACTCGTCCAGCGCTGCGGCGCGGCGCTCGGCCAATCGATCCGCTGGCAGAGCTCGGGCGGGGTCTGCGATGGCAACAATATCGCCGCGCTTGGCGTGCCCGTCGTCGACACCATGGGCGTGCGCGGGGGCGCGATCCACTCACCGCAGGAATACATGATCGTGCCATCGCTGGCCGAGCGCGCCGCACTCTCGGCGCTCGTGCTGCACCGGCTTTCCGGAGGGGAATAACAACCGTGACCCACGTCATCCGCGCGGCCCGCGCCGCGGATCTCGAACATCTGTACGAGATGGCCAAGCTGACCGGCGGCGGCTTCACCAACCTGCCGCCGGATCGCCGCGCACTCACCGCCAAGCTGGAGCGCGCCGCCGCCGCTTTCGCCAACACCGAGGAAGGCGATTCCGAAACGCAGCGCGACGAGCTGTTCGTGCTGATTCTGGAGGACCTTGCCACGCGCGAAGTGCGCGGCACCTGCCAGATCTTCACTCGCGTCGGGCAGACTTGGCCGTTCTATTCCTACCGCATGGCGACACTGACCCAGCATTCCAAGGAACTGGGCCGCACCTTCCGCGCCGAGATGCTCAACCTCGTCACCGATCTCGAAGGTTCGAGCGAAGTCGGCGGCCTGTTCCTCCACCCCGGCGAGCGCGCCGGCGGGCTCGGCATGCTGCTGGCGCGCAGCCGCTATCTGTTCATCGCGATGCACCGCAAACGCTTCGCCGATCGCATCCTCGCCGAACTGCGCGGCGTGATCGACGAGCGCGGCGGCTCGCCGTTCTGGGACGGTGTGGCGGGCCGCTTCTTCGGCATGAGCTTTCAGGAAGCCGACTATTTCAACGCGATCAACGGCAACCAGTTCATCGCCGATTTGATGCCCAAGCATCCGGTCTATATCGCGATGTTGCCCGAAACCGCGCGCTCCGCCATCGGCCTGCCGCACCCCAGCGGCCGCGCGGCCATGCGCATGCTGGAGACCGAAGGTTTTGCGGCGGAAGGCTATTTCGACATCTTCGATGGCGGCCCGACGATGACCGCACGCACCGACCGCGTCCACTCGATCGCGGACGCGAAGATGGTGCCCGTCACCGAAGTCCGCACGGCGGACGAAACCGCCACCCGCGCGCTTGTCGCCACCGGCCGCCTCGCCGATTTCCGCTGCTGCTTCGCCCGCATCATGGCGGACGGAGCGGGCGTCGCGCTTGATCCCGATGCCGCTGCGGCGCTGGGCGTCGGGGTTGGCGATACTGTCTGGCACGTGGCGCGCTGAAGGAACCCGAAATGAGCACTCTGGTCGAGATCAACTTCGACGGCCTCGTCGGGCCGAGCCACAACTACGCCGGGCTCAGCCTCGGCAACCTTGCCTCGGCCAAGCACGGCGGCAACGTGTCCTACCCGCGTGCCGCTGCACTGCAGGGCGTGGCCAAGATGCGCCACAACATGGCGCTGGGGCTGACGCAGGGCCTTCTGTGCCCGCTGCCGCGCCCCAACCATGGCTTCCTCGGCGCGCTCGGTATTGGCGAACCGGCAGACGAGGCCGAACGCCGTCTGCGCGCCGCCGCGTGGTCCGCAAGCTCGATGTGGACGGCCAACGCCGCCACCGTCTCGCCCGCACCGGATACGGCGGACGGGCGCTGCCATCTGACTGCGGCGAACCTCGTCACCATGCCGCACCGCTCGCAGGAATGGCCCGATACCGTGCGCCAGCTGCGCGTGGCTTTCGCAGACAGCGCGCACTTTGCCGTTCACGATGCCGTCCCCGCCTGCTTCGGCGACGAAGGCGCGGCCAACCACATGCGCATGGGCACGAGCCACGCCGCGCCGGGCCTCGAAATCTTCGTCTATGGCAAACCCGGCGGCGCTTTCCCCGCCCGCCAGCACGAGCAGGCCAGCCGCGCCGTCGCGCGCCTCCATGGGCTTGATCCGGCGCGCTGCCTCTTTGTCGAGCAGTCTGCCGAAGCCATCGCAGCAGGCGCCTTCCACAACGATGTCGTCGCGGTCGCCAACGAGCGCGTGCTGTTCACCCACGAACTGGCCTTTGCCGATCCCGAAGGCACTTATGCCGCGATTCGCTCCGCGCTGCCCGAGGCCGAGATCGTTATTGTGCCAGCGAGCGCCGTCAGTCTGGCCGATGCGATCGCCAGCTATCTGTTCAACGCGCAGCTCCTCACCCTGCCCGGCGGCGAGATGGGCCTCGTCATTCCGCTCGAAGCCTGGGAGCACCCTGCCGTCCGCGCCTGGCTCGATGGCATGCTGGCCTCCAACGGCCCGATCCGCCGCGTTCTCCCGGTCGATGTGCGCCAGTCGATGGCCAACGGCGGCGGCCCTGCCTGCCTGCGCCTGCGGGTTGTCGCCGATCCTGCCACCGTCGATCCGCGCTTCCTCCTCGACGAAGCGCGCGCAGACATGCTGGAAACGCTGATTGCCAAGGCCTGGCCCGAGCAGATCGATCCCGCCGATATCGGCAGCGACTCGCTGGCTTCCAGCGTGATCGCCGCCCGCGCTGCCCTGCTCGAAGCGCTGGGTCTTTCCGCACTGGCCTGAAACGGTACGCCCCGCCTCGCGGGGGTTAAGCGCGGCTTTACCATGGCATGTCGCCGTGCTTTACAAGGCATAGGCTATCCCATGCGTGAGAGCCCCGTGATTGCTGATCTGGCACGAAGGTTGCGGAAGAGGTTTGGTGATGCAGAAGAAGCCCTCTTTGCTACGCAAGTTCAGCCGCCTGTTCGTGATCAAGAACCGGTTCGAGGCGAGTGCGATCATTTATGCGCTGGCGCTGGGATCGGCGCAGCGGGGGCAGATCTATCTTTCGCAGTATCCGGGCTTCGGCGGCAAGCTGCTGTTCCTTGCCAGCTGCCTTGCGGTGTTCATGGCCGGCGCCAAGATCATGGACGCGATGAAGTACGAGCGCGAGGCCAAGGCGGCCGCGGTTGAGGTCGAGGGCTGAGGCGCCCACCCCGCTGCGACTAGCTTCGCTTCGCTCAGCAAGTCTCGTGGCCCTCCCGCAAGCGGGAAGGCGCACTTAATCCTTCAGAAAACGCCACACCTCCCCTCCCGCTTGCGGGAGGGGCCGGGGGTGGGCTGGCCCGGCACTGGTGTGAAGGTGGGGAGGTTCTGTTGCCCGGCCCTCCCCGAGCCGCTGAATTCCCTTCTGTTGCCCGGTGGGTTCAACCGCGCTTTAGCTTTGTAAGATCAGGCCGTTAAGCCGTCAGATTACGCCGCGAGAGCGAGTGCTTCGTTGTCGTTGGCACTTGTGGGTTTTGAGCCTTTAACGGGTTACTCAGCCCGGACGAAAACACCGCTTTTCAACACACGTCGATCCTAGTTCGGCCCCATCAACACCTCTGCGACAACAGAGCTCGGCCCTTTAGCCGATGGTGATGGTGGAGCCGCCGGGTACCGCCCCCGGGTCCGCTGCGCCTATTGTACGGTACACTTTATCGTCATAGCCGGTCGAAACCGGCAGGGCCGATATAGGGACGCAGAGGCGGAAAGGGAAGAGGCGCACCTCTCCCCCGCAATCAGCCCTTCTTCAGCGCATCGCGGATTTCGATCAGCAGATCGACTTCGCTCGGGCCGGCCGGCGCAGCAGGCGCTTCCGGGGCCTTGGGCATCATCGAGTTGGCCGCGCGCACGATCTGGAAGATGACGAAGGCCATCAACAGAAAGCCGATCACCGCGGTGATGAAGGCGCCGTAGCCCAGCATCGGCACGCCCGCTGCCTTCAAGGCGGCGTAATCTGTCAGCGAGCCCTTGTAGCTTTCCGGGATGGCGCCCAGCACGAGGAACTTGTTGGTGAAGTCCACCCCGCCTGTCACCACGCCGATCACCGGCATGATCAGGTCCTCGGTCAGCGAAGTGACGATCTTGCCGAAAGCCGCGCCGATGATCACACCGACCGCGAGGTCGAGCACATTGCCGCGCGCGACGAACGCCTTGAATTCTCCCATCATGCCCATGCCGTTATTCTCCTGTTAGGCATATTCACCCAAGCGCTTCCTGCCAGCCGCCACCCGCGACTGCAATCCATTGTAACAACAGGGAGCTTGCACCGAAGCGGACCAGCCCTTGAACCGGGATCGGGACCCGCTACATTCCAGAGCGAGTATTCCCGCCGCGTCCGCGCCGGGACTCTTGAGGGAACACATTTCCATGGCCGCTTCGCTGCTTGCCCGCTTTTCCCGTTTCGCTTTCGTCGCCCTTGCGGCGGCCGGCCTCGCCGGCTGCGGTGTGAACGCGATCCCCACGGCCGAGGAAGCCGCCAAGGCACGGTGGGCTGACGTGCAGAACCAGTACCAGCGCCGCGCCGACCTTATCCCCAATCTGGTCGCGACGGTGAAGGGTTATGCCAAGCAGGAACAGGATACCCTGACCAAGGTGACCGAAGCGCGCGCCAAGGCGACCTCGATCCAGATTTCGGCGGCCGACGTGACCGACCCGGACAAGATCGCCGCCTATCAGGCTGCCCAAGGCCAGCTCTCGCAGGGTCTTGGCCGCCTGCTGGCCTCGGTCGAGGCCTATCCGGACCTCAAGTCGAACCAGAACTTCCTCGCGCTGCAGAGCCAGCTGGAAGGCACCGAAAACCGGATCGCCGTCGCGCGCCGCGATTACAACGAGGCGGTGCAGGCCTATAACACCACGATCCGCACCTTCCCCGCGATCATCGCGGCCAAGGTCGTCTACGGCGCCAAACCGATGGTGCCCTTCGCGGCAACCACCCCGGGCGCGGATACGGCGCCGGCGGTGAGCTTCGATGGGCCGGCTGCTCCGGCAGCGGCACCGGCGGCGAATGACAACGCAGCGGCTCCGGCCAGCAAGGCGGCAACGAACTGAGCCGGGGCCCCTGGAGCCCCGCCGATGAAACGCCTCCTCCTCATCCTGCTCGCAGCGCTGGCCCTCCTCGCCGGGCCAGCCGCTGCACAGACTTTCCCCAAGCTCACCGGCCGCGTGGTCGATGAGGCGCATCTGCTGCAGCCCGACCAGATCGCCGCGCTCGATGCCAAGCTGTCGGCGCTGGAGACGCAATCGCAGCGCCAGATGGTGATCGCGACGATCCCCAGCCTCGAAGGCTATGAAGTCGAGGATTATGCCAACCGCCTGCTGCGCACATGGGGCATCGGTGACAAGCAGCGCAACGACGGCCTGGTGTTCTTGATCGCGCCGAATGAACACAAGGTGCGGATCGAGGTCGGCTACGGGCTCGAAGGGATCATCACCGATGCACTGAGCAGCGTGATCATCCAGCGCGAGGTCGTGCCCCGCTTCAAGCAGGGCGACTATCCCGGCGGTATCGCGGCGGCGACCGACCAGCTGATCGCACAGCTGCAACTGCCGGAGGATGAAGCACGCAAGGTGGCGGCCAATGCCGGCGCACGGGCGAAGAAGGCGAAGGAGCCGCGTTTCGATTTCGGCACGGTGGTGTTTCTCGTCATCTTCTTCTTTTTCTTCGTCCTCCCCTTCCTGCGCGCGATGCGCGGCGGCGGACGGCGCTATGGCGCGCCTGGCGTGATGATCTTCCCCTCGGGCGGCTGGGGCGGGGGCGGCTGGGGCGGCGGCGGATCGGACTGGGGTGGCGGATCCGACTGGGGCGGTGGCGGCGGCTTTTCGGGCGGCGGTGGCAGCTCGGGCGGCGGCGGTGCGTCGGGGAGCTGGTGATATGTTGACGGAAGCAGACCGCAAGCAGATCGCTGAGGCCGTGGCAGCCGCCGAAGCGCAGAGCGCGGGCGAGATCGTGGCCATCGTCACCCCGCAGTCCGATCCTTACCGCGATGTCGCGCTGGCGTGGAGCATCTCGATCGCCTTCCTCGCGCTTGTCGTGCTGGAGCTTGCGCCGGGCTTCACCCTTGGCCTGATCGAACGCGGGCTGGGCCTCTGGGCGCACGAATGGACGCCGCGGCAGGTGCTGGGGATCGCGCTTACCGCAGCGGTGCTCAAGTTCCTCGGCATGCTGCTGCTGATGGCATGGCGGCCCTTGCGGCTGGCCTTGACGCCTGCGCCGATCAAGTCCGCCCGCGTCCATGCCCGCGCCCTCACCTGTTTCCGCATCGGGGCAGAGGGGAGAACTACGGGGCGCACCGGCATTCTGATCTACCTCTCGATGGCCGAGCACCGCGCCGAGATCATCGCCGACGAAGCCATCGCCAGCAAAGTCGCGCCGGAAGTCTGGGGCGATGCCATGCACGCGCTGCTCGAGCAGATCCGCGCCGGGCGGGTCGGCGAGGGCATGGTCGCCGCCATCGGCAAAGTGGGCGCGGTGCTTGCCGAACATCTGCCGCGCGCGGCGGATGACCAGAACGAACTGCCGGACCGGGTGATCGAAGTATGAGCCTTGAAGACGAATTCCGCGATGAGCCCGAAGACATCCGCTGGCAGGGCCGTTTCATCACCGCCAAGACGCGCGGCCGCTGGGAGTACGTCTCCCGCGCGCGGGGCATCAAGGCGGCTGTCATCCTCGCGGTCACGCCGGATGATGAAGTCGTGCTGGTCGAACAGTTCCGCGTGCCGCTGGGCCGCCCCTGCGTCGAACTGCCCGCCGGGCTGATCGGCGATGATGCGGGCGGCGAAGGCGAGGCAGCGGCGACGGCCGCGATGCGCGAGCTGGAGGAGGAAACCGGCTACCGCGCCGGCCGCATGGAAGACCTCGGCGAGTACTTTTCGAGCCCCGGCATGGTCACCGAAGCCTTCACGTTGTTTCGCGCCTATGATCTGGAACGGGTCGGCCCGGGTGGCGGCGTGGAGGGCGAAGGGATCACCGTGCTCCACGTCCCGCGCGCCCATCTCCCGCAGTTTCTCGAAGCGAAGCGCGCCGCCGGTTATGCCATCGACGTACGCATGCTCATGCTGCTAAGCCCGCTCTGGTTCAAGGAATAAACGAGAGGAAACAGGGCTGATGGGCAGAGTATCGGGCAAGCTGGCACTGGTAACCGGCGCGGCGCAGGGCTTGGGCGCAGCGCATGCGGCGCTCCTTGCGCGCGAGGGCGCCAAGGTCCTGCTGACCGACATCAACGGCGAAGGCGCGGCTGCACAGGCTGAGGCGATCAACGCCGAACTCGGCGCCGGAACCGCCTTTGCCATGCGTCATGATGTGACCAGCGCCGACGACTGGGACGCGGCCATCGCCATGGCGGCAGACAAGCTCGGCGGGCTCTCCGTGCTCGTCAACAACGCCGGTGTCGGCGTGCGCGGGGATATCGAGACCTGCACGCTGGAGGAATGGCACCGCGGCTTTGCGATCAACGTCGATTCGGTGTTCCTCGGCTGCCAGAAGGCGCTGCCGCTGCTGAAGGACAACCAGCCCGGCTCGATCGTCAATATCAGCTCGATCGCGGGCCTGATCGCCTCGCACACCATGCCCGGCTACAATGCCAGCAAGGCGGCGGTGTGGATGCTGACGAAGTCGGTCGCGCTCTACTGCGCCAAGCGCGGGTGGGATATCCGCTGCAATTCGGTCCACCCGACCTTCGTCGATACGCCGATCCTCGATGGCATCAGCAAGAACGCCGGGATCGAGAAAGACGTCGTGATGGGCAAGCTCGCCCGCCAGATCCCGCTCGGCCGGGTGGGCGAGCCGAACGAGATTGCGAACGGCGTGCTCTACCTCGCCAGCGACGAAAGCCGCTTCATGACGGGCGCGGAACTGAAACTGGACGGCGGCATATCGGCGATGTGAGCGGGCCTTCATCGGCCCCACGCCCATGATAGATTGGCCGGTCTTCGCACTCATCCTGTTCGCGGCTTCACTGCATGCGAGCTGGAACGCGTTCCTCAAGGGGAGCGGCGATACGCTGCTCTCCACCACGCTGGTGATGGGCGGCGCGGCGGTGATCGCGCTGTTGGCGCTGCCGTTCCTGCCCATGCCTGCGCCGGCGAGCTGGCCGTACCTCGCCGCATCGACGCTGCTGCAGGTGGGGTATCTCGCCCTGCTGGTGCGGGTCTATCGCACGGTGGACATGAGCCTTGCCTATCCGCTGATGCGCGGCTGTGCCCCGCTGACGGTGGCGCTGATCAGCCATTTCTGGCTGGGCGAGGCGGTCCCGTTCCTCGCCTGGATCGGCGTCGGCACCATCTGCTTCGGCATTCTGGCGATGACGCTCGGCGCACGGGGATCGCTGAAGCCGGCGGGGCTTGCCGCGGCGCTGACCAATGCCGCGATCATCGCCGGCTACACGCTGCTCGATGGCACAGGCGCGCGCGCCTCGGGCACGCCGACCGCCTATACGCTGTGGCTTTCGCTGCTGACCGGCCTTGCCATGGCCCTATGGACTTTCCGTGCGCGCGGCAGTGCAGCGATTGGCTACTTCCGCAAGAACTGGCCGATTGGCCTCTTCGGCGGACTCGGCACAATCGTGTCCTATTCCATCGCGCTCTGGGCGATGACGATGGCGCCCATCGCGATGGTCGCGGCGCTGCGCGAGACTTCGATCCTGTTCGCCACCGCGATCTCGGCATTGATTTTGCGCGAGCGGGTAGGCCCCGCACGCATTGCCGCCGCAGTAATCATCGCCTGCGGGGCGATGCTGCTGCGGCTGGCCTGAGGTCCCCGCCAGCGCGGCAGGGACCTCGGTTCAGAGTTCAGGGGTTCGGGTTCGGCGCGAAGGCGCAGATCTTGTTGCCGTCCGTGTCGCGCAGATAGGCGCCATAGGCCTTGCCCGGCGCGTTTTCACGCACGCCCGGAGGGCCTTCGCAGGTGCCGCCATTGGCAAGACCGGCCGCGTGGAACGCATCGACTTCGGCAAAGGTCTTCGCCGCAAAGCCTTGCGTGAAGCCGTTGGACGCGGTGTGCGGCTCGCCGTTCAGGGGCGTGCGGATCATCAGCGCACCGGCGGCGGAGGGGAACACCGTGCCAATCGGCAGCGGCATGCCCTGGTGGCCAAGCGCGCCCATCACGGCGGTGTAGAAGGCGCGCGACTTCTCGATATCGTTGGTGCCGAGAACGGTATGGGTAAACATGTTTCTGGTTCCTTGGCTTAGAACACGACGACCGAACGGATCGACTTGCCTGCGTGCATCAGATCGAACGCGGTGTTGATTTCCTCAAGGCCCATGACGTGCGTGATCATGGGATCGATCTCGATCTTGCCCTGCATGTACATGTCGACGATCTTGGGCACATCGGTGCGGCCCTTGGCGCCGCCGAACGCGGTGCCGCGCCAGTTGCGGCCCGTGACCAGCTGGAACGGGCGGGTGCTGATTTCCTTGCCCGCTTCCGCCACGCCGATGATGATCGAGGTGCCCCAGCCGCGGTGGCAGGCTTCAAGCGCGGTGCGCATCACTTCGGTGTTGCCGGTGGCGTCGAAGGTGTAGTCCGCGCCGCCGTCGGTCAGCGCGACGATCGCCGCCACGGTTTCCTCGCGGCTCATGCCCTTGGTGTTGAGGAAGTCGGTCATGCCGAACTTGCGGCCCCATTCCTCGCGGTCGGGGTTGATGTCGACGCCGACGATCTTGTTCGCCCCGGCAAGCCGCGCGCCCTGGATCACGTTGAGCCCGATGCCGCCGAGGCCGAAGACCACGACATTGTCGCCGACCTGGACCTTGGCAGTGTTGATCACGGCGCCCACGCCCGTCGTCACGCCGCAGCCGATGTAGCACGAGGACTGGAACGGCGCGTCCTCACGGATCTTGGCGACCGCGATTTCCGGCAGGACAGTGAAGTTGGAGAAGGTGCTGCAGCCCATGTAGTGATAGATGGTCTGGCCCTTGTAGCTGAACCGGCTGGTGCCGTCCGGCATCAGGCCCTTGCCCTGCGTGGCGCGGATCGCGGTGCACAGGTTGGTCTTGCCCGAGAG
>NZ_JAIEPN010000122.1 GCF_019748365.1 Novosphingobium sp.
GTCTGCGCCTCGACGCCCTGCGCCGCATCGACCACCAGCAGCGCGCCTTCGCAGGCGGCGAGGCTGCGGCTGACTTCGTAGGCAAAGTCGACGTGGCCGGGGGTGTCCATCAGGTTGAGCTGATAGGTCTTGCCGTCCTTGCCGGTATAGTCGAGCCGCACGGTCTGCGCCTTGATGGTGATCCCGCGCTCGCGCTCGATGTCCATGTTGTCGAGCACCTGCTCGCTCATCTCGCGCTCGGAGAGGCCGCCGGTGTACTGGATCAACCGGTCGGCCAGCGTCGACTTGCCGTGGTCAATGTGGGCTATAATCGAAAAATTACGGATCAGCGAAAGGTCGGTCATCCGCGCCCGTTAGCAGTGTGCGGGCCCCGAGTCATCAGGGCCGTCCGGGAGGGGGTTGACACAGTTGACACTGTCCTGAGGAATAATTGCATTCGATCAGTGGAGCGTTTTTGATCGAGCAGTCCGATCAAAGCCGATTGAGCCCTGGGCGGCAGCGAGAGGGGCCTGGCGAAGCAGAAATTCATCAGCGGAGGATAACAGGGCGCGGCCAATGTAGGACAGTGCTTTGGCGCACAGGGAACGGGGCGGATGCCGCATGGACCCGCCCCGCCCCGGTGCATCAGAAGTCCATCGGCGGCGCCGCGACGGCCTTCTCGTCCTTCGGCAGCTCGGCAATGAGCGCCTCGGTGGTGATCAGCAGGCTGGCGACCGAAGCCGCATCCTGCAACGCGGTGCGCACGACCTTGGCCGGATCGATCACGCCCGCCTTGACGAGGTCTTCATAGGTACCGGTGGCGGCATTGAAGCCCCAGTTGTAGTCGGTGCTCTCGAGCAGCTTGCCGACGATGTAGGAACCGTCCTCGCCCGCGTTATCGGCAATCTGGCGCGTCGGCGCGCGCAGTGCGCGGCGCACGATGTCGATGCCGGACTGCTGGTCGTCGTTGGCGGGCTTGAGGTCGTTCAGCTTCTGCGTTGCGCGCAGCAGTGCGATGCCGCCTCCCGGCAGGATGCCTTCCTCGACCGCCGCGCGGGTGGCGTGGAGCGCATCATCGACACGGTCCTTCTTCTCCTTGACCTCGACCTCGGTCGCCCCGCCGACGCGGATGACGGCCACGCCGCCGGCGAGCTTGGCCACACGCTCCTGCAGCTTCTCGCGGTCGTAGTCGCTGGTCGTTGTCTCGATCTGGGCGCGGATCTGCGAGACGCGCGCGTCGATCTCGCTGCGCGCGCCGGCGCCATCGACAACGGTGGTGTTGTCCTTGTCGATGATGACCTTCTTGGCGCGGCCGAGCATGCCGACGGTGACGTTCTCGAGCTTGGTGCCGAGTTCCTCGCTGACGACATTGCCCGCGGTGAGGATCGCGATATCCTCCAGCATCGCCTTGCGGCGATCACCGAAGCCCGGCGCCTTGACCGCGGCGACCTTGAGCCCGCCGCGCAGCTTGTTGACGACGAGCGTCGCCAGCGCCTCGCCTTCCACGTCCTCGGCAATGATGAGGAGCGGACGGCCCGACTGCACGACCTGCTCAAGCAGCGGGATCAGCGCCTGAAGGTTGGAGAGCTTCTTTTCGTGGATGAGGATGAAGGGATCATCCAACTCGACCTTCAGCTTCTCCGCATTGGTGACAAAATAGGGCGAGAGATAACCGCGATCGAACTGCATGCCTTCGACCGTCTCGAGTTCGGTCGCAAGGCTCTTCGCTTCCTCGACGGTGATCACGCCCTCGTTGCCGACCTTTTCCATCGCTTCGGCAAGGATGCGGCCGACTTCCTCGTCGCCGTTCGCGGAGATCGTCGCGACTTGCGCAATCTCGCTGTTGGCCGAGACCTTCTTGGCATGCGCCTCCAGATCGGCGACGACGGCCTTCACGGCCATGTCGATGCCGCGCTTCACGTCCATCGGGTTCATGCCCGCGCCGACCGCCTTGGCGCCTTCGCGCACGATCGCCTGCGCCAGCACGGTGGCGGTGGTGGTGCCGTCACCGGCCTTGTCGTTCTGCTTGTTCGCAACCTCGCGCAGCATCTGCGCGCCCATGTTCTCGAATTTGTCCTTGAGCTCCACTTCCTTGGCGACAGTGACGCCATCCTTGGTGATGCGCGGCGCGCCGAAGCTCTTTTCGATCACCACGTTGCGCCCCTTGGGGCCGAGCGTGACCTTGACCGCATTGGCCAGCGTATCGATGCCGCGCAGCATCCGCTCGCGCGCTTCGCCGGCAAACTTGACTTCCTTGGCAGCCATTGTGGCCTACCTCCTCTCGGATGGGTTGGACGAAAAGGCGCCTGATCAGGCCGCCTTCTTGAGCTCCGCTGCGGCTTCGATCACGCCGAGGATGTCGCTCTCCTTCATGATGAGCAGGTCCTCGCCATTGATCTTGACCTCGGTCCCGGACCACTTGCCGAACAGGATCCGGTCGCCTTCCTTGACGGTGAGCGCGATAAGTTCGCCAGCCTCGTTGCGAGCACCGGCGCCGACAGCGATGACTTCGCCCTCCTGCGGCTTTTCCTTTGCGGTATCGGGAATGATGATGCCGCCGGCCGTCTTTTCCTCGGCCTCGATGCGGCGGACCAGCACGCGGTCGTGCAAGGGTCGGAAATGCATGCATAACCTCCAGTTGCAAAACAATGTGATGAACGCCTCCCCCGCATGACCGGCAGGAGGCCCCCAAGAGCTAGGTGCGGGGAAAATCGGCTTCAAGGGGCAGCCGCAAATTATTGGCACTCGCCCTACTTAAGTGCCAATATTTCAGATACTTGACGGATGCTTCCGAGTGAGGAAGACTGCCATCTGTCCGGTGCGTGCCGGGGGATGGCCGGGCCGGACCCTTGGATGAAGGGAGCACCTGCCTTGCCTGCCACGCCGCAACTTCCCGCCGTGCCCAGCCCGGATGGAGGCCTGCGCCTCCGCCTCCTCGGCTATGGGCTGACCACCGCCGAAATCACCTACTACCGCCCCGATCATCCGTGGCTGCTCCAGCTCTATGCATGGCAGGAATACGACGAAGCCCCGGACTTTCCGGTGCTCTTCGATTTCCTCGCGTTCTGGCGGCGCGACCTGGGCGCGAAGATCCATTCGGTGCGGATCGCGCATGACCAGCTGATCCGCCCGGCGGAGTGGCGCGCGGTGGACGGGGTGATCGAGCTGCCCGCGCGGCACTAGAGCCGCAAAACTCGTGGACGCCGCCGCAGTCGCCATCTAGCCATGGCGGTCTGTTCCCTGCTGCGGAGACGGCACGCGATGGCCCCTGCCCCCATGTTGACCCGCCGCGCGGCGCTGGCCGGAAGCGCTGCGAGTGCCGCCCTGCTCGGCGCGCCAGCACTGGCGACGACGCCTTTGGTGCGTCGGCCCAACGTGCTCTACATCATGGCCGACGACATGGGGTTCGCGGACCTCTCATGCTATGGCCGCACCGATTACGCCACGCCGCGGATCGATGCGCTGGCGCGCGAGGGGCTGCGGTTTACCAGCGCTTATGCCAACAGCTGCGTATGCACCGCGACACGCGTGGCGCTGATCACCGGGCGCTATCAGTACCGCCTCCCCATCGGGCTGGAGGAGCCGCTGGCCGGGCGCGACGATGTGGGGCTGCCGCCGGGCGAGCCGACGCTGCCCGCGCAGATGAAGGCGGCAGGCTATGCCACATCGCTTATCGGCAAGTGGCATCTGGGGAGCCTCCCCGCGTTCGACCCGCTGAAGAGCGGCTATGACCGCTTCTGGGGCATCCGCAGTGGCGGCGTCGATTATTACACGCACAAGGGGACCGACGGGAAACTCGACCTGTGGGACGGGCCGACGCCGGTGGACAAGGCTGAGTACCTGACCGACCTCTTGGCCGAGCAGGCCATTGCCGGGATCACGGCGGGGGCGCAGCAGGCCAAGCCGTGGTTCATGAGCCTGCACTTCACCGCGCCGCACTGGCCGTGGGAAGCGCCGGGCGATCTGGCGGAAGCGCGGCGGCTGGAAGCTTCGCCCGATCGCGAGGCGCTGATGCATTATGACGGTGGCGCGCTGGAGACTTATGCGAAGATGGTCGGGCGGCTCGACTATCAGGTCGGTCGCGTGCTCGATGCGCTGGCGGCTTCGGGGCAAGCGGACAACACCATCGTCGTCTTCACCAGCGACAACGGCGGCGAGCGGTTTTCCAGCACCTGGCCGTTCAGCGGGCGCAAGACCGAACTGCTTGAAGGCGGCCTGCGCATCCCCGCGATTGTGCGCTGGCCGGGGGTGACAAAGCCCGGCTCCACCAGCGACGCGCAAGTGATCTCGATGGACTGGCTGCCGACCTTTCTGGCGGCGGCAGGCGCGGCGCCCGATGCCGCGCGCGCGCCGGACGGGATCGATATCCGGCCCGCGCTGACCGGCGGCGTGCTACCCGAACGCGCGCTGTTCTGGCGCTACAAGAACCATGGCCAGCAGGCCGTGCGGCGCGGCCGATGGAAGTACCTCAAGATCGGCGAGCAGAGCTACCTGTTCGACGTGGTGGCCGATCCGATGGAACGCGCGAACCTGAAAGCGCGCGAGCCGGAGGTGTTCAAGGCGCTGGCGGCGGCGTGGGCGGCGTGGGACAAGACGATGCTGCCGCTCGATCCCAAATCCTACACGCATGGGATCACCGCGAAGAACCTCGCGGACCACTATGGGGTGGTAGACTAGGCCGCTCCCTGCGCCGCCTTTGCCGCAACGAAGCCGGGGCGCGCGGTGGCCCGATCCCAATAGGCCGCGATTTCCGGGCTGAACTTGTAATCGAGCCCCAGGTCCTTCGCGAGGAGCAGCGCGTAGACGGTGCACAGATCCGCCATGGTGAAGCGCCCGGCGCAAAGCCATTCGCGGCCATCGGACAGCGCGCGGGTGAGGTGCTTGAGGCGCGAGAAGAACCACTGCGTGTAATCGTCGGCGGCCTGCTGCAGGCGGCGCTCTTCGGGTTCGAGACGGGTGTAGCGCAGGATGATGGTCTGCGGGAACGTGAGCGTCGCCTCGCTGCGGTGGAGCCAATCGAGCCAGAGGCCGTAGTCGCGCTCATCCGGGGTGACGGCCAGCGGCGTGGGGCCGTAGCGTGTGGCGAGATACTGCGGGATCGCGCTGGATTCCGTCATCCGCGTGGTGCCGTCGACCAGGAGCGGGATCGTGCCGAGCGGGTTCTGCTCGAGGTATTCGGGCGCAAGGAACCGCGGGGGGAACGGCAGCGTGTGCAGCTTGTAGGCGAGGCCCATTTCCTCCAGCGCCCAGAGCGCGCGGAACGAGCGGGCATCGCGGCAGTGGTAGAGTTCGATCATGGCCCTAGATCAGCCCCCGGCTGATCAGGCATTCCTGCACGGCGCGTTCGCCCATGTCGATCGCGGTGTTGGTGAAGGCGCTGCCGGAGGCATCGGCATTGGCGATGGCGATGCGGCCAAAGGTCTGGCGGCCGATCACGTGGGGGCGCAGTTCATCGGGCACATCGGGATCGCCGAGTGTGTCGTAAGTATAGGCATAGCCGTGCGGCCAGCGGTTGACGGTGATTGCGGCGATATCGCGCGCGGCATTGAATCCGGCGCCGCCCAGCATGCGCTGTAGCTGGCTGCGGATCTCGCGCTCGATCGTGGTGTAGTCCTCGGCCAGCATGGCAGCGCGGCCAAGGCGGTTCTGCTCCTTGCGCGGGAGGCCGGGCTGGTTCGGGTTGCGGGTCATGTGGATCACCACCGGCTCGTCGGGCGTGAGCGCGCTCTTGTACCCTCCGATATCCATCGGCGTATCGAGCGAGGCGCCGATATGGTAGCCGTTGGGCGCAGAGATCGACTTGACGCCGAGCTTGGCCCAGGGGCGCCAGTGCTTCAGCAGCACGTTGGTATACTGCATCGGCACCTTCGAGGCATAGTGCAGCGCGTCCTTCTGTGTCTGCGGCAGATCGGGGACGATGAACGGGATCACCATGTTGAAGCAGGCCATGATGCAGTTGGCCCCCGTCACCGCCACGCGCTTGCCATCCTTCACGTAGACCACCCGCACGGCCTTCTCGGTCTGGCGCGCGGGCTTGCCGATATGTTCGGCGCGGATCACCATGCTGGAGAGGCGGATGCGCGTGGGGTTCGCCGGATTATCAAGCGCGGCGTAGCGCGCGGGCGCGAGGACAACGCTTTCCTGATCGAGCTTGTCTGAAGGAAACACGCCCGGCACCAGCCGGCTGACGAGCAGGCGCGCGACGGTCGCGTTGCCATCGGGCCAGTGGAAATGCTGCGCTTCGGCGGTGATCTGCTGCGGCAGGTCCATCCCCGCAAAGCCCGGCATGCGCCCGCCGAGCGCGGCTTCCCACGCAGGCAGCGTATCGACGCGCTTGTTGTTGCGGAAGTAGTGGCCGGCAAAGAACGGCAGGCTGGCGGGCAGCACGCCCACGTGCTTCACGAGGTAATCCTGATAGCTGATATGGCGCAGATACTCCGCGCGCGCCTCGGGCGACATGTCCGGCAGGTAGTTCTTCTTCTCGGTGTAGAGCCGGGTGAGGTCCGCCCGCACCGCGCCCGTCAGCGGGGCTTCGGCGAAGAACTGCGGCCACGGCTTCTTGCCGGTGCCGGTGACGAGCTTGTCGGCAAGGAAGTGCTCCTTGTCGAAGAAGGTGGCCGAGCCGAGCCCGTCGTAAGCCTTGGTTTCGTAGCGGTGATAACTCGTCAGATCGACGCCGAGATCGGCCAGCAGCTTCTTCGAGGTGAAGCTGTAGGGGAACGGCGATTCGATGCTCATCGTGCCGCCATAGGCAAGGATCTTGCGGCCTTCGTACGTGAACTCGTTGCGCTTGGCGTGGCCGCCGAAATCGTCGTGGTTGTCGATGATGAGGATCTTGCGATCATCCCCCAGCGCCTGCCGGTAGAAATAGGCTGCAGCGAGGCCCGAAATGCCGCCGCCAACGATGACGAGATCATAGTGCTCGCCGCTGTCATCCGCCGCGAGGGTGCCGTTGAAATCGCCGTCGCGCGCCATGTGCGCGGCTTCGAACGAGCCGGGATATTGGCCGCGCAGGCCGGTCAGGCTTGGCGGATAATCGGCAGAGCCAGTCGGCGCCGCCGCTGGTGCCGCTTCGGCCATCGCCTTGGGCGCCGCTGCCAGAGCCGCGCTTGCCGCGACGCCGCCGATGAAATCACGCCGCGCGATCGGCAGATGGAGCCCGAGTTCCTTGTCCGACCATTCGCCCATGCCTGCGTCTCCCGATCCTGTCTGGCGCCTTGCCATGATTTGTAATCGCAAAGTGGCCTTGCGCAATCGCGCAATTTGCGGCCTCTTCTGAGGAACCTCGACAGGAGACCACCGATGTTGCGTCCGCTGCTTGCCGCCACCCTTTTCGCCGTTGCCGCACCCGTTGCGGCGCAGACTGCCGTATCGCCCGCCGATACCTGCCGCAACGATCCCAAGTTCCGCGAGCAGGATTTCACGCTGGGCAGCTGGGACGTCTACACCGGCGAGAAGAAGACCGACGAAGTGACGATGACGCTGATCCTCAACGATTGCGTGATCGAGGAGCACTGGAAGAAGACCGACGGCAGACCCACCGGCAATGGCATCGGCCTGTTCAACTATTCGCGGCTGCTGGGATCGTGGGGCTATACCTGGGCGACCGACGACGGCGCGGCGACGGTGTTTCGCGGCAACCTCGTGAAGCCGGGCGAGATGCGTTACGTAACGGAAAAGCCGCTGCCCGGCGGAAAAGTGCGGCTGCGGCACTGGACGCTCTATGCGATGCCGGATGGCACGGTCCGCGAGCTGGCCATCGGCACCGAGGATGGCGGCAAGACCTGGACGACCGATTACGACCTCAAGTGGGTGCGGAAGAAGTAGCGTCGCTCTTCAGCGCCCCGTGAAGAACGGGAGCGGCGCCCCTGCCCCCGCGTCGAACGCCTGCCAATCCTCGCCCAGCGCGGTGAGGGCGCTGGCGGCGATCTGGTTCTGGCCGAGGCAGGCGCTGCCCAGCGGCGCATCGTGCACGCCGGGACCAATCGCGGCGAACCAGATTTGTTCGGAGCCCGGGAAACCGGCGGGATCGGGAATGGTGAAGCCGGCGGGATCGAGCCGCACCGATTCGGCGCTGCCATGTTCGGTCCAGGCCGCGCCCGGTGCACTGCCGCGGCCATGGTCGGTCGTCACGATCAGCGTGGTCTTGCCGCGATAGGCGGGATCGGCCTCCACCAGCCGCCACAGTTCGGCGAGGAAATCGTCGTTGCGGTTCATCGCGCTCAGCGTGTCGTCATAGCGGCCCATGTGGGCGAATTCGTCAGTATCGCCGAGGCCCACATAAAGCACGCGCGGCTTCTGCACGCGCAAGGCATCGAGCGCGGCGCGCATCGTCAGCGTCTCGGTGGGGTAGCGGCCGGCGAAGCCCGGATTGACCGGCACGCCGCTGCGCTGGTCGTTGATGATGAAGGGGAAGACGTCCCAGTTGCCGAAGGCAAGCACCTTGCCCACGAAACCGGGGCGGCGGGCCAGCCATTCGAAGAACGTAACGTTACGGTTCAGGACCTTGTCGTTGCTGGTGATCGCGGGGTCGGCGCGGCCGGTGAAAATCTCGTTGTAGCCGGGGTAGGAGAACCACATCGCATTGGTGACGGCCATGCACTGGGCTTCATCGCGGTTGCCGACAAGAATGCCGCCCTTCGCTGGCAGACTGTGGAGGAACGGCATGAGCGCCCCGCCTGCGGCCCCCTTCTTCGCGCCGGGCCCGCTGATCCACGCCTTCTCGATGACGTCCTTCATGTCGGGATGGGTGAAGCGCTTGTCGTCCACCAGCGCCTTGTCCGGCCCGCGAAACACATCCTGCCAGCGCGTGCCGTCCATGGTGACGAGGATCAGGCGCTGATCCGCAGCGGGCGCCTCGGCGCGGGCGAGCGCGGGGAGGAGCAGCAGCGCAAGCGCCATAAGCGAACGGATCATCACCCTATCTCCCATCAGAAGCGCCGCCCCACGCGAAAGCTCACAAAGCGGGGGCGCAGCGGGTAGACCACCACCGAGCCGGGTCCGCAAATCGAAATAGCGCAAGTTGCCGTGCGGCTCTGCTGCGCGCGCTTGTCGCCAAGGTTTTCCACGGTGAGCGAAGCGGACCAGGTATCGCGGCTGATGCCGGCCGAGATGTCGACGGTGGAATAGCTGGGCTGGAAGCCGATCAGGCGCGCCTCGTCCACATCGAGCGAGGGGGAGACGCTGGACTGATGGAAGGCTGCGGCCTGCAGGAAATAGTCGAACTTGCCGAGGGTAAACTCGTAGCGCACCAGCCCGGAAAGCTTGAAGCGCGGGCTGCCGGCAAAGCGCGTTCCGGCCGGCGCGCGCAGGGAATTGGGATTGCCCGAGGCGCTGGGGATCGTGCAATCGAACGCGGCATTGGTGTATCTGCACAAGTCCGTGGTGATCACGGCATCGGCATACGTGCCCGAGACCTGGAACGAGAGCCCTTGCGCGGGGCGGACGGTAAGATCGGCCTCGATACCCTTTGATCGCGCGCGGCCGGCGTTGACGATATCGGTGATGCCGTTCTGATCGCTGGTGACGGCAAACTGCGCCTGGCTGAGCTTTTCGAGGAACAGCGCGCCGTTGAACAGCACTTTGCCGCCGAGCCAGCTCGTCTTCCAGCCGATCTCGTAATTGGTGAGCTGCTCCACCGCATAGGCCGGCGCGGTGGGGCGCCGGTTGATGCCGCCGGGGCGGAAGCCGGTGGACCATGTGGCATAGAGCAATTTGCCGGGCGCCGCCTTCCAGCTGAGGTTGAGCTTGTGGCGCACGCCCGAGCCGGTGGCCTTGGCGTTGATGTTGTCGCAGGGGCGCTGCGTTCCATACGAACCGATGGTGCCGGGGAAGCACAGCGCTTCGCCCACCGCGCTGCGAGTGCCATTGAAGCCGAAGAAGCCGATCACGTCGTTATCGTACTTGTAGGCGCGCAGGCCGCCAGTGAGCGTCAGCGTGGGCACGATGTCAAACGCGGCTTCGGCAAAGGCGGCATAGTCGCGGTCGGTGCGCAGCTGGATATTGGCGTAGTTCACCCCCGGCAGGCCGGTGACCGACTGCGCATCGGCAAGGTTCGGCACAGTATAGAGATTGCGCCAGTTGTTGGTCTGGCGCTGGTAGAACAGGCCCGCAACGATCCGCAGCCGGTCGGTCGAGGGCGAGGCGATGCGCAGTTCGTGGCTCTGCTTTGTGAAGCGCTCGTCCTGGCTGACGATCTGCGCCGGATTGATCAGGTCGCCAGCGTTGTTCCTGAAATTGTTGCCGAAATAATCGGGCGAGCTGGCATAGTAGCTATCGTAGAGATAGGCATAGTCCGAATAATCGGAGGTATAGGCCGCCTTGCGTTCGAACCAGGCTCCGGCATAGGTCAGATCGAACGAGCCGAGCTTGCCTTCGATGGCGAGGCTGGCCTGATACCACTCGTCCTTCTGCGCTTCGGGGAAGAACCGGGTGGTCTTGAGATCGCCGACCGAGGGCTTGAAGGCAAACGTGCCGTTCGACGTCTGGCGCTGGCCCATGAGGCCAGCCGTGGCCGTCCAGTTGTCGTCAAGATCGACTTTGAGCGCGGCGCGGCCGCCATAGGCCTCGATCGAGTTCTGGTCCTTGCCGACGAGCGCCGCGTTATCGCGCACCACGCCAGAGGTGGGATAGGTCACGCCCTGCGGCGCGCGCACATTGTCGATATAGCCGCCGTCATACTGGTAGAAGCCGACGACACGCAGCGCCACGCGGCTGGAGAGCGGGATGTTGAGATAGCTTTCGGCGATGCCACCGGCCTTGCCATGCGCAACGGTGTTGGCGGTAAGGTCGACCGAGCCCGAGAAGGCCTTGGTATCGGGCTTGTTGGTGATGATGCGCAAGGTGCCCGCCTCGCTGCTCGCGCCGAACAGCGTGCCCTGCGGGCCGGACAGCGCCTCGACCCGCGCGATATCATAAATGTGGACGTCGACAGTGGAGCCGATCGTGGTGACGGGCTGCTCGTCGAGATAGACGCCCACCGTGGGGAGCGAGCCGGTCGAGAGGCGGTTGCCGTTGGAAAGCCCGCGGAAATAGACTTCCGCCTGACCCGGACCATAGCTCGTGTAAGACAGGCTCGGCAGGAACTTGGCGTAATCGTTGAACGTGCGCACATTGCGCTCGGCAAGCGCTTCGGTGGTGAGCGCGACGATCGAAAGCGGCACGTCCTGCAGCTTCTCGCTCCGCTTCTGCGCGGTGACGACGATCTCGCCCGGCGCGTCCAATGCGGCGGACCCTTCCGATGCCGGTTGGTCCGCCACTTGCGCGTGGAGCGGCTCCGCCGCCGCCAGCGCGATGATGGAAACGTGCCCTGCCCAGATCTTCCCTTTGCTCATCCGCGATTGCCCCCGCCTGATCCGCGTGGTCTATCTACCCGCGATGACGGCGGGATTACAGTCCGCTGTTGCGCTGGCACGGGCTGATGGACATTCCCGCACGGTAGTGGGATCACGGCGGCGCAGAGGGAGATCGCAGCATGAGGACAGGACCCATCCGCGCTGCCGCGCTGGCAGCGGCACTCGCCATCGCGCCGCACGCCGCGCAGGCGGCCAGTGCCCCCGGGTCTGCAGCCACGCCGACCGCGGAGCAGCTCGCCTTCCGCAACTTGTTCCGCGAACTGGTCGAGACCGACACATCGGTCGCCACCGGCAGCTGCACGGCGCTCGCCGGGAAGATCGCCGCGCGGTTCCGGGCTGCGGGGTTCGCCGAGGATCAGCTTACCCCGTTTGCGGACCCTGCCTTTCCGCTCGATGGCGGTCTGGTCGTCACGGTGCGGGGGACGTCGGCCAAGGCAAAGCCGATGCTGCTGCTTGGCCATATCGACGTCGTCAATGCGCGGCGCGAGGACTGGGTGCGCGATCCCTTCACGTTCATCGAGGAAGGCGGATACTTCTACGGGCGCGGCACGAGCGACATGAAAGTGCTCGACGCGATCTGGATCGACACACTGATCCGCATGAAGGCCGAAGGTTTCAAGCCCGGGCGCACGATCAAGCTGGCGCTCACCTGCGGCGAGGAATCGGGCGCGCGGATGAACGGGGCCAAGTGGCTGGCCGAAAACCGGCCCGATCTGATCGCTGCCGCGTTCGCGCTCAACGAAGGCGGCGGCGGGGAGACCGATGGCCACGGCAAAGTGCTCAGCCAGTCGATGCAGACCGGCGAGAAGGCCAACCGCAATTACGAGCTGCAGGCGACCAACCCCGGCGGGCACAGCTCGGTGCCGGTGGACGACAACGCGATCTATGAACTGGCTGATGCGCTGGCGCGGGTGCGCGCGCTGAAGTTCCCGGTCCATTTCAACGATACCACGCGCAGCTATTTCGCCAAGGTCGGCGCGGCGCGCGGGGATGCCCTGGGAGCGGCGATGGTGCGCCTCGCCGCCGATCCGTCGGACCATGCGGCGGAGGCGATCGTGGCGGCGGACCGTACGCTGAATTCGATGCTGCGCACCACCTGCGTTGCCACGCTGCTGGAAGGAGGCCATGCGGCCAATGCCCTGCCGCAGCGCGCCAAGGCCAATATCAACTGCCGCATCGTGCCCGGCGAGGATGGCGATACGACCCGCGCCGCGCTCACCAAGGCCATCGGCGATGCGCGGATGACCGTCACGCCGGTCGGCCGGGTGCGCCCGCTCGCCGTGCCCCCGCCGCTCGATCCGCGGATCATGGGGCCGGCGGAAAAGCTCGTCGCGCGCTACTATCCCGGCGTGCCGCTGGTGCCCGCGATGATGACCGGCGCGACGGATGCGACCTATCTCGGCCCGCTGGGTATCCCGACTTATGGCGTGCCCGGCCCGCTCGGCGATCCCGACGGCAACGGCCTTCACGGCCTCAACGAGCGGCATTCGGTGCAATCAGCCTACGTCGCGCGCGATTTCCTGCACGACCTCGTCAAGGTCTACGCCGCGCAGGATTAGGGCCGCACCAGCAGATTGCCGGTGTGCCCGCCCGCGAAAAGCAGCAGCAGCGCCTCGGCAAAGTGGTCGATGCCTTCGACGACGTGCTCGGGCAGATCGACCTTACCCTCCTGCATCAGCGCGGCGATCTCCGCCTTCGCCTCGGGGAAGCGCGCGGCGTGGTGCGT
This sequence comes from Novosphingobium sp., assembly GCF_019748365.1. Classification (GTDB taxonomy): domain Bacteria; phylum Pseudomonadota; class Alphaproteobacteria; order Sphingomonadales; family Sphingomonadaceae; genus Novosphingobium. The sequence goes on from NZ_JAIEPN010000122.1 coordinate 13,060, forward strand.
CACGACGAACCCGCGCATTGTGGCATTGCGTTCGGCGAGCTTGAGGTAGTTCCTCGGCCCGCGGACGTTGCCGAGGTCCGAATACTGCGAGATCGCGCCGCAGATTGCGATGCGTGAATTGGCGGGCGCAAGGTTGGCGAGCGCGATGTCGAGGATCTCGCCGCCGACATTGTCGAAGAACACGTCGATCCCGGCGGGCGCCGCAGCCGCCACTTCGGCAGCGACATCGCCGTTCTTGTAGTCGATGGCGACATCGGCGCCGAGCTTTTCGGTAAGGTAGCGGCACTTGTCCGGTCCGCCGGCAATGCCGATCACCCGCGCGCCGCGCGCCTTGGCGAGCATCACCACCATCGAGCCGACCGCGCCCGCAGCGCCCGAGACGAGCACGGTTTCGGCTGCCTTCACCTCTGCCACCGCGATCAGGCCGACCCACGCGGTAAGGCCAGTGGTGAGGCCGAGCGGGCCGACATAGTCTACAGGCTTGAGGCTGTTCGACAGATCGAGCTTGGTGAGCGCGGCAGCCGGCGCCAGCGCAAGGGTCTGCGCGGCCAGCATGCCATAGACCCAATCGCCAACCGCGAGCGCCGGATCGGCGCTTTCCACCACTTGCCCCACGCCCAGCGCGCGGATCGTGGAGCCCAGCGGTGCGGTCTCGTGGAAGCTGCCCGGGGTCAGCGTGGTGCGGATCCACGCGTCCATCGAAAGCGTATCGACTTTCACCACCACATGCCCGGCAGGCACCTCGGCAATCTCTATATCCTCGATGCCGAAATCTTCGAGGAGCGGCATCCCTTCGCGGTACTGCCGGATGAAGACGCGGCGGTTGGTGTGCGGCATGGGAAGCTCCGTGGTGCGGGGACGTTGTAACCCTGAGCTAGGTGGCGGGCGCAGCCATAACCATTGCCATTTTGACTAGCAGGGCCCGGCAGCGCAGACTGGGCGCGAGGCTGCAACAGGGAACCATGATCATGCGCGCGAGAACAATCTGGCTGGGGATCGCCATCACGGCCCTGGCAACGGGAACCGCAGCGGCGCAATCGGCGCAGGATGCGGGCGACTTGCTGAAACGCATTCTCGGCACGGGAACGGCTGCTCCTGCTGCCACGAGCCCGGAAACGACGACCCCGACAACGACGACCCCGCCTTTGACAACCGCCGCGCCGCCGCCGGGCGTTTCCAGCAGCGAGGCATCGGGCGGGCTGAAGCTGGCGCTGGGCAAGGCGGCGGAGCGGGTGGTCGCGCAGCTCGGCAGACCGGGCGGCTTTGCCAATGATCCGCGCGTGCGCATCGGTCTGCCCGGACCGCTCGGCCGGTTGAACGGACTGCTCGGGACGCTCGACCGTGCCGGCGTCGGCGGCGGGCTTTCGGCCAAGCTCAACGCGGCGGCGGAAGGTGCGGTGGGCAAGGCACTGCCGCTCCTGAAAACCGCGATTACGCGCATGACGGTGACCGATGCGCTGGGGATCGTAACCGGCGGCGACACCTCCGCCACCGACTATTTCCGCCGCACGATGGGACCAGACCTGCAAACCGCGATGACCCCGGTCGTCTCCAGATCGCTGTCGGGGGTGAAGGCGTTTCAGGCGCTCGACCGCTTCACCGCGAAGAACAGCCTGATCGCCGGGCAGTTCGGCGCGCGGGACCTGACGGGTTACGTCACCGAGAAGGCGAGCGACGGGGTGTTTCTATATCTCGGCGAGCAGGAGCGCGAGATCCGGCGCAATCCGCTGGGAACCGGCAGCAAGCTGATTGGCAAGATCTTCGGGCGCGGAGTCTAGGGCCAGTCCCAACCATAAACCCTTCGTCATTCCCGCGAAGGCGGGAATCCAGGGCGCTGCAGCCTCAGCGCCGCGTTGTGGGCTCTGGACACCCGCCTGCGCGGGGGTGACGAAGTGTGGGTGGTTCCGCGCGAAGTCTTCGCGCTCCTTTATCAGCCCACTTTGCGCTGGTTCGCGAGCGGATCGGGCGGCGGCAGGGTGGACTTGATCGCCACGGCGGCGATGCGGCCATCATCGTCAAGCCGCAGCGGCTGCGAGAATTCGACGCCCATGCGGTCGTCGCTCGCCCAGCGGCAGGTGGCGGTGACGGTGTGGCCATCCGAAAGCTGGATGCGGAAGATCGTGCCCGGCGGAACGTTCCACAGCCCCTCGATCAGCGCGCCTGTGAGCGACATGTTGCGCACCGTGCCGTTGTAGCGGTGGCCGCCGTGATCGAGCACCACGCGGCGGAGCATGGCCTGCCGCGTGGCGCGGGCCGAGCGGGGGCCGCGGGCAATCGCCATGAGGCCTGTGGCAAGGCGGGTCTGCGTGGCGGGCGCGGACAGCGGGCGTTCGTAGATATAGCCTTGCACGTGGCTGCAGCCGAGCATGCGCACGAGATCGAGCTCGTCGAGGGTTTCCACTCCCTCAGCCGTCGTTTCCATGCCGAGCGCCTCGGCAAGGCTGACGATCGAGGCAATGATCGCCCCGTTGCGGCTGCCCTGCTGCGTTGCGCCGCGCACGAAGGACTGGTCGATCTTGATCTTGTCGAACGGCGCCCGCTTCAGATAGCCGAGCGAGGAATAGCCGGTGCCGAAATCATCGAACGCGAGGCGCACGCCGATGCCCTTGAGCGAGCGGAACATCGCCTCGGTCGCCTTGTCATCGCCAAGGAAAACGCTTTCGGTGATTTCGAGCTCGAGCCGGTCGGGATCGACACCGGCCGAGGCCAGCGCGCTGGTGACCATCGAAGGCAGCGCCGGATTGGCAAACTGCAGCGGCGAAACGTTGACCGCGACGCGCACGTCATCCGGCCACTTGGCCAGATCCTGACAGGCGGTGCGCAGGGCCCATTCGCCGATCGAGACGATCAGCCCCGCATCTTCCGCGATCGGAACGAACTTGCCGGGCGAAATGAAGCCGTGCTGCGGGTGGTTCCAGCGCAAGAGAGCCTCGAAGCCGGTGATCCGCTCGGTCGCGGTCTGCACGACCGGCTGATAGTAGAGCTCGAGATTGCCGTGGGTGATCGCGTCGCGCAGGTCTTCCTCGAGCTGGCGGCGCTCCTCTGCATCGCTGTGCAGATCGGCGGCGTAGAAGTGATAGCGCCCGCGCCCGGCGTCCTTGGCGGCATAGAGCGCCAGGTCGGCGTTGCGGATCAGCGCTTCGCTGGTGACGCCATCGTCCGGCGCGAGCGCGATGCCGAGCGAGGCGCCGATCATCACGCGGCTGCCTTCGATGGAATAGGCCTGGCTGAGCTGTTCAATGATGCGTTCGGCCAAATGGGCGAGCTGTTCGCGCGCGATCTTGCCGGCAAGGATCACCTGGAACTCGTCGCCGCCAAGACGGCCGACGCGGCCCACAGTGCCGATGATGCGTTCAAGCCGCTGCGCAACCTGCTTGAGCAGCGCATCGCCCGCAGGATGGCCGAGCGTATCGTTGACCTGCTTGAACCGGTCGAGATCGAGGAGGAACACGGCGCAGGCGCGGTGCTGCTCGTTGGGCGCGGTGAGGATCTTCTCCAGCGTCTGCGACATCTGGAAGCGGTTCGAGAGGCCGGTCAGCGAATCGAAATGCGCCAGACGCGAAGCGTGCTCCTGTGAGCGGCGCTTTTCGGTAAGATCGGTGCCCGAGCCGCGAAAGCCCTGGAAATTGTTGAAGGCATCGTAAGTCGGACGGCCCGTGACCGACCACCAGCGCTCCTCGTCATAGACCGCAGCGCGCACCGCCAGTTCGCTGAAGCTGGAGCGGGCCGAGAGGTGGAAGGCCAGCGTGCGTTCGCCCTCCCCCGAGTGCTCGGACAGGTTGAACAGCTCCGCAAAGGGACGGCCGATGCAGTTCTCCACTTTCTTGCCCAGCACTTCGGCAACCGGGCGGGAGATATAGGTGATGAGGCCGCGCCGGTCGGTTTCCCAGAACCAGCCCTGCCCGGTCTCCTCGTAATCGGCGAGAATCTCCTCGGCGCGGGTCTGGATGCGCACGCCTTCCTCGACCGCAATGCGCACCTTCAGGTCGATCTCGCGCTGGCGCAGATAGGCCGCAACCGCGATCACACCGCCGATCACCAGCGAGAGAATGCCGCCGGCAAAACTCGTGACCCAGGTGACGCCCGACCAGATCGCCACTTCAGCGGTAAGCATTCCGGCTAGCCGGCCCGATTCGGTGACAGTGGCCAGCAGCGAGATGGTGACGAGCAGCGCCAGCGCTTGCACCCAGGGGACAACGCCGCTGCTTGCCCACATACCGATGGCATAGCCATAGATGAACAGCGGAATGCCGATCGAGGCGCCCATCAGCGCCATGCGCACCGCAGTCGAGTGATCGCGGCTTTCCTCGTAGTTCGACGTGAAGCGGGCGACGAACAGGAGCGCGGAGGCAAGCAGCGCGAGAACCGGCGCGATGATCGGGCGAATCGAGAAGTTCGCGACCGCGAGGCCGAACACGCCCAGCACCATGGGCAGCGCCATATGCGGCCATTCGCGCGCAATCAGGCCGCGGCCCGGCCCGGTGCCGAACAGGAACGCAGCACCGGCAACATCGGCCCGACTCACCGGCGCCGTCGGCACACGCTCGCGGCGGCGCTGCGTGCGCGCGAAATCGCGCGCGGCGCGCGTCGGTTCGGCCTGCGAAGCGGCATTGTCCCCGGGCGTTTGGCTCATCATGTGTCAATTGCGCTTAACTGCTTTGAGAAACCGTTAAGCGGATTCCCATTGCGGACCTTTTTTCCGCAGATTTCCTTAGGTTTGCTTTTGCTCGTCATGCCCAGATGCTAGGGGGCGCGCCAAGCCTTTGTTTTCCATGAAGCCCAAGGATTTCGCGTGGCCACGACTGCCAACTTCACGATGATCGGCGTCGCCGGACGGCGCTTGCGGGTGGGCCAATGGCATGTCCAGCCGGCGGCGCGCGGCACCTCTGCGCGGCCGGCACTGCGGCCCCTCGTGATCCTCAGCGGCATCGGCATGAACATGGAAATGCTCGAGCCGATCGCCAGCCGCCTGCCCGGCCGCCGCATCGTGAGCTTCGACATGCCGGGCATCGGCCAGTCGCCCGATCCGATCTTCCCTTACACCATCCCGCACATGGCGCTGACGCTGGCCGCACTGCTCGATCGGCTGCGGATCGATTCGGTCGACCTGCTCGGCATCAGCTGGGGCGGCGCGGTGGTGCAGCAGTTCGCCTTCCAGCACCGCGCGCGGACCGGCAAGCTGGTGCTCGCCGCGACTTCGGCGGGCGGGACGATGATCCCGGGCAATACCTCGCTGCTGGGTCAGATGTTTGATCCGATGGCATATTCTGTCGAGAAGACGCTGCGCCGCAACCTTGCCATGGTCTACAACGGCGGCGGCGCGGATCGGGTCTCGCTCAATGCCGCAACCGCGCCCTCGCCGCTCGGCTGGAGCTGCCAGATGGCGGCCTTCGCGGGCTGGAGCAGTGCGCCGTTCCTGCCGCTGCTGAGCATGCCGGTCATGGTCATGGGCGATGAGGACGACCAGCTCATCCCGCCCGCCAACCTGCATTTCCTTCACAACGCGATTCCCGGCAGCAGGCTGGAGATGAGCGACGGCGGCGGGCACTTGTTCATGCTCGCGCGCCCCGATGCCTTCATCGAAAAGCTGACCGGATTTCTCGACGCGTAACCGCGCGGCACCGCAGGCGTTGACCCCGGCGTGATCCTCTGACTTAATCGGGCAGTTAAACGTGACGGCCCTCCGCGATGAGTCGGCTGCACGGGGATAGAGGAGCCTGCTGATGCCGACCTATGACCTGATTGTCCGGGGAGGAACCATCGTGGACGGTACGGGCCGGCCGCGCTTTACCGGCGATGTTGCCGTTCAAGGCGGCCTGATCGCCGCGGTTGGCAAAGTGAGCGGCACCGCCAAGCGCGAGATCGACGCGACGGGCAAGGTCGTCGCACCGGGCTGGGTCGACATCCACACGCACTATGACGGGCAGGCCACCTGGGATCAGGAAATGGCGCCAAGCTCGTGGCACGGCGTGACCACCGTCGTCATGGGCAACTGCGGCGTGGGCTTCGCGCCCGCTGCGCCCGACCGGCACGAGTGGCTGATCGGTCTGATGGAAGGCGTCGAGGACATTCCCGGCACCGCGCTCGCCGAGGGGCTCAAGTGGGACTGGGAGACCTTCCCCGAATACCTCGACGCGCTCGAGCGCCTGCCGCGCAGCGTGGACGTGGCGACCCATGTCCCGCACGGCGCGGTGCGCGCCTACGTGCTGGGTGACCGCGAAAAGCCGGGCGCCATTCCGACTGACGAAGACATTGAAAAAATGTCTAAAATTGTCGAGGAAGGGGTCCGCGCAGGGGCGCTCGGCTTCTCGACCAGCCGCACGGTGATCCACAAGAGCGTAGATGGAGAAGTTGTCCCCGGCACCACCGCCACCGCAGAGGAACTGATCCGCATCGGCCGCGCGATGGGCCGCGTCGGCCACGGCGTGTTCGAAATGGCGAGCGACATGAAGCGCGAATGGGACGAGTTCGGCTGGATGGGCGCGCTGAGCCGCGAGACCGGCCTTCCCGTCACGTTCGCCGCGCTGCAATCCATTGCCAAGGAACTGCCGCTGTCCGAGCAGATCGAGGAAATGACGCGGCAGAACGCAGCGGGCGCCAACATCGTCGCGCAGATCGCGCTGCGCGGCAACGGTATCGTGATGAACTGGCGCGGGACGGTGCATCCCTTCATGTTCCGCCCGACCTGGGCCACGCTCGCGGCGATGCCGCGGGAAGACCAGCTCGCGCACCTCGCCGATCCGGTGTTCAAGAAAATCATCCTCTCGGAAACGAACGTCTATCCCGAGAGCGACATCGTCCACCTCTATCGCGTGATCGGCGAAGGCTGGGCGAACCAGTACGAAATGGACGAAGGCTTCGACTACGAGCCGCAAGCGGACGCCAGCATCGCGGCACGCGCGGCGGCCAGGGGTGTTTCAGCGGAAAGCTATGCCTACGACCTGATGCTGGCGGACGGCGGCACCGGCTTCATCTATCTGCCGATCCTCAACTATGCCGACGGCAACCTCGATTTCCTCGAGGAACTGCAGGCGCGCGACGACTGCGTGAACTCGCTTTCCGATGGCGGCGCGCATTGCGGGACGATCTGCGATGCGGCCTCGCCCACCTTCATGCTCCAGCACTGGGTGCGCGATCGCAAGCGTGGTCAGCGGCTGAGCCTTGAGCAGGCGGTGAAGCGCCAGTGCCACGATACCGCGCGGCTCTATGGCATGAACGACCGCGGTGTGATCGCGCCGGGCGCGCTGGCCGATATCAACGTGATCGACATGGAGGCGCTGAAGCTGGGCAAGCCGTGGCTGGCGTTCGACCTGCCGGCGGGCGGCAAGCGCCTGCTGCAGAAGGCGGACGGCTATCTCTACACGATCAAATCGGGCGAAGTGACGTTCGAGAATGGCACCTGGACGGGCGCGGTGCCCGGCGTACTGGTGCGCGGGCCGCAACAGGCCGAAATGCTGGAGGCCGCAGAATGAGCAATGCCGCGATCCGTATCGGCGCCCCCGCGACACTCGACAGCCTTCATCTGGACCAGTTGCCCGATTGCGGCGATCCCGGCCCGGGCGAAATCCGCGTGCGGCTGCGCGCCTCCTCGCTCAACTTCCATGACTTCGCGGTGGTGACAGGCATGATGCCCGCCGCCGCAGGGCGCATTCCGATGTCGGACGGCGCGGGTGAAGTCGTGGCGGTGGGCGAAGGCGTGACGGCCTATGCGCCGGGCGACCTCGTTGTCTCGACCTTCTTCACCAACTGGGACGATGGCATGCCGCCGGCAACGGCTTTCACCACGGTGCCCGGCGACGGCATCGACGGCTATGCCCGCGAGGAAATCGTCGCACCGGCGGGCTGGTTCACGCGGGTGCCCAAGGGCTATTCGGCGGCAGAGGCGGCCACGCTGACCTGCGCGGGCCTCACCGCATGGCGAGCGCTGTTTGCCGATGGTTCGGTCAAGCCCGGCTCGACCGTGCTGGTGCAAGGGACCGGCGGCGTCTCGGTCTTCGCGCTGCAGTTCGCCAAGGCGGCCGGTGCACGGGTGATCGCGACAAGCTCCTCAGACGCCAAGCTGGAGCGCATGCGCGCGCTCGGTGCCGACGAACTGATCAACTACAAGGAAGTCCCCGATTGGGGCGTCAAGGCGCTGGAGCTGACCGGCGGACAGGGCGTCGACTGCGTGGTCGAAATCGGCGGCGCGGGCACGCTCGATCAATCGATGACGGCGTCGCGGGTGGGCGGCCACGTCGCGATGATCGGCGTGCTGGCGGGGTTTGCCGGGCCGGTTCAGACCGCGATGCTGATGTTCAAGAACCTGCGCGTGCAGGGCCTCACCGTGGGATCACGCGCGATGCAGCTCGACATGATCGCCGGGATCGAGGCGAACGGCATCAAGCCGGTGATCGACAGCCACTTCCCGCTGGCGGGTCTTGCCGATGCCTTCCGCCATCAGGCGAGCAATACCCACTTCGGCAAGATCGTCGTCGATATCTGAAGGTCAGGCGGCATAACGCAAGGGCTCTGCGCCGCCCATATTCGGTTGCGCCAACGCGAAGCGGCCGACGAGCGCGGCCATGCGGTCCGCCTCGCCCGCCAGGTTGCGCGAGGCGGCGGTCGCTTCCTCGACCATCGCCGCGTTCTGCTGGGTCATGACGTCAAGCTCCCGCACGGTCTCGCGGACCTGACCGATGTTGGTGGCCTGCGCGCTAGCGGCGGTTGCAATATTGCTCGCAAGGCCCGCGATCTCGCCGACCTTGCCGACAATCCGCGCAAAGGTATCGCCGGTCTGACCGACGAGCGCGACGCCGCGTTCGACCTGCACCGAGCTCTGGCCGATCAGCGTCTTGATATCGAGCGCAGCCTCCGCCGAGCGCTGGGCGAGCGCACGCACTTCGTTGGCTACGACGGCGAACCCGCGTCCAGCATCCCCCGCGCGGGCGGCTTCGACCCCGGCGTTGAGCGCGAGGAGGTTGGTCTGGAAGGCAATGCCATCGATCACTGCGATGATCTTGCCGATTTCCTGCGCGGAATCGTGGATGTCGGTCATCGCCTGAACCGCTTCTTCAACCACGCCGCCACCAGCCTGCGCGTCACCATGCGCGGCCTGGACAGAATCGTGAAGGTGCGCTGCGTCGTCGGCTGTACTGCCAACGCTGGCCGCGAGCGCAGTCATCGCCGCAGAGGCTTCCTCAAGGCTGGCGGCTTGCTGTTCGGTGCGACGGGCAAGGTCGTCCGAGGCCTGCCGGATCTCCTGCGCGCCGACGTCCACGGCGCGCGAGGTCTGCGTGACATCGCCGAGCGCCGTGCCGACCTGACCGCGCATTGTCTCGAAATCATTGTAGATTGCCGCAAATTCAGGCGGAAGCTTCTCTAGCGGGGTGCTGAAATCGCCATCGGTCATGCGCTGGAGTGCCGCGCCGAGAGCCTCGATCACCGTGCTGCGGCGCTCCTCCTCGACCGCAAAATAGGTCGCGACCGCAATTTCCATGTCAAGCAGCGCCATCTTGACGAGCGTGGCAATGCGCTTTGCCTTGCCGCCCGAAAGCGGGCCGGCCATTGCGGTGATGACCGGTTCGAGCACGCTGGCATAGGCGCCGATGTACCACTGCGGGGAAAGACCGATGCGCGCGTGGACCTTGCCGACGCGTTCGGCACGCTCGAAGTACTCGGCATTGGCGCCGCCGGTGAAGAGAGCCTGCCAATGGGCAATCTGCTTGGCCTTGGCCGAGCCCATGGCCGCTCTCGAAGCAAAGAACCCTGCGGTTTCCGGTGTGGCCGAGATCTGTTCGTAGAGCTTGTCGAGCGCTGCGGGACCGGCACTTGCAACCACTTTCCCAATGCCGGGGAAGCGGGCCTTATCGTCTGCTTTGATCGAAAAGAAGGCCAGCTTCTTTGCGACGTCACGGTTATCCATCGACGTGATCCCATTCGTTTACGTCCGAATCGGATAGACCAGCAACAATTCGTAACCGAGAAATCGTCGATAAGCGTCAATCCCTAGGAGCGCGCAAACGGCGCGACCGGGGACCAGAAAAATCAGCACGCATTTCAACGATATCCGAGCCGCTTGGCAGCGTGCCGGCACAAACATGCCCTTTGGGGCAATTGACCACGCTCCCTGCAAGCAGCCGGTTCGCAGCAGCGGCGTGATACGAGCCGCACCGCCCGCAGTATCAGTGCGGATCAGACCCGCATCGGCATCAGGACATAGAGCGCAGCCGACTTGTCGTCCTTGCGGATGAGCGTCGGTGCGCCGGCGTCGGCGAGGTGGAGTTCCACCATGTCGCCGTCGATCTGGCTGAGGATGTCCTTGAGGTAATTGGCGTTGAAGCCGATCTCGAAGCCCGCCGCGCGGTATTCGGCGGCGATTTCTTCGGCGGCGGTGCCGTTCTCCGGGCTGGTGACCGAAAGCGTGACCTTGTCGTTTTCGAGCGCCATCTTGACCGCGCGGGTCTTTTCCGTGGCGATCGTGGCGACGCGGTCCACACCTTCGAAGAAGCTGCGCGGATCGAGGCGAAGCAGCTTGTCGTTGCCGGTCGGGATCACGCGGCTGTAGTCCGGGAAGGTGCCGTCGATCAGCTTGCTGGTGAGCACGACGCCGTGTTCGCCGCCGAGCGTGAAGCGCACCTTGCTGGCCGAGAGGTCGATCAGCACAGCGGTATCGAGCACGTCTTCAAGCAGCTTGCGCAGTTCGCCCACGCATTTGCGCGGCACGATCACATCCGGCATGCCCTCGGCGCCATCGGGCCGGGGGATCGTGTAGCGCGCGAGGCGGTGGCCGTCGGTCGCGGCGGCCTTGAGCACCGGCTGGGCTTCGTCCGCGACGTGCAGGAAGATGCCGTTAAGGTAGTAGCGGGTTTCCTCGGTCGAGATCGCGAAGCGGGTGCGGTCGATCAGTTCGGCGAGAATGCGCGCAGGCACTTCGAAGCTCGTCGGCAGATCGCCTTCGACGATCACCGGGAAATCATCGCGCGGCAGCGTGGGCAGCTGGAAGCGGCTGCGCCCGGCCTTGACGACCATGCGGCCTTCGGAAGCATCAAGGCTGACCTGGCTGCCATCGGGCAGCTTGCGCGCGATATCGAACAGGAGATGCGCGGAAACGGTGATCGCGCCGGGGCGCTCCACCTCACGCGCGGGCATCGTCTCGATGATCTGGAGATCGAGGTCGGTCGCCATGAGGCGGACCGAACCATCGGGCGAAGCCTCGATCAGCACGTTCGAGAGGATAGGGATGGTATTGCGCCGCTCCACCACCGATTGCACATGGGACAGGCAGCGTAGCAAGGTCGCGCGTTCGATCGTGGCCTTCATTCTCGTCTCGTGTCCCCCGCCCTTGCGGTTCCCGGCAAGGGACCGTTGAGGGCTGTGTAGCTGGCGTCCCCGCGCGCATGGAATCGCTGGCGAAGACGGGTTGTTACTGGACTATCTTCCTTAACGCACGCCCCGCCACGGGCAAGCGCAAGCCGCCTTCGCAGCGGCGAAGCTGTGCATAAATGCAGCGAAAACGGCGCGGTTGCCTCGCAGGGTCAATCGAGCACGCGAAGCGCGTCGAACATCTGCGCGGTGGCGGCGATCCATGCGGTAATCAGGCCCCAGCCGACGGGCGTTACCTTGGCCGGATCCTGCCCCGCCTCGGCCAGCGCGGTGGAGACGCGGCGCAAGTCTCCCTGGGTCACTTGCGTCGCGGGATTGTTGGCATTGCCGGGACCGATATCGAGCGCCTTGTCGATCAGTTCGGATGGCAGCCCTTCCGCCTTGAGCTTCGCATCGAGCCCATCACGCGCCATCCGGCCGTGCACATAGCCGAAATAGGCATCGCGCTGCTTGTCATTGAGGAACTGGTCCGCAGCGCAGCGATCGACCAGGGCATGAAGCGTGTCCATCGCCGGCTTGCTGCGTGCCTCGTCAAGCGTGAGCATGCTGTCGGCCAGCTGCGCGTCGAGCCCTTCGGGCGCCGCGATCACTGCGCAGGCCAGCGCCTGCGGTGGGCGCGCCTGCGCGGAAAAGGGGATGGCGGCTAGCGCCAGCAGGAGCGCGGCGCGCCGCATCACGATCAGGACAGCATCGCCATGCCGCCATTCACGTGCAGCGTCTGCCCGGTGACATAGCCCGCATCGCGGCTGGCGAGATAGGCGACCGCCGCGCCGATGTCCCCGCCCTCGCCCATGCGGCCCATCGGGATGCGGGCGTTGAGCGCATCCTTCTGCGCATCGGGGAGCACGTCGGTCATCGCGGTGCGGATGAAGCCGGGAGCGACGCAGTTCACGGTGATGCCGCGCGTGGCGAGTTCCTGCGCGAGGCTCTTCGACATGCCGACAAGGCCCGCCTTGGCGGCGGCATAGTTTACCTGTCCCGGATTGCCGGTCGCGCCGACAACGCTGGTGATCGTGATGATCCGCCCGAAGCGCGCCTTCATCATCGGCTTGGAGGCAGCGCGCATGAGGCGGAAGGCGGCCTCGAGATTGACCTTGATGACCGCATCCCATTCCTCGTCCTTCATCCGCATCGCGAGATTGTCGCGCGTGATGCCGGCGTTGTTGACGAGGATATCGACCTTCCCGAGCGTATCGATCGCGGCGGGCACGAGATGCTCGACCTGCTCGGTGTTCGAGAGATCGCAGGTGATCTCGACGTGGTCGTGCCCATACGTGTCGTTCAATTCCTCGCGGAAGGAACGCAGCTTGGAGGGGTTGGTGCCGGACAGCGCAAGCCGCGCGCCCTGCCGAGCCAGCGAATGGCTGATCGCCGAGCCGATGCCACCGGCAGCGCCGGTGACGAGGGCGGTCATGCCGGTCAGATCGAAGAGGCGGTGTTCCATGGCTTAGAGCTCCTTCGCGAAGGCTTCGATATCGGCCATGCCGACCACGCTGGCAACCGCTACATCAGCGACCGAACGGTTGATCATCGGGCCGACGACCTTGCCGCCAAGCTCGACGAAGTGCTCGACCCCCGCTGCACCCAGCGCGATCATGCTTTCGCGCCAGCGCACGCGGCCTGTGACCTGCTCGACGAGGAGGCGGCGGACTTCTTCGGGGTCCGTTACCGGCGCGGCGGTGACATTGGCCATGAGGGTGACGCGCAGCGCGCCCGGGGGGGTGCGCTCCAGCGCTTCGGCCATTGCATCGGCGGCGGGCTGCATCAGCGGGCAGTGGAACGGCGCCGAAACGGGGAGCGCGATGCCGCGCTTGATGCCGTGCTCCTTGACCATCGCAATCGCGCGCTCGATCGCGGACTTGTGGCCGGAGAGGACGACCTGCCCCGGATCGTTGTCGTTGGCGACGGTGCAGACTTCACCCTCGGCGGCAGTGGCGGCAAGCGCGGTCGCCTTCTCGATATCGGCGCCAAGCAGCGCGCACATCGCGCCTTCGCCCACCGGTACGGCAGCCTGCATGGCGGACCCGCGCAGGCGCAGCAGGCGGGCGGTGTCGGCAAGGCTGAAGGCGCCTGCAGCACAGAGCGCGGTATACTCGCCAAGGCTGTGGCCGGCGACGAACTGCGCCTTGTCGGCCAGCACAAGGCCGCATTCCTTCTCGAGCACGCGCAGCACGGCCACGGCGTTGGCCATGATCGCCGGCTGGGCATTGGCGGTGAGCGTCAGTTCATCTTCCGGTCCCTCGGTCATCAACGCGAAGAGCTTCTGGCCGAGCGCGTCATCGACTTCCTCGAAAACCTCACGCGCGGCAGCGCTGGCGGCGGCGAGCTCTGCGCCCATGCCCAGCTTCTGGCTGCCCTGCCCCGGAAAAACGAATGCCCGCATCAACACACTCCTGCTGTGAAGCAGCGCGCCTAGTGATTCGCGGGAGGCGCCTCAAGCCCGAATGCGACAATCTTGTTATCAACATCGTGCCCGATATCGGCGCGGCCGAGCCAGGGAATGCCGCTGCGGGCGCACCAGTCGCGCGCGATCGCCTCCTCGTCGGCGCCGAAGGGGACGTCGTTTTCGGGCACATCGCCGACGCGGCCGAGCCGAAGACCGGCAATGCCGCGAAGCTGCGCGGTGACGTGGAAGAACAGCCGGTCCACCGCGTAGAGATGCTCGGAGACTTCCTCGACCATCACGACATGGCCGGAAAGATCGGGTAGCAGCGGCGTGCCGCAGAGCATCGCAAGCGTGGTGAGATTGAACGCGGCGCGGGGGCGATCGTCCTGCACCGGCTCCGTGCCCGAGCGGTCTCCGGCAAGCCAGCGCAGGCTGCGCAGCACAGCCTCCGCACCGCCCTCGCGGCGGATGTCGCCCGGCATGGGGGCGTGGACCGGCTGGCCGACGCGCGCGCGGTAGAGCGCGGCGAGAAGGTAGCCGGTATCGGAATAGCCGAGGTATGCCTTGCCGCGCGCGGCTGGGGCCAGCGCTGCGACGGCGTCTGCGGCGATGCGGTTCGAGCCGTAACCGCCGCGCGCGAACCAGACGGCATCGAAGGCGGGATCATTGGCGCATTCGAGGAACGCCTCCAGCCGCTGCGCATCGGTGCCGGCGAAATGGCCATGCTCGAGGAAACACTGCGGGTGGAACACGAGTTCGAGACCGGGCATTTCGCCCGCGAGCGCGTCCACCGCCGCCGCATCCTGTGGCGTGATCGAGCGGGCAGGCGCGCAGATGGCGATCCGGGGCATGCGCCTTCCTAACCCGGTTGCGCTGCGCCGCAAGGGCGCATACCGCTTGCCGTCATGAGCATGGACCTTACCGCACACCCCTGGTTCTTCTGCGGCATCGGCGGATCGGGCATGCTGCCGCTTGCGCTGATCCTGCAAGGCAAGGGCGCGCAGATCGCGGGATCGGACCGCAGCCGCGATCAGGGGCGCACGCCGGAAAAGTTCGCCTGGCTGGAAAGCCTGGGCTTCGTGCTGCACCCGCAGGATGGCAGCGGGATCACTTCGGCCGAGCAGATCCTCGTCGCCTCGGCGGCGGTGGAGGATACCGTGCCCGAAATGGTGCGTGCGGCCGAACTGGGCTGCCGCCGCATGCGCCGGGCGGACCTGCTTTCCACGCTGTTCAACGCGGCGCCCACCAGCATCGCGGTGGGCGGCACCAGCGGCAAATCGACCGTGACGGGCATGCTGGGGTGGATCCTCACCGCCTGCGGGCGCGATCCCACGATCATGAACGGCGCGGTGATGAAGAACTTTGCGGGGCCCGATGCGCCCTTTGCCAGCGCGCGGGTCGGCGCTCCGGCGGGACCGTTCGTTTCCGAAGTCGACGAGAGTGACGGCTCGATCGCGGCCTACCGGCCAAGCATTGCCGTGCTCAACAACGTCAGCCTCGATCACAAGAGCATGGAGGAACTGCGCGGCCTGTTTGGTGATTTCCTCGCGCGGGCGGGAACGGCCGTGGTCAATCTCGACGACGCGGAAAGCGCCGCGCTTGCCAGCCGCGCGTCGGGCGGTGCGCTCACTTTCGGCATAGGGACCAGCGCGGCGGACATCGGCGTGGTGGAGGGCAGCGTGGCCGAATCGCCGCTCGGCATTTCAGCCATGATCGAACATCGCCGCACCGCCGAGCGTCACGCGCTGGCGCTGAAGGTGCCCGGACGGCACAATCTGTCCAACGCGCTGGCGGCGCTGGCTGCGGCGCAGGCGGCAGGCGTGCCGCTGGGCGACGCGGTGCGGGCGCTGGAGGGCTACGCAGGACTTGCGCGGCGGTTCGACGTCGTCGGCACGAGCCCGGACGGCGTGACGGTGATCGACGACTTCGGACACAATCCGGAAAAGGTCGCCGCGACGCTCGCCACGCTGAAAGCGCATCCGGGCCGGGTGATCGCGTTCTTCCAGCCGCACGGTTATGGCCCGCTGCGCCAGATGGGCACGGAACTGGCCGAAGTGCTGGCCACGCGGCTGGGCGCCGGGGACCGCGCGATCCTGTGCGACCCGGTCTATTTCGGCGGCACGGTCGACCGCTCGGTGGGCAGCGAACGCATCGTCGAGATGATCCGCGCCCACGGCGGCACGGCCGAGCACATCCCGGCGCGCGCCGACTGCGCGGCGCGCATGGCCGAACTGGCCGCGCCCGGAGATCGCATCGTGATCATGGGCGCGCGGGATGACACGCTATCCGCCTTTGCCCGCGACCTGCTGGCGCGGCTGACATAAGCCATCTGGCCTAAGCCATCTGGCCTAAACCATCAGCCCAACGGGCCGATGGCGTCCAGCAGCGATGTCGTGAGGCGCAGGCCGCGCGTGGTCAGGCTCACATAGCGGCGGCGGGCATCTTCCTGATCCGCCACGCGCACAATCAGCCCCTCCCGCTCAAGCCGGGCGATCCAGCGCAGCACAGTGGTGGAAGGCAGGCCCGCGCCCGCGCAAACACTCGAAACCTGCAAGGCCGTCCGGGTCTTGCGGGCAATGAACAAGTCCAGAAGGATATCCCAACCGGGCTCTCCGAAAAGGCCCTTGATCGGGCTTGCCGCATCGCGGCGGCGGCGCGCTTCATAAAGCAATTTCGCAATGCGGAGCGTTTCCGCATCCAAATCGACATGACCGTCCAATGCCAACTCCTCGCATTCCAAGGAACGTTCGCCGCCAAACTCGTTTGCCCCGCCGCTGGGCTGTCGGAACCTGGCGCTGACTGTTTTCGCGGTCAGTCTTATCGTTACGCGACCCTTGGGATTCTCATGATCAATCAACTATCAATCATGCCATATATGTAACCATGTTGCGCAATATTGGTAAGCCTGCTGCGGAGGAATATAGTCCGGATCGGTTGCAACTTTAGTTATTTTTCATAACTCATTGATGGCAGGATGTTGATGCGCCACGAGGTCCTGCTGTCGCCACCTGCCACTTGGCAGCAGGCGGCGGCTGCGGCATGAGCGCACCATGATCGGATTTCGGCGTTCAAAACCTGCGGCCACGGATGCTCAGGCCCTTGCCAAAGTGGGCGAACGTGTGCGCGCGCGGCTCGAGGCTGATCCCAGCGTCTACCGGCTGCCGATCGATGCGATCGAAATCTATGGCGTCGCGGATTTCTTCACCGCGGAGGAATGCGCGCGGCTGATCCGGATGGTGGATGCGGTGGCGCGCCCCTCCCCAACTTATCACAACAATGCCGACAGCGGACGGACGAGCTACAGCGGCGATGTCGACCCCGATGATCCGTTCATCCGCATGCTGGAGCGGCGGATCGACGACCTGATGGGGATCGACCACGCGCATGGCGAGGTGATCCAGGGTCAGCGCTATGAACCGGGGCAGCAGTTCCGCGCGCACTTCGATTACTTCGATACCTCGGCCAGCTACTGGCCGACCGAGGAAGGCCGCGGCGGGCAGCGCACGTGGACGGCGATGGGCTACCTCTCGGACGTGGAAGCCGGCGGGGCGATCGAGTTTCCCAAGGCGCCGATCTCGGTGCCCCCGCAGAAGGGCGCGCTGCTGGTGTGGAACAACATGGGCCGCGACGGGAAGCCGAACCCGCTGACCATGCACGCCGGGCGGCCGGTGGAGCGGGGGGTGAAGTATATCGTGACGAAGTGGTACCGCGCGCGGCCCTGGTATTAGGCCGCAGGCAAGGTACTTGGTTAGAGGAGCGTCCTGTTTCGGCAGGCGATCAATTATGCCTTTTCGTCTGAAATACTTGGTATATTGCATGCTACGATAGGCCAGCCCGTCATCACGGTAGGACGCGAGTCTGATCACTTACGATGTGCGTATATGCGCCACCATCACCGTCAGCGGTGAACTCTATCCCTACCTCGGCCGTTCTCCCGCACAGTTCGATTGGCCATATCTCGGTCCAACGCCCCTTGTAACGAACGCCGAATTGCACTGGTCCAAGGTCAGACTCCTCCGAAGCGATGCGCATAACTCCCACGATTGGCTTCTCTTCTGCGGCGCAGTTCAGACCGTTCCGCTTGAGAGCAATATGCGCACCAAGCAACGCAGATCGGAACGTGTCCGCGATGAGGGATTCCCAAGCATAGGATGTCCCTCTATTCACGCGTATGGTCTTGAGACTGGCATCCGCTTTCTGGAGCACCATAAACCGGACGGGCGCTGTATCGCAGGACGGTATTTGCACAATGACGAACCACGCGTTGCGCAGAGTTCCGCCAACCCGGCCGTTGAAAGCGTAGCGATCCGCCGTCGCGGGCTCCACTTGCCGGACACTAATGTCAGTGGCCCTGCATGCCGGGTTCTGACTGTATAGCACCGCTAAAGAGTTTCGAACCTCGCTCAGTATGATCTGTTCTGCGGGAGCTGGTGCTGCATCGTTCCACTCGGCGAGTTTGCGCAACACGAGGGGATGTTGTGCAAAGGCAGGATTTGACGGCACGAACGTTAAAGTCAGCAAAGCAAAAAGCTGCACACAAAATTTTATCACCGGGCACCCTGCCGTATAATCTGAGTGCCTTATGGTAAATGTTGAATGCCTGACCTACAACTATCGTTGTATCCAGAATGAAAGTTCGCTTCCGGGTATTGAGGGTACACAGATATAGTTTCTACGACGCTGCACGTGCCGCACATCTAATTCGAAACCGCAGCCAAGCCATCACTCCATCGTCAGTTCCACGCCTTCCAGCGCTTCGGCAATCAACCGCCGCGTCCCCGCGATCCCGTAGAGCGCGATGAAGCTGCCCATGCGGGGGCCTTGGGCCGAGCCGAGCAGCGTCTCGTAGAGCGCCTTGAACCAGTCTCGCAGGCTTTCGAAGCTGTAGTGCGGGTCCTTGCCGATCTCGTAGACGATGTTCTGCAGCAGTTCCGCCGTTGCATCGTCGCTGGTCGCGGCAAGTTCCTCGTCCAGTGCGGCCAGCGCGCGGGCTTCGTTGGGCTCGGGCTTGCGGCGCTTCAGCGTCGGGGCGACGAAATCGCGGTTGTATGCCAAGGCTGATGTGACGAGCGCGTCGAGCGCGGGGTGCGCGGCGGGATCGGCGTTTTCGACATAGTTGCCGAGGTACGACCAGACCTGCGCCCGCGTCGCAGATGCACCCAGCACGCCGACAAGGTTGAGCAGGAGGCCGTAGGTGACGGGGAGCGTATCGCCATCGCCGCCATGGTAGCCGTTGGCGCGCAGCAGGTGCCAGACCGGGTTGCCGAGCTGCTGTTCGATAGGCTGCGAGGGCAGCTTTTCGCGGAACTGCCAGTATTCATCGACCGCGCGGGGGATCACCCCGGCGTGGAGCGACTTGGCGCTCTTGGGCTCGCGAAACAAGTAGAAGCCGAGGCTTTCCTCGCTGCCATACTCCAGCCACTGCTCGATGGTGAGGCCGTTGCCCTTGGACTTGGAGATCTTCTCGCCGTTCTCGTCGAGGAACAGCTCGTAGATCAGGCCTTCCGGGCGGCGGCCGCCGAGGACTTGCGCGATGCGGCCCGAATAGAGGTGGCTGTCGGTCAGGTCCTTGCCGCACATCTCGTAATCGACGCCAAGCGCGGTCCAGCGCATGCCCCAATCGACCTTCCACTGCAGCTTGGACTTGCCGCCGAGCACCGACTGGACGACCACTTCGCCCTGATCCTCGAAGCGCACGAGGCCGGCTTCGGCATCGACGACTTCGAGCGGCACTTGCAGCACTTCGCCGGTCTTCTCGCTGATCGGCAGGACCGGCGAATAAGTGCGGCGGCGCTCTTCACGCAGGGTGGGGAGCATGATGTCCATGATCGCGCCGAAGTTGCGCAGGACGTTCTTCAGCGCATCGTCGAACGCGCCGGAATTGTAGCGGTCGCTGGCCGAGACGAATTCGTAGTCGAAGCCGAACTGGTCAAGGAACTGGCGCAGCATCGCGTTGTTGTGGTGCGCGAAACTTTCGAACTTCTCGAAGGGATCGGGAATACGGGTGAGCGGGTGGCCGAGCTTTTCGGCCAGTACCTGCTTGTTGGGCACGTTGTCCGGCACTTTGCGCAGGCCGTCCATATCGTCCGAGAAGGCGATCAGGCGCGTGGGGTGGCCGCCCGTGAGCGTCTCATAGGCGCGGCGCACGAGCGTGGTGCGCAGCACTTCCTGGAAGGTGCCGATATGCGGCAGGCCCGAGGGGCCGTAACCCGTCTCGAACAGCACGGGGACGAGATCACCCTTCGCATCGCGCTTGCCGCCGGGGAAGCGTTTCACGATCTTGCGCGCTTCCTCGAACGGCCAGGCCTTGGAGGTCTGGCTGGCGGTGAAGACATCAAGCGGTGCGGGGTTTTCTGCGTTTTCCATAGCGCCGACCCTTTTGCGGAAGGCCCCCGCCAGCGCAAGGAAAAGCTTGTGCGAAAGGCAGCGGGGTCGCTACCGATCCGCCAAACAGGGTTTGGGAGACAGTATGGAATACGATGAGGTCATGCTCGGGCGGCGCAGCATTCGGGGATACAAGCCTGATCCGGTGCCGCAGAAGCTGATCGAGGAAATTCTGACGATCGCGATGCGCGCGCCGACCTCGATGAACACGCAGCCCTGGAATTTCTACGTGATCACCGGCGAGCCGCTGGCGCGTATCCGGCAGGGCAATACCGAGCGCATTCTGGCGGGCTTCCCGGATAGCCGCGAGTTCCGCAAAGGCCAGCCCTTTGCCGGCGTGCACCGGGAGCGGCAGATCGGCGTCGCCAAGCAGCTCTTCGCCGCGATGGGGATCGCGCGCGATGATGCGGAGATGCGGCAGGACTGGGTGCTGCGCGGCTTCCGCCAGTTCGACGCGCCGGTCTGCGTGATCGTGACCTATGACAAGGTGCTGGAAGGCAGCGACGACACCCCGTTCGATTGCGGCGGTGTGGTCAATGCGCTCGTCAATGCGGCGTGGTCGCGCGGGCTTGGCACGGTGATCAACAGCCAAGGCATCATGCAATCGCCGGTGGTGCGCGAGCATGCCGGGATTGCGAACGATCAGGTGATCATGAAAAGCATCGCTTTGGGCTGGCCGGACGAGAGCTTCCCGGCGAACGCGGTCGTCTCGGAGCGCAAGTCGGTGGCCGAGGCGGCGACGTTCGTCGGGTTCGAATGAGGCTGTAACGCCCTCCTAACCGGCGCGTGCGACAATCGGCGGCATGGAAACGCTGACGACACCGCCTTCGCCCGAGCTCGAATCGATCCTGCGGCGCGAACTGATGACCGGGGAACGCCTGCTGTGGAGCGGCAGGCCGGACCCCTCGCGGCTGCGTGCCGTCTTCGCGATCTGGTTCTTCGCGGTGCCGTGGACGGCCTTTGCGCTGTTCTGGGAAGCGATGGCCCTGCTGCCGTGGATGGCGAGCTCGCACACGCCGCTTGGCATCCAGTGGAGCTTCGGGATCATCTTCCCGCTGTTCGGCCTGCCCTTCATCGGCATCGGCCTTGGCATGCTGTGGATGCCCTTCAAGGCGCGCCGCAAGGCCGCGCAGACGATCTACGGCCTTACCGATCGGCGGATGCTGCGCGTGACCGCTGGTACCAAGCGCGAGAGCGCCAGCGTACTGATCAGCCAGATGGGCCCGATAGACGTGACCGCCGATGCCGACGGTTACGGAAACTTGCGCATCCAGACCGGGACCCGCATCGACAGCGACGGCGACAAGATAACCGAGCGCTTCGAGGTCTTCGGCGTGCCAGGCGTGAACCAGTTGGAAAGCTTGCTGCTGGAGCAGAAGACCCCAGCCTGAGCTCAACCCGTCCTCTCCCAATCCTCTCCCCTGCAGGGGAGAGGACTAGAACTTACTTCAGCAGGGAAAGCACGTTCTGCTGGGCCTGATTGGCCTGCGCGATCATCGCGGTCGAGGCCTGGCTCAGGATCTGCGCCTTGGCCATCTGCGTCGTCTCGGCCGAATAATCGGTATCGAGAATACGGCTGCGTGCGTCCGAGAGGTTCGTCACGTTGTCGGTAAGGTTGTTGATCACCGATTCGAGACGGTTCTGGCCCGAACCGAATTCGGCGCGCGCGGCGTTGACCGCAGTCAGCGTGGCATCAACATTGTCCATCGTGGTGCCGGCCTGAGCGGGCGTCGAAACATCGATCGCCTGCGGAGTCGTCGCCGGATCATAGGTGGTGTTGGCGCCGCCGAAGAGCTTGGTGCCGTCAATCGCCCTGCTGCGCAGATCCACGGTGTCGGTCGTGTTGCTTCCGGTCTGGATCGAGAAGGTCGTGTCGTCCGAACCATCCGCTGCAGGAGCGGCACCGGTCACGGTGAACAGCTTGGTGCCGTTGAACGTGGTCTTCTCCAGCACTTCGCTGATCTGCGAGGTGAGGTTCGCAACTTCCGACTGCATCGAAGTGCGATCGGTAGTGGTGTAGGTTTCCGACTTGGCCTGAATCGCCAGTTCGCGGATGCGCTGCAGCATTGCGGTGACTTCGTTGAGCGCACCATCGGCGGTCTGAGCGA
Organism: Novosphingobium sp.; assembly: GCF_019748365.1. Classification (GTDB taxonomy): domain Bacteria; phylum Pseudomonadota; class Alphaproteobacteria; order Sphingomonadales; family Sphingomonadaceae; genus Novosphingobium. The sequence continues at coordinate 35,299 of NZ_JAIEPN010000122.1, forward strand.
AGCTGATACCGTCGTTGGCGTTGCGGATACCCTGGCCCATGCCCTTGATCTGCGAGGTCATGGTGGTGGTGATCGCGAGGCCGGCGGCATCGTCCTTCGCGCCGTTGATGCGCTTGCCAGTCGAAAGCCGCTCCATTGCCACACCAGCCATCTTCGAGGCGTTGGTTGAGGCATTGGATGCGCGGATTGCGCTGATATTCGTGTTGATAACTGCCATGATGCCCATTCTCCACTATGGGTTGAGGCGTGTGGCCCCATGCATGTCCCGGAATGCCAGAACGGCCGAACCTTGCCGGGTTTAAGGCAAGCACCCTGCAACCCTATGTGTTGCCCCATGGGGGGAGCACGTAAGGCCCCGGCTTGCCCAGCACCGGGCTTTGCTCTCTAGTGCCTGGGCCATGGCTGCCCCCTCCCTCCCCGCAATCCATGCCAGCCACAGCGGCTGCTGGCTGCGCGACCTTGCCGGCACGCGTCCGGTGGGCAAGGGCGAGGCGATCATGGCTGCGGCCGATACGCCGCTGCTGCTGCTCAACGCGCCACTGATCGCGAGCCGGCTGGGCTATCCAGACCTCTCCGGGCTCGATCTGCTGGAGCTTTTCGCCTTCGTGCACCCTGCCCGCTTCATGGTGCCGACGCCCAAGGGCCTCGCGCAGGCGCTGGGGCTGGCCGAACCGGCGAGCGACGATGGCGTGCCCGCGCTGTTGCAGGCCGCCGCCGAGGCGCTGCTCGCCGTGTGTGAGGACCCCGTCTGGCCCGAGCGCGAGGGGGCGTGGAGCGCGCTGCAATCGCTGGTGCGGCTGCGCTGGCCCTGGGCAGGGCTGCTCGCGCCGAAGATTGCCCAGCCGCAGCGGGCGGAGCGCTGGCTGTTTTCCCGCCTGCCCGAATGGGAGGAAGCGCCCGAGCGGCCGCAGCCCGCGCAGATCGTGCTGGGCGACGATGCGATCACGGCGCGGCTCGCCGAATTGACGGGCAGCGCGGCGGAGCTGCGCCCCGCTCAGCAGGCCTATGCGCGGGCGGCGGGCGCGATGTTCGCACCGCGCGGGGGGCAGCGCCAGCCGCATGTGGTGCTGGCGCAGGCGGGCACCGGGACCGGCAAGACCTTCGGCTATCTCGCCCCCGCCTCGCTCTGGGCCGAGCGTTCGGGCGGCACGGTCTGGGTTTCGACCTATACCAAGGCGCTGCAACGGCAGCTGCGGCGCGAAAGCCGCGCGGCCTTCCCACCGGAGCGCGCGGTGCAGGCCGGGCGTGTCGGCCCGCCGGTGGTGGTGCGCAAGGGGCGGGAAAACTACCTCTGCCTGCTCAATCTGGAAGACGCGCTGCAGGGCGGCTTTACCGGGCGGCCGGCGATCATGGCGCAACTGGTCGCGCGCTGGGCGGCATACTCGCAGGACGGCGATATGATCGGCGGCGATCTGCCGGGCTGGCTTGGCACGCTGTTCAGGAAACGCGGGATCACCGCGTTGACCGACCAGCGCGGCGAATGCGTCTATGCTGGGTGCCCGCATTTCCGGAAGTGCTTTATCGAACGGGCAGCGCGCGCTTCGGCAGGGGCCGAGCTGGTGATCGCCAACCATGCGCTGGTGATGATCAATGCGGCCCGCGCGCGGGAGCAATCGCAGCGGCCCACGCGGATCGTGTTCGACGAAGGCCATCACGTGTTCGAAGCGGCGGACAGCACCTTTGCCGCGGCGCTGACCGGCGCGGAGACGGTGGAACTGCGGCGCTGGGTGATCGGGCCCGAGGGCAACCAGCGCGGGCGGCGGCGGGGCCTTGCGGCGCGATTGGCGGATGTCGCGAGCTATGACGATGAAGGCGCCCGCGCGATTGCCGATGCGCGCGAGGCGGCAAGTGCGCTGCCGGGTGATGGCTGGTTGGCGCGGGTCGTCGAAGGCGCGCCCTTCGGCCCCATCGAGGACCTGCTGGCCGAAACGCGTGAACTCGTGCTCGCGCGGGATGAGAGCGGCGGGCAGGAAGCGGGTTACGGGCTGGAGACCGAGGCGGCACAACTCGGCGGCAGTTTCATCGAAGTGGCGGGCCGCGCGCAGGAAGCGCTGGAGGCCTTGCGCCAGCCGCTGATGCGCCTTGCCTTGCGGCTGGAAGCGCTGATCGAGGACGGGCCGGACTGGCTTGATGGCCCGGCGCGGGCGCGGATCGAAGGCGCGCGGGGAGCGATTGGCTGGCGCACCGATCTGATTGCGGGATGGATCGCGCTGCTGGCGCGGCTCGGGGGGCCGGGCGATCCCGTATTCGTCGACTGGCTGGCGCTGGAGCGCTCCGAGGGGCGCGAGTGGGATATCGGGCTGCACCGCCGCTATCTCGATCCGATGAAGCCCTTTGCCGAAGCAGTGCTGGCGGGTGCGCACGGGGTGATGATGACCTCCGCTACGCTGACCGACGGTGCGGAGACGCAGAGCGGCGAATGGGGCAGTGCTATCCAGCGCAGCGGCGCGCCCTATCTCGATGTGAGGCCGCAGGTGTTCGCGGCGGCAAGCCCCTTCGACTATGCGCGCAATGCCGAAGTGCTGATCGTGACCGACGTGCCCAAGGGCGATATCCCCGCGCTCGCCAATGCCTATGGACGGCTGATCGAGGCCTCGGGCGGCGGAGCGCTGGGGCTGTTCACCGCGATCCGGCGGCTGCGCGCGGTCTATGGCCGGATTGCCGACCGGCTGGCGCGCGGGGGCCTGCCGTTGTTTGCCCAGCATGTCGATCCCATCGATACCGGCACCTTGGTCGATATCTTCCGCGATGATCCGCGCGCCTCGCTGCTCGGCACCGATGCCCTGCGCGACGGAGTGGACGTACCGGGCCACTCGCTGCGGCTGGTGGTGATGGAGCAGGTGCCCTGGCCCAAGCCTTCGATCCTACACCGTGCGCGGCGGCTGGCGCATGCGGAGAAGTTCGGAGGCGGCGGGCAGGCGCATGACGACCGCATCATCCGCGCGCGGCTGGCGCAGGCCTTCGGGCGGCTGATCCGCACAGGTACGGACCGGGGGCATTTCGTGGTCCTATCCTCGGCCTTTCCGTCCCGCCTCCTCACCGCATTTCCGCCGGGCACGCCGGTGCGCCGCGTGACGCTCGATGCGGCTTTACAAAGCGTCGCAGGCCGTGTTTCAGACGAGGCAAGCGCAGCCGCGCAGCCCAGTCAGACTGACGAGTCCCGCCTTTGAAAACGCTCGCTCTTCTGCGCCACGCGAAGTCCGACTGGTCCGACGCGCGGGCCCGCGATTTCGACCGGCCCCTCAATGCGCGCGGGGTGCGCGGGGCGCGGGCGATGGGCGAATACATCAAGAGCACCTGCTTACGCTTCGACCGGATCATCGCCTCACCCGCAGTGCGCGTGGCCGAGACGATCGAGGAAGCAAGCAAGGCCTGGGGACACACCTTCCCGGTCGAATGGGACCGGCGCATCTACCTCGCCAGTTCCGCGACGCTGATCGACTTGCTACGCGAGCTATCGGGCGAGCCGGAAAGCGTGCTGATGATCGGGCACAATCCGGGGCTTGAAGACCTGATCTTCGACCTCGTGCCCGACGACGGCACCAGCCCGCTGCGCGAGGAAGTGGAAGTGAAGTTCCCGACCGCAACCTTTGCCGTGATGGAACTCGCCATCGAGCGCTGGGCCGATCTGGAGGAGCGCTGCGGGAAGCTGGTTTCGATGAAGCGCCCGCGCGATCTGGACCCGGATTTGGGACCGACGCTGAACGATTAAGCTTGAAAGGGTTTCTCGCAGAGACGCAGAGGAAAAGAAGATCGCCGAGTTTTTAGACTTGGCACGATCGCACCGCAGTTTCGCAATGCCCTTTTTCAATATCAATCACGGTCAATATGCAGAGAAACAGTTTTCAGAACATTCTTCATAAACATAATTGAATATAATATTAAAATTGATAGAAATAAATCAACAAAAATACCTTTATCAATTGAATTAGAAATTCCTGAATAAAAATAGAATAAATCTCTTGTGACAATAATTGTTACAACAAAGGCATAAAATGTAATAATAACAAGCATAATGTCAAGAAATGGAATAACATATCTGGCAAAAACTCGAAATTGCTGAGGTCTTCTTTTCCAAAAACCCAAGGGACCTTGCCACATAAAAACCCCCAGTTACGTCACGCTTGGCCACTACTTTGAGGCAAAACCGTCAGCCAAACCGCTTCCAGTCACGCAGGAATCAAAAACTGCAAGGTCTGGAAAGATATAAAGCCCTCGGCTCGGCGGAGCATCTCTGCGCCCTTCTTTTCCTCAGCGTCTTTGCGAGAAACCCCTTTCCGCCCCCTCAATCCTTCAAAGCATCCGCCAGCCTTCCCCGAATCGTTTCGAGGTGGCGGCGCAGGACGCGGATGGCGGCGATGATTTCGTCTTCCGCAGGCATCGGGGCAGCACTCGCTGGTGCAGACTCAGCCATTGGCTCGGGCGCGGCGGCTGGCGCAGGCCTCGCCCCGCCCTTCCCCGCAAGCGCCTGCCTTGCGCCGCGGATGGTGTAGCCTTCGCGGTGGAGGAGCTGGTCGATCCGCGCGACGAGCGCGATGTCTTCAGGCCGGTAGTAGCGGCGGCCGCCGGCGCGGGTCAGCGGGCGGAGCATGGGGAACTGCTCTTCCCAATAGCGCAGGACATGCTGCTTGAGGCCGAGCGCGTTCGCGACTTCGCCGATCGTGCGCAGGGCATCCGGCGCCTTGCCGTCCTGAAAGGCAGGAGCGGTGCTGGGCGCGGTTCCCGGGGTATCAACTGCTGGCAGCAATCCTGTCCTTCAGCATCTGGCTTGCGCGGAACGTCATGACGCGGCGCGGGGTGATGGGCACTTCCACACCGGTCTTGGGATTGCGACCGATGCGTTCAGCCTTGTCCCGTAGCAGAAAGGTTCCGAATCCGGAAATCTTTACGTTTTCACCCTCAGCCAGCGCCTCGCACATATGATCGAGAATGGACTCGACCATGCCCAGCGAGTCTGCACGAGACAGGCCGACGCGGCGATTGATGCTCTCTGCAAGATCTGCGCGAGTAAGAGTTCCCACCGAACGCATCCTCGATTCCCCCGATAAAAAAGCGACAAGCTAGCTTGACACAATACAGTGTCCGCCGCGCTTTACAATCCGCTTTCCACATTATTTTATCGGCCAATCCATTGGTCCGCAACGAAAACTGTTGCCACCCACGCTCAGGATTGGGGAAATCAGACGCGGAGGAGGCTGGCGCCCCACGTGAATCCGCCGCCCATCGCCTCGAACATGACGAGATCGCCGGGCTTGATCCGGCCGTCGCGCACGGCGGTATCGAAGGCCAGCGGCACCGAAGCGGCACTGGTATTGGCATGGCGATCGACGGTCACGATCACCTTGTCCTCGGGCAAGCCGAGCTTGCGCGCGGTGGCATCGAGAATGCGGGCATTGGCCTGATGCGGCACGACCCAGTCAACATCGGCCGACGTGTAACCGGCGGCTTCCAGCACTTCCTCCAGCACGGCGGCGAGGTTCACGACAGCATGGCGGAACACCTCGCGGCCCTTCATGCGCAGCTTGCCAACCGTGCCGGTGGTCGACGGGCCGCCGTCCACGTGGAGCAGATCGTTGTAGGCGCCATCGGCGTGGAGCCGGGTGGCGAGAATGCCGGGCGCAGCGGGATCGTTTTCGTCCACCTCCACCGCTTCGAGCACCACCGCACCCGCGCCATCGCCGAAGAGCACGCAAGTGGTGCGGTCTTCCCAATCGAGCAGGCGGCTCATCGTCTCGGCGCCGATCACCAGCGCGCGCTTGGCAGCGCCCGTGCGCAGCAGCGCATCGGCGGTGGCGAAGGCATAGAGGAAGCCCGAGCAGACCGCCGCGACGTCGAATGCGATGCCGCCGCGGCAGCCAAGCGCGTTTTGCACGATGGTCGCGCTAGCGGGGAAAGTCTGGTCCGGGCTGCAGGTGCCCAGCACGATGAGGTCGATCGAGGCCGCGTCAATCCCGGCGGCTTCCAGCGCCTTGCGGCAAGCTTCGGTCGCGAGCGTGGCGGTCGTCTCGCCCTCCCCCGCGATGTAGCGGTTGCGGATGCCGGTGCGCTCGACGATCCATTCGTCGGTCGTATCGACCATCGTCGCCATCTCGGCATTGGAAACGGCGCGCGCGGGCAGCGCGGACCCGCTGCCGCGAATGACGGAACGCAGGGTCATGCCGACGTCTCCGGCGCGGGCCGGACGCGGGTTGCCGCGCTGCGCATGACATCCTGGCCGACTTCGGCAAGGTCAGCCGCGATGCGCTCGGTCAGCCGTTCGGACAGGAGCCGCGCCGTCACCGCAACCGCATGGGCGACGCCGAGCGCCGATGCACTGCCATGGCTTTTCACGACTACACCGTTGAGACCAAGGAACACCGCGCCATTGTGATTGTTGGGATCGAGATGATGCTTGAGCAGCTCGGTCGCCGGTTTGGAAATGAGGAA
>NZ_JAIEPN010000180.1 GCF_019748365.1 Novosphingobium sp.
TCCTCGGGGAAGCTCGCCACCGCGCGGGCAATCGCCTCGCCCAGCGCCCAGCAGCGGTTGCCCGAAGGCACCGGGTAAGTCACGACATTGACCGCCAGCGGCACGACCTTGCACGGCCACTTCTCCGGCTGGCCGAACATCATCGAAAGCGGCACCGTCAGGCCATGATCGACGTCCATCTCGTTGATGATCGTCATGTCGAAATCATCGAGGATCAGGCTCTGCGCGATGTGCCAGGCCAGATCCGCATGGCCTTCCACATCGGGCACCTTGCGCGGGCCCCAGCCCTCGTCCGCCGGCTTGTAAAGCTCGCCGCAGCCGATCGCGAAGGTCGGCACGATCTTCATGTCGAAAGCGCTGGCGTGGTCATTGTAGACCAGGATCACGACATCCGGCTTCTCGGCCTTCTCCCACTCGCGGGTCCATTCATACCCGGCAAAGATCGGGCCGAAATAGTCGTCCCCGGTCTTGCCCTGATCCACCGCGACGCCCAGCAGGGGCACGTGGCTCGAACCCACGCCTGCAGTCAAACGCGCCATTTCAGTAGCCCCCCTTGATCGAGCGGTTGCCGATGGGGGAGCGTCCGCCCTTCAGCATCATGTCCCGGTATTCCGGGAAGGTCATGTCGGTCATCGTGCTCACCGCCTCGGCAAAGCTGAGGCCATCGGTCGAGAACAGCTTGGAGAGGAAATAGACGTTCCCGCCAAGGTCGAGCAGCGTGTTGTAGTCCCGCTTGAGCAGCGCCTCCTTCGCCTCTTCGGAGATCGGCCATTCATCGAGATAGGCCCGCTCATCCGCCTTGAAGCGCTCGCGGTTGTCGCCCTTCATCAGGCTCATCGCGAACTGGTTGATATGATACCCCTTGCGCGCGCGCGCCGCCGTATAGACGCGCGTGCCCGGAATATCCTCGAGCTCGGCCAGATAGGCGTGAATGTCGGTTGGGCTGGTCATACGGTTACCTCTTCGGCTGCGCGGATCGCGCGGGCGATGATATGGCGCGAGCGAGTGCCGCCCTCGTCGATGTTATAGGCAGCAAGCTTCAGGTCGGGGTTCGCCGCCAGCGCACGCTGCTGGGCTTCGAGGATCTCCTTGTCCTCGGCAAACACCACCCCTTGCTGCCGCTTCAATTGCGCGGTGATGCTGGGATCGGATGTATCGAAATTGCGCGCCATCCCCCAGAAATAGTGGTGGCTGGTCTCGGTTTCGGGCGTCATGAAATCGACCACCATGCCGCGCACCCCCTGATCGTGCTTTTCGAGCGTGGCCCCGGCGTCAACCGGCGCGACGCCGACGTCGATCATGACCGCTGCGGGCATCACAAAACGGCATATCTGCCAGCGATCGACCTGCCCCGGCTGCTTCAGCGCCGTGCGCCAGAACGGCGGCGCATCGATGCCCGGAATCCAGCGCTCGACGATGACGTCCTGCCCGTCGACCCGCGTCCGGATCGGCGCTTCCATGATCTCCGGCTGCCCGATCGAGCCCGAATGGACATGCGTCTCGTGCGTGAGGTCCATCAGGTTGTCGATCATCAGCCGGTAGTCGCAGGCGACATGGTAGTAATCGCCATCGAATACCCAGCCCTCGGTCGAACAGGGCCAGAGATCGGGGATCAGCGCCGGATCGGCCTTCTCGCGATCACCGATCCACACCCAGACATAGCGATGCCGCTCGTGCGTGACGAAGGACTCTGCGCAAATCCGCTTGTTCGGGGCATCGTTGCGCATGGGCATTTCGATGGCCACGCCGTCCGGCCCCAGCTTCAGCCCATGATACTTGCAGCGGATCGCATCGCCTTCGCGCAGCCCCATCGAAAGCGGCAGCAGGCGGTGCGGGCAGGCATCGCGCAGCGCCACCACGGTCCGGTCGAGCTTGCGGTAGAACATCATCGGCGTGCCGCAGATCGTGCGCGCCAGTGGAGCGCTCTCCACCTCGGCATCCCACGCCGCGACGTACCAGGCGTTCTGAAGCCAGGTGCTCACAGCCCCCGGGCCTTCAAATTGGCATCAAGGCGCGGATAGACGCGCCGGGCGTTGCCCTCAAAGATCGCGTGGCGCGCTTCGTCGGTGATATCGAGCGCATCGACATAACGCTTGGTGTCGTCGAAATAGTGCCCGGTGGTGGGGTCAATGCCGCGCACCGCGCCGACCATCTCGCTGCCGAACAGGATGTTCTTGGTCTCGATCACGTCGGCCAGCAGGTTGATCCCCGGCTGATGATAGACGCAGGTATCGAAGAACACGTTGTTCATCAGATGGCTCTGCAGGTCCGGCTTCTTGAGCATGTCCGCAAGGCCCCGATAGCGCCCCCAGTGATAGGGCACCGCGCCGCCGCCATGCGGAATGATGAAGCGCAAGGTCGGAAACTTGCTGAACAGATCGCCTTCCAGCAGCTGCATGAACGCGATGGTATCGGCCGCGATGTAATAGGCCCCCGTCGCGTGTTGCGCCGGATTGCACGATCCCGAAACGTGGATCATCGCGGGCACATCCAGCTCGACCATCTTCTCGTAGAGCGGGAACCAGTACGGATCGGTCAGCGGCGGATGCTTGAAGAAGCCGCCGCCCGGATCGGGATTGAGATTGCAGCCGATGAAGCCGAGCTGCGTCACGCAGCGCTCCAGCTCGGCGATCGAGGAGGTCAGGTCCGCTTCGGGCGACTGCGGCAGCATGCATACGCCCGCAAAGGTCTCCGGATAGAGCCCCACCACCCGCGCGATCAGGTTGTTGCACGCCTGCGCCCAGGGCACGGCGACCGACTGGTCCCCCACATGCGGCGCCATCGCGCTGGCGCGGGGGGAGAAGATCGTCATGTCCGCCCCGCGTTCCTTGATCAGGCGCAGCTGGTTCGCCTCGATCGTGGCGCGGATCTCGTCGTCGGAGATATCCGGATAAGGCGGGCACGGCGTCCCCGCCTTGAAGGCCGCCTTCTGCGCCTCGCGCCATTCGTCGTGCGCGCGTGGCAGCACGGTGTAGTGGCCGTGGCAGTCGATGATCATCGTCATTGCGCGGCTTCCCTTTCATCCGAAAACAGGTCGGCCCGTCCGGCCAGTTCGCGCTGGCGGCGCACGGTGCCGCTGGTCATCACCGGCTCCACGCCGAGCCCGATCAGCGTCTTGGCGCTCTCTTCCATCTCGGCCGCGCGGCGGGCCCCGTGCGTCGTCATGCGCTCGAGATTGTAGGCCGCACGTGCCGCCCAGCCTTGCGCCTTCTCGCTCGCATCGAGCGAGGCCAGAACCTCATCCGTGACACCCGCCGCATCCGCCGCCAGCATCATCTCCGCCGTCAGCGCCTCGATGCCCTTGACCATCACCGAGCGGATCATCTTGATCGCGCTGGCCCGGCCAACTTCGGCGCCGACGACGCGCACATTGGCGAATCCCGCGCCGCGCAGCGCCTCTGCCGCCGCGTCCGCCGCCGCACCGGAAACCAGCAGCGGCACATTCATCCGCGCGGGGTTCACCGGTGCCAGCACCGCCACATCCAGATAGCGCCCGCCCGCCGCCTCCACCGCCCGCGCCGCCGCGCGCTTGGTATCGGGTGCCACCGAGTTCATGTCGCACCACAGCGCGCCCGGCTTCAGCAGCGCGGCATAGTCCTTTGCAGCCGCCAGCGCCGCATCCGCCGTTACCAGCGAGAGCACCAGACCGGCATCGGCAAGCGCATCGTCCGCCGTGGCGCAAACCAGCACACCCGCCGCTTCCATCGCCGCGCGGCGCCCAGGCAGCACGTCATAGGCCGACGCACCGGCTTCCCAGCCGGCCGCCTCGGCAAAGGTCGATCCGGCCTCACCGAAGCCGATCAAGGCGATGATGCTTTCCATGCGCGCCCTCCTGCGGCGCGCAGCCGGGCCAAACAAATGCAATTCGCGCCAATCCCATAAGATTATGCGAAACCTGCACCTGCCACTTCACGCAGCAGCGCCGCGAAGGCCGCCTGCGGTGCGGTCGGTCGCCAGCCTTCGCGCGTGGTGATGCCAATGCGCCGCAGCACCGGCGCTGGTGTTGGCAGGATCGCCAGCACCCCCGCTTCCAGTTCCACCGCCAGCTGTGCCGGGCTCAGCAGGGTCAGCGCGTCCGATCCCAGCAGCAATTGCCGCACCGTCAGCACCGAACCGCACTCGATCCCCACCTCGGGCGGCTCGGCCCCCGCCGCGCGCATCATCGCCTCCCAATAGCGCCGCAGCGGCGTATCGCGCGCGGGCAGGATCCATGGGAAATCCGCCAGCCGCTGCCCCATCGGCTGCGCTTCGGCGAGCAGGGGATGCCCGGCGCGCATCACCAGCTGCGGGCTGTCCTCGAACACCGGCTCCTGGTGCAAGTCCTCCAGCAGCGCCGCCTCACGCAAGGCGCCCAGCATCAGATCAATCTCGCCGTCGCGCAGCGGGCCTGCCAGTTCGGCATGGCTCCCCTCGACCACCGCGATTCCCACACCCGGATGCGCGGCATGAAAGCGCAGGATCGTCTCGGGCAGCCAGCGCGCGCGGGAGAGCGGCATGGCTCCCACCACGATCCGCCCGGCTGCCTTGCCCTGCCACGCCGCCACTTCGGCGAGGCCACTGCGCAATTCCGCCATGGCAAGGCCAAACCCGCGCGCGCGCCGCTCGCCTTGCGGCGTCAGCAGGATCGAGCGCCCCCGCCGGTCGACCAGACGCTGCCCCAGCGCCACCGCCAGATCGGCCACCGCGCGGTGGAGCGAGGCCGCCGAAAGCCCTGTCGCCTCTGCCGCCCCGGCATAGGAACCGGCCCGCGCCAATGCCAGAAACGCGCGGACCTGCGTGCCCGTCACGCGCGGCGAACCGATCTGCGCAATCGCCGCCTCCGCGCGCGGTGCCAGCAGATGCGCCGGCTCGGTCGGCGTCATCCCGCTCGCCCCGCGCTCGAACAAGGCGCAGCCCAGATCCGCCTCAAGTCGCGCGATGGCCTGGGTCAGCGCGGGTTGGGTGAGGTTCACCGCCCGGGCCGCCCGTGTCACGCTGCCATGCCGCACCGTGGCAGCCAACGCAGCGAAGTGGCGGATATTGTAAGCAGGCTCGGCCATTCCCATCCCTTAGCATTTCCTTATGCCCTGCGCCAAACATTGCATTGGCCCCGCACGCGCGCCGCGCCGATGGGAGACGCGCAAAGATTTGAACGGGAGCCAAGCCATGTCGGGTATCGTCGTCCAGAACATCGAACGCGCCGATCCGGCGGTGATCGACGGCCTCGCCGCCTGCGGTGTCGCCACCGTCCACGAAGCGCAAGGGCGCACCGGGCTCCTCGCCAGCTACATGCGGCCGATCTATCGCGGCGCCCGCATCGCGGGCAGCGCGGTGACGATCAGTTCACCTCCGGGGGACAACTGGATGGTCCATGTCGCCATCGAGCAGCTCAAGGCCGGCGACATCATGCTGCTCGCCCCCACCAGCCCTTGCGAAGACGGCTATTTCGGCGATCTCCTCGCCACCTCGGCCATCGCGCGTGGCTGCCGCGGCCTCATCATCGATGCGGGCGTGCGCGATGTGCGCGACCTGACCGAGATGCAGTTCCCCGTCTGGTCGAAGGCGATCTATGCGCAGGGCACGGTCAAGAACACGCTTGGCAGCGTCAACGTCCCCGTCGTCTGCGCCAACCAGTTCGTGAACCCCGGCGATGTGATCGTCGCCGATGATGACGGCGTCTGCATCGTCCCCCGCGCGAACGCCGAAGCGGTGCTCAAGGCCGCGCAGGCCCGCGAGGCGAACGAAGGCGAAAAGCGCGAAAAGCTCGCTGCCGGCGTCCTCGGCCTCGACATGTACAAGATGCGCGAACGGCTGGAGAAGGAAGGGCTGAAGTATGTCTGATACAGGCATACGCTGCATGTGGATGCGCGGCGGCACATCCAAGGGCGGCTATTTCCTGAAGGACGACCTCCCGCAAGACACCGCCGCGCGCGATGCCTTCCTTCTCGCCATGATGGGCAGCCCCGATCCCGTGCAGATCGACGGCATGGGCGGCGCCGATCCGCTCACCAGCAAGGTAGCCGTGGTCAGCAAGTCCACCCGCGAGGGGATCGACGTCGATTACCTGTTCCTGCAGGTCTTCGTTGATCAGGCCATCGTGACCGACGCGCAGAACTGCGGCAATATCCTCGCCGGGATCGGCCCCTTCGCGATCGAACGCGGCCTTGTCGCCCCCACCGGCGATGAAACCCGCGTCGCGATCTACATGGAAAACACCGGGCAAGTCGCCGTCGCCACCGTCTGCACCCCCGGGGGGACGGTGACCTATCAGGGCGACGCGAAGATCGACGGCGTCCCCGGCAGCCACGCGCCCGTACCTCTCGAATTCCGCGACACCGCCGGGTCCTCCTGCGGCGCTCTGCTGCCCACCGGCAATGCGGTCGATGTCGTCAACGGCGTCGCCGTCACGCTCATCGACAACGGCATGCCCTGCGTGGTGATGAAGGCCGAAGATGTCGGGATCACCGGCTACGAGGACCGCGACTGGCTGGACAATGCGACCGACCTCAAGGCGAAGATCGAAGCCATCCGCCTGATTGTCGGCCCGATGATGAACCTTGGCGATGTGGCGGCCAAATCGGTCCCCAAGATGATGCTCGTCGCCCCGCCACGAAACGGCGGCGCGGTCACTGTGCGCAGCTTCATCCCGCACCGCGCCCATGCCACCATCGGCGTGCTCGGCGCAGTCAGCGTGGCCACCGCGTGCCTCATCCCCGGCTCCCCCGCCGCCGAAGTCGCTGCAATCCCCGAGGGCAGCCGCAAGCTCCTCTCGGTCGAGCACCCCACCGGCGAAATGAGCTGCGTCCTCGAAACCGATGAAGCCGGCGCAGTGGTTAGCGCTGCCCTCCTGCGCACCGCGCGCAAGCTGATGGACGGGGTGGTCTTTGGATAAGGCCGGGAAAACCCACCCCCACCCCCTCCCGCATGCGGGAGGGGAGCGAGACTTGGCGAACGCAGTGAGCCTAGTCGCAGCGGGGTGGGCATGCGCGGCGTCAATTCCCTGCTCACTCTCCTTCGTCATTCCCGCGAAGGCGGGAATCCAGAGCGGCAAGGTGCAGCGCATGGAACACTGGATCCCCGCCTTCGCGGGGATGACGAAGGCTAGAGAGGCAGAGACATGACCAACCGCATCACCAGCTGGCACGCCAGCCCCAGCAAGCCGCGCTACACCCCGCCCCCCGGCGCCGTGGACGCGCACTGCCACGTCTTCGGCCCGATGGCGCAGTTCCCGTTCAGCGCGAAGGCCAAGTACCTGCCGGAAGACGCTGGGCCGGACATGCTGTTTGCCCTGCGCGATCACCTCGGCTTCGCGCGCAACGTGATCGTGCAAGCCAGCTGCCACGGCACCGACAACGCCGCCACGCTCCACGCCATTGCCAAGTCCAATGGCCTTGCGCGCGGCGTCGCGGTGGTCGATCCCGCCATTTCGGAAGCCGATCTCCACGCGCTCCACGCCGGCGGCATCCGCGGCATCCGCTTCAATTTCCTCAAGCGCCTTGTCGATGATGCGCCCAAGGACAAGTTCCTCGAAGTTGCCAATCGCCTGCCCGCAGGCTGGCACGTGGTGATCTACTTCGAAGCCGATATCCTCGAGGAACTGCGACCCTTCATGGACGCAATCCCCGTGCCCCTCGTCATCGACCACATGGGCCGCCCGGACGTCCGCCAGGGCCCCGATGGCCCGGACATGCGCGCCTTCCGCGCCCTTCTCGATGCGCGCGAGGATATCTGGTTCAAGGCCACCTGCCCTGACCGGCTCGACGCGATCAAGGAAGGCGGCGCGGGCGATCCTTGGGATGCCTTTGCCGCCGCCGTCGCGCCCCTCGTCGCGGATTATCCGGACCGCTGCCTCTGGGGCACCGATTGGCCGCACCCCAACATGGACACCGAGATCCCCGACGACGGCCACCTCGTCGACATGATCCCGCGCATCGCCCCGACCCCGGAACTTCAGCAGAAGCTCCTCGTCGATAACCCGATGCGGCTCTACTGGGCGGACTGATCAGGCGAGCGGCGGCTTCCGGGTAAGGATGTCGCCGCTCACCGCCTCCCAAGCCGCCGCCGCCGCAAGGCAGGCCGCGTCCCCGTGCACCGGCGCGACGATCTGAAGGCCCATCGGAAGCCCCGCCGCGCCAAACCCCGCCGGCACCGCCACCGCCGGGCACCCGGCCAGAGTCACGAGGCAGGTCGCCATCTGCCACTCGTGATAGGTGCGCATCTCCCGCCCCGCGATCGCCTTGGGGTAGACCCAGTCCGCCGGAAACGGGAACAGCTGCGAGGTCGGCATGACCCAGTAATCATAGTGCTGCAGCAGCTTGTGCACCGAGCGGCTCCACTGGCTGCGCACCACGCTCCACGCATTCACGTCGAAGGCGGAAAGGCCAAGGCCGCCTTCCACTTCCCACACCGCGGCCTCCTTCAGCAGCGCGCGCTTTGCCGGATCGCGGTAGTAGGCCAGCAGGTTGCCGCCCTGCTGCCAGTGCCGCAGCTTCACGAAAGCCTGCCACGCCTGCTCCACCGGGAAATCGGGCACGGCATCTTCCACCACCGCGCCCATCGCCTCGAACCGCGCGAGCGCCTTGCGGCAGGTCTCCAGCACGCCCGGCTCATAAGGCACCGCGCCGCCCAGATCGCCCGCCCAGCCGATGCGCTTGCCCTTCATCCCCTCCGGCCGGACGGCTCGAAACGCCGCGCCATCCCCTTCCAGCAACATGGGCTTGCGCAGATCATACCCCGCCTGCACCGAGAACAGCAGCGCAAGGTCCGCGACCGAGCGCGCCATCGGCCCCGCCACGCCCATCGAAACCAGCCAGTCGTCGGCATTGTCATTGGGCACCCGGCCGATGCTGGGGCGCATGCCGAACACATTGTTCCACCCCGCCGGATTGCGCAGCGATCCGCCATAATCGCTGCCATCGGCAAGCGGCAGCAGATCGAGCGCCAGCGCCACCGCGCCGCCGCCGGTGCTGCCACCGGCAGACCGCGTCAGGTCCCACGGATTGCGCGTCGTCCCCCACACCGGATTGAAGGTGTGGCTGCCAAGTCCGAACTCGGGCGAATTGGTCTTGCCGACAAAGACCACACCGGCCCGCCGCAGCCGCTCCACCATCAGCCCGTCGGCTTTGGCGACCTGATCCTTGAAGATCGGCGAGCCCATCGTCCACGACAGCCCCGCGACCGCCGACAAGTCCTTCACCGCATGCGGCAGGCCATGCAGCGCACCAAGCGCGCCGCCCGCCTTGACCGCCGCATCCGCCGCAGCTGCCCCGGCCATCAGGCCCGCCCGGTCCGGCATGCCGACAACCGCATTCACCGCCGGATTGAGCCGCTCGATCCGGTCCAGAAACGCACCGGTCACTTCCGCCGAGGAAACCTGCCGCGCCGCGATCATCGCCGCCAGCCGGTGCGCCGGCAGCGCGGTGAGCGGCCCCGATGCCGCCGGCGCTGCCCGCGCC
Source organism: Novosphingobium sp. (assembly GCF_019748365.1). GTDB lineage: Bacteria > Pseudomonadota > Alphaproteobacteria > Sphingomonadales > Sphingomonadaceae > Novosphingobium. The sequence continues at coordinate 9,435 of NZ_JAIEPN010000180.1, forward strand.
TCCGCCAGAATGGCAGCGGAAGCGGCGCCAAGCGCCAGTGCGGACCGCCGTGTCAGGCGCGGAGTTTCGATCATCCCGCCATCAAAGCGCGGCAGGGGATGCGTGGCAAGCGGTTGATGCCCCCTTCTTCGCTTGCTCTCGCCCCCGCCTGCCCGCTACCCTTGCTGCAACGCACCAACAGGAATTCCCATGCCCGGCGGACTAGCTGCCCTTCTCGACGATATCGCCACCATCGCAAAGATCGCCGCCGCCTCGCTCGATGAGGTGGGCGGGGCGGCCGGCAAGGCCGGGATCAAGTCGGTCGGCGTGGTGGTCGACGATACGGCAGTCACGCCGCGCTATGTCACCGGCTTTACGGCGGACCGCGAACTGCCGATCATCTGGCGCATCGCGCGCGGATCGCTGTTCAACAAGCTGGTGGTCATCACGCCGGTCATTCTCGTGCTCTCGGTGCTGCTGCCTTGGGCGATCACCCCCATCCTGATGGCGGGCGGCGCGTTCCTCTGCTTCGAGGGCGCCGAAAAGGTGATTCACGCGCTCACCCACAAGGAAGACCTCGCCGCGGAGGCCGAGGAACTCGTCGAGCCCGGCCATGAGGAAACCATGGTCAAGGGCGCGATCCGCACCGATTTCATCCTGTCTGGCGAGATCATGGTCATCGCGCTGAATGAAGTGGCTGCCGAGGGCCTCGCCATGCGCACCGCCGCGCTCGTGGTCGTGGCCATCGCGATCACCGTGCTGGTCTATGGCGTCGTCGGCCTGATCGTGAAGATGGACGATATCGGCCTCCATCTCGCCAAGCGCAGGCTCGGGGCAACCCGCGCGCTGGGCCGCGCGCTCGTGCAGGCCATGCCGAAGGTGCTTTCCGCACTCACCATCATCGGCACCGCTGCCATGCTCTGGGTCGGCGGGCAGATCATCGTCCATTCCGCCGGTATGCACCCCGCCGAATGGGTCGGCCTGCACGAAGGCGCGGCGGCCTGGCTGGCCGATGTCGCTATCTGCGGCTCGATCGGGCTGGTTCTGGGCAGCGTGATCGCCGGCGCGGTGCATCTGGTGCAGGGCACCAAGGCTCACTAGGCCCAGCCCAGCGCCTTCTTCTGCTGCCGCGCGATGCGCGTCGGCGCGCTCTCGATCATCACCCGCGTCACGAAGTGGCCCTGCGCCACGCCGCCGCGATAGAAGCTCCAGTCGTCGATTGCCGCCGGCGCAATCTCGACCTCATCGCCTTCGGCAAAGCCGGGGCTGACCGGACGATTGAGCAGGCGGCCGAAGATCTGGCCATCGCGCCGCACGATATCGCCCGCCCAGATCGATTCGTTGTTCGCGCTGCCGGTGCCGTGGAGCAGATTGAACTTCAGCGAAAAGTCCTCGTCCGCCGGATCGCGCGCCTCCAGCGCCGTCCAGAACGATGGCAGGGCCGCGCGTGCCTCCTGCTTGGCGGCAAGCAGGCGCGGATCATTGCGGTCAAACGCGACACCGGCGGTCGGCACCCAAAACCGGTACAGACAGAAGACAACCAGCGCGGCAATGGCGCCGCTGAAGATGGCAGACATGATCCGCTCCGCTGCGCGTCAAGACCGCGCGGGTGTCCGTCAGGCCAGACTGCCCGCGATCTCACCCGACCTGGCAAGCTGGATCGGCTTCATCGACGAGGGCGGCGTCGTCATCTGCGGCCGCCGCACGGCCACGCACTGCGCTTTCGCAATGGCCTTGATGTTGACCTGATCGCCCTGATTGCCGCCAAGGCCGACAAAGTGGGTCGCGGTCTCGCCGATGTAGAAATTCACGTGGCCGCCGCCCGTCCGCTTGTAGACCAGCACATCGCCCAGCGAAGCCTTGCGGCCCTCCACGCTCGCAAGCTTGCCATCATTGCCGCGCCGCGCGACCGGATCCCCGAACTTGCCCCAGTTGAGCGCCCAGAGCGGATCTGCGACGACCGTCTTGCCGGCCTTGAAGGTAACGTAGGCTGCGAAAAGTCCACACCACGGAACGCTGTCGTCCGAATAGCCGGAAATCTTGACCCCGTTCTGATTCAGCATGTCACGCCAGGAAAGAATGGTCTTGCTGCTGCCCGTGCCGATGACTTCGGCCGTTCCGTAAAGCGGAATGGCTTCCTGCAGAACCTTTGGCAACAGGCCGATGTCCTTGAGCCAGGAGTATTCAGCCGGAAAATTTGGCGGAAACATGACACGTCCCTCCCACTCTATTTGCGCGAGTGATGATCATTCAGCACCAGAGGAGTGTCAATCACAATTTCCGTAGAATATAGGCATATTGAGGCCTCTTTTTACAATCGCAGTTCGTAAACAGACCGTTAAGCATGCATACCGTCATGCCGCTCCATGAAATACGTTCTGCATCGCCCTGATTTCACGGCTATTTCATATTGATGATTTCTGCCGTGCAAGGCGCTCAATGACTATCAGGATCAGGATACTGGCGGGTTCGGGCCCTGGCTTTCCTATTCCAGCGCCACGCCGGAAGAAAAGCCGGGCCCTGTACCGAGCACACGAGATGGCGGACAACAGATCAACGCGAAGCTATCGGAGCCCGGGGCCAGTTCTCTCACGACCTTGCCCCCGTCATGCCGGCCTCAGGCGACTGCCCCGCCCCATCGAAGCCCCATAAATAACAGACGCGTCTGTTATCTATTAAGCGCTGTCCTACAACGGCCGGTTTGCGGCAAAAGCTGGGGATGCCTCGCGAATCCAACGCGCAACCGCCGTTTTTCTGCCCCACCGGCACAGCGCAGGGCGGTTGTACCGGGGCCGGACTTTTCGCTCAGGACTGTGTCAACCGTGTCAACTTGTCCCCCGCCGGGACGCCTAGCTGCGCACCAGCCGCCCCGGCCGCGCGCCGGTGTCGGCATCGTTCTCGCGGATCATCACGCCGTTGCAGAAGGTCGCGCGGTAGCCCTTCACCGGCTGCATCAGCCGCGTGCCGCCCGCTGGCAGATCGTGGTGCGCGACGTGCGGCGAGACGGTGAGCCCCGCATAGTCGATCACGTTGATATCCGCGCGCTTGCCCACTTGCAGCAGGCCGCGATCCGCGAAACCATAGAGCGCGGCATTGCGCGCGGTCTGCTTGTGGACGAGGAATTCGAGCGGCAGGGTCGGCCCGCTCTTGCGGTCGCGGGTCCAGTAGCTGAGCTGCGTGGTGGGCATCGTGGCGTCGCAGATCAGCGTCACATGGGCGCCCGCATCGCTGAGGCCGGTCACCGTATCGGGATGGCGCAGCATCTCTTCCAGCACGGCAAGGCTCTTGGGCTGGTTGTCGCGCGTCAGCGCCTGAAAACTGCGGCCCTCGTCCTCCAGCATCGCGTCATAGAGGTATTCCAGCGCGTCGCGCCCCTCCGCCTTGGCCTTCGCGCCGATCGAGGCGGACTTGTCGGCCTCGAGGTTGATCGGCTCGGTCAGGGGGTAGAGACTGGCAGCGCCCCGGCGGAACAGGCCGTAGACGTTCTGCATCGAACCCGGCGCCTCATGCGGCACATCGCGTTCGGAAAGGATCTGCCGCTTGATCTCGGGATCGCGCATCGCCTCCACGCGCTCGGCCAGCGGCAGGTACGCCAGTTTCTCAAGGTAGGTCGGGCGGCGCATGAAGACGTGGTAGCTGCTGAGGCCGTGGATGAACCCGATGATCCGCGAAGGGACCTGCGGGAAGAGATGCGCCCCGCCTGCATTGGCCTCGCGGCAACGGTCCAGCATCTGGCGCCACAAGTCGGGCGCATATTCGCGGATTTCGACAAGCGTGAAGGTCAGCGGGCGCCCGCTTTCCTCGGAAATCTTGCGGAACAGTTCCAGCTCCGCCAGCGGCTCGCTGCGTTCGCCGCCCAAGGCTTCGAGCTTGCCGACCGTCCCCGCCGGGATCGCCTCAATCACCCCCTTGCCGAGCTTCCTGAAGCGGCGGGCGATGGCGAGCAATTCCTCCTCCGGCGCGAACGTGCCCGGCACCGGCTCGCCCCACAGCGCGCGGTGGCCGATGGTGCGCGAGGTGGAGAAGCCCACCGCGCCCGCCGCCACCGCTTCCTCGACGAGATCGGCGATCCGCTCGATCTCTTCGGGGCTGGCGTCCTCGTTGGTCCGCCCGCGCTCACCCATCGCGTAATAGCGCACCGCGCCATGCGCGATCTGCGCGCCCACATCGATCGCGTAGTGGCGCGAGGCGATGTAGTCCATGTATTCGGGGAAGCTCTCCCAGCGGCCCCACTCGATCCCCTCGTAGAGCGCGGTGCCGGGGATGTCCTCCACCCCCTCCATCAGCTCGATCAGCTCCTTCTCCTGCCCGGGCCGGACAGGCGCAAAGCCGACACCGCAGTTGCCCATGACGACCGTGGTGACCCCGTTGTGCGAGGACGGCGCGAGCTCGTCGTCCCAGCTGACCTGGCCGTCGTAATGCGTGTGAATGTCGATCCAGCCGGGCGTGACCACATGGCCGTCCGCATCGATCTCGCGCGCGGCCGTGCCGGAAATCTTCGGGCCGACTTCGGTGATCACCCCGTCCTTGAACGCGATATCGCCGATGAACGGCGCGGCGCCCGATCCATCGACGATCGTTCCGCCGCGGATGATGGTATCGAACATGGCACGCTCCTGCTTTCCCTGCGGCGAAAGCCGGACATTAGGCCATCGCACCGCCGCGCGCCCCCCGCAATTTCGGGAGGGCGCGGCGGGCTCGATTCCCTTCGGCGCTCGACCTGGCCGGATGCGATGTCCGGCCAGCTCGCGCCGATGGGGGGCTTACTGGCCCGGGATCACCGTCAAGTGTCCGGCCTTGGTCCCGGTGTAAGTCGCCGGCACGCCGGGCGTCGTGTAGAGCGCAAAGCCGTCCGTGCTCTTGCGGTCCGCGCGGGTTGCCACCGCAATAGTGCCCGAACCCACGCCGATAGACTGCACCTCGCCCTGCCCGCCATCAGCCAGCGCGATCCACAGGCGGCGCTGGCGCATGTCGGGCGCGAGGATCAGCAGCCACGGATCGCCCCCGGTATAGACCTGCAGCTTCTTGCCATTGAGCACGATGTTGGCGCGGTTCTGGATATGCGCCGCGGAAATCCCGCCGACATAGACCGCACCGTTCTGGTCCGCCGTGATCGCTCGCGGGCGGATGGTGTTGCCCCTGCCGCTGGTCAGCCGCGAGAGCAGGAACGAGCCTGCACTTTGCGCGCCCGTCAGCGGATCAAGCCGGGCGACATAGGTTATGTGATTGGATCCGGTGTTGTAGGGATTGTTGTAGGCATCGCTCGGCGCGTTGGGCGCGTTGGTCTGGAGGTTGGTGCTGAGGTAGCGGTAGATGCTGTTGCCGCCCGCCGCTTCACCCGCAAAGTAGAGCTTCTTGTCGAGCCCGATCTCGACCCGATAGCCGCGCGTATCGGCACACGACGACGACCGCCCGAACGCCTGCGCGTGAGTCCAGTCATAGCTCTTCCAGACCAGCTCGTTCTGCAGATTGTAGGTGCGGATCCACGCGACCTGCAGCTTGGTGCAGCCGCCACCGTCGCGCTGGGCGAAGCCGGTCACGACAAAGCGCGTATCCTCCGGGGTCACGCCGGTGAAAACAGCAACGTCGTTCACCTGGGAATCGGTGAAAGTGCGGGTGAAGAGGACTGCGCCGGTCGCCGAATAGACCGTGAGCTGCTTGCCGCTCGCCCCCGTCAGCGCGGCGACGGTGCCGTCCGGCCCGACCGAGGCGCGGGTGAACGCGCCGCTCTGCTGCCAGCGTGTGGTGGCAAGATCGGGCGAGAGCACGGCAAGACCGGTGTCCGAGGCCACGACGAGATCGCCGGTGCCCACCTGCAGCTGCGCATCATTGATGACATTGCCGAAGCGGACTGCCGCCAGAACCTGCCCGGTTTTCGGGGTGGCGAGGGTGAGGACGCCGGTCGACTTGTCGGTGGTGGCCGCACCGATCCTGCGCGCGGCGACAGGCACCGAACCAGTGATCCGCCCGCCCGTATAGACGAGGCAATTCGCGGCCACTTGCGCAACATTCAACGCATCATTGGAGCCGCCGCCGACATAGGCCGCATAAGTCACGTTCGTCGAACTGCTGCTCGTGCCGGTGCGGGTGCCGACCGTGTCGCAATAGCCGGTGGCGGCGACAGGATTGGCGCCCGGAACAGCCTGCGCTTCAACCCGCGCGGGGCTGATAGTGACAATACCTGCCAATGCGAGCGAAGTAATGGCAGCCGCCATCACGCCAAAAGAATGATCGCTGAAATATGTCCGTTTCATGAGAGACCGTCCCATAATGCCGATCACACCATTATCGAGTAATTCAAGCCGGATATGTCATGAATTTGACAGAAAAGGCTCACGACCCAACGACAAGCGCATCGGCAATGTAGTTATCCACGCCGCAGAAACGGGTTACGGGTGGGCCGGTAACTGGCTTGTATAGAATTACCCTGAGAGCTGCGTTAACCGCAAATCGGGGCGTCGTGGATGAAGCTTCCCCTGCTCAGCGCACCACTTCGCCGCCCTTCATCACGTGGGCGACGCGGGTCAGCACGGTGATGTCGGCAGTGGGATCGCCGGGCACCGCGATCATGTCGGCAAAGTGGCCGGGCGAGAGCGCGCCGACGTCCTTGCTCCAGCCCATCAGTTCCGCCGCGCTAGTCGTGGCGGACTGTATCGCCTGCATCGGCGTCATCCCGTAGCGCACCATATAGGCGAACTGCCGCGCGTTCTCGCCATGCGGATAGACCCCGGCATCGGTCCCGAACGAGAGCCGCACACCTGCCTTCACGGCCTTGCGGAAGCCCGCGCGCTGCGCCTCGGTCGTCTCGTCGTTCTTGCGCAGGTAGTTCTCGGGCCACTTCTCGCGCCGGCCGACATCGGCGATGTAGTCACCGTTGTAGATATCCATGTCGAGCCAGACGCCCTTGGCCTTGGCGAGCGCGATGCCTTCATCGTCGATCAGGCTGGCATGCTCGATCGCGCGGACCCCGGCGCGGATCGCGGCCTTGATCCCGGCGGCGCCGTGGGCATGGGCCGTGACCCAGGATTTGCGCGCGGCGGCAACTTCGACGGCAGCGCGCATTTCGTCTTCCGTGAGTTCCTGCTGGCCCGCTTCGGTCCCGCTCGCCAGCACCGCGCCAGTGGCGATCAGCTTGATCGAGTCCGCGCCGTGCTGGAACAGGTAGTTGACCTTGGCCCGCGCATCCGCCGCATCGGTGATGACGCCCGCGCGCATATCCTCGGGAATGCGGACCTCGGGCGAAAAGCCGGTGACCTCGCCGCCCCCGCCCGGCACCGTGACATAGGCGCCGACAGCCTGCATGCGCGGCCCGATCACATCGCCGCGGTCGATCGCATTGCGCAGTTCGACATCGGCAAAGGCGCGGAACGAGCCGACATCGTGCACCGTGGTGAAGCCTGCCAGCAACGTGGTGCGGGCGTTGCGCGCGCCGATGTAAGCGATTTCCATCGGCGAATGGAGCAGCGGCTCGGCCACGTTGGCGGTCTGCCCGGTATCGGCGAGGTGGACGTGGCAATCGATCAGGCCCGGCAGGACCGTGAAGGCCGACCAATCAACCAGCTTCGCACCGGCCGGCACCGGGCCATCGGGCAGGACTGCCGCTACCCGGCCATCCTCGACCTTCAGCAACCGCGGCCCCAGCACCGCCCCCGCTTCAGGATCAACGAGGTGCCCGGCGCGGACATAGAGCGTTTCTGCATGGGCAGGCAGGGTGGCGGCCAGCCCGAGGGCAGCGGCGAAGAGAGCGCGGATCATGAGGCTATCCTGCCCCATCCGCACCGGATTGGCGAGTACTCAGGGCGCCGGGTTGTACTTCGCCAGAAAAGCATCGAGCTTGTCGAGCCAGAGCTGCATATTGGCATCGCTCGAGAACCCGTGCCCTTCGCCCTTCAGCGTGATGAACTCGAAGTTCTTCCCCGCTTTGGTCAGCGCATCCGCCATCAACTTGGACTGCTTGTAGGGCACGCGCTGGTCGTCATCCCCATGGACAAGCAGCAACGGCACCTGGAGCTTGTCCACTGTGAGCAGCGGCGAAACCGTGGCGAGATCGAAAGTGTCTTCACCCTGTACGGTCCGGCGCCAATCATCCTTGTAGCGCTGCGAACGGAAGAACTTGTTCGAATACTTCAACTGGCGCTTGAGATCGGATACCCCGGCAAAGCTTGCCGCGCAGCGATAACGCTCAGGATTGCGGATAGCCCCCCACATCGCCGCATAGCCACCGTAAGAGCTGCCAATGATGCAGACGCGCTTGGAGTCGATCGTGCCTTGCTTCGCCAGCCAGTCCATCCCGTCGTCGAGATCGTCCTGCATAGCCCGGCCCCACTGGCCGGCACCTTTGTTGTCAAAGGCTTCGCCATAGCCGCCCGAGCCGCGATACTGTGGCTGCAGCACGACATAGCCCCGATTGGCGAGGAACTGCACTTCGGCATCATAAGTGCCTTCATCGCGGACATCGTAAGGACCGCCATGCGGCAGGATCACCAGCGGCAGGTTCTTGGCGGCGCGGCCCGGTGGCATGGTGATATAGGCCGGCAGCTCAAGTCCGTCGCGCGCCTTGTAGCGCGTGTAGGTGGTGGTCACGAGCTGGGCAGGCTTGAGCTTCTCGTTCGACTGGGCGAACAGCTTCATCGTGCTGTCCGACAAGTCGAACACATAGTACCGGCCCGGATCGCCCGATCCCCCGACATGAACCAGCATGCGAGAGCGATCGCGCGAATAGCTCACGATTTCGGCGGAACGATCGCCCATTGCGCTGGTAACGGCCTTGTCGATGTTCAACTGGATTTCGGCGATTCCCGGATCGAACCAGTGCGCACGGGGCCGATTGTCGGTGTACCAGGCGGCAAGAAGCTCGGGGCTGTCGAACTTGGTGTCGAAATCGTCGACATTGACGTCCGGCACCTCGAACACGAGGTTGCCGCGTTGCCTTGTGGCGAAGTTGTAGCGGTACAGCGCATCTCGGCCTGTCGTATCATTGCGCATGATACAATAGCCCTCGTCGGTCGCCTGATAGATGCGATAGAAGATGCAGCCAGCTTCGCGATCCTTGATGTCCGCCTTCATCACCGTGCGGAAGCTGTCGCCGTCCTTCTCGCGGTAGATCATCTTCCAGGTGTTGTCGCTGAAGATCAGGCCGGCACGGACCACGCCCTTTTCATCGGCGTACCAGTCCCAGAGGTCGGCCCGCGGCGTTACCACCGTCTTCGAGCGATTGTTGGCCAGATCGATCGAGGAGACGCTGGGATAATCGTAGATCGTTTTCTGGTAGGACAGGAGGATCGATTTGCCTTCGGGGTCGACCCAGAGAATGTCGTCGCCATCGAGACCTTCTTCCTTGCCGCCGATGAATCGCATCGTATCGGTCGAGATCTGGTGCACGACCAGGCGGGTCTGCAGCGCATCTTCACCGAACCACGGCACCATCTTGCCGATGCTGACCAGCAGCCGGTCATTCCCGGCCCAGCGGAACCACCGCATATCGAGCTTCTCGCCCGCGTTGAGCAGCTTATTCGACCCGGTGGCCAGATCGAAAATCCCGACAACGGTGCGATTGGCAACTGTCACGAATGCGGCCAGATGCAGCCCGTCGGGCGAAAGCTTTGGCCCGCTGATGAATGGCAGCTTGCCCAGAACAGTGGTGGGGATCAGCGCCGGGGAACCATCCGCTTTGAGCGCAGCGGTCGGCGTTGCCGCAACAGGTGCCGGCGGATCGGCTGCAAGAACAGCAACAGGCACCAGCGCAAGGAGGAAAGCAGTCAGCATGCGCAGCGCCGTCCGCATCCTGCTGCGGCAATTCAGACCTATGGTCATCACGCCCCCGCGCTACCCATCAGAAACAGACAGACTATGTCACAGACCCAAGCCGCTCAAGCCTCGACTTGCTCTACTTTGGCCGGATCGACCGGGGGTCAGATTGCCCCAGGAAACAAGCCAGGTAGCCGAACAGCGGGGGACCGCTGCACGTCCACCTGATTGGCGGGCCCAGCGTTTGCCGGGAGGCGTCCTTCAGCCCAGTAGCCCCCCCCGAGCAAGCTCGAGGGGGGGGGGCGGCTCAGGCCGCTTCGGCCTTGCGTTCAGCGCGCTCGAGGTTGATCGCCTCGGCCAGCAGGAAGGCCAGCTCGATCGACTGCGCTGCATTGAGCCGCGGGTCGCAGTGCGTGTGATAGCGGTCCGCCAGCGCTTCATGCGTGATGGCAACAGCGCCGCCGACGCATTCGGTCACATCCTGCCCGGTCATTTCGATGTGGATGCCGCCCGCATGGCTCCCCTCGGCGCGGTGGACGGCGAAGAAGCCCTTCACCTCGTTCAGGATACGGTCGAACGGACGGGTCTTGTAGCCGCTGTTCGCCTTGATCACGTTGCCGTGCATCGGATCGCAGGACCACACCACCGGATGGCCTTCGCGCGCCACAGCGCGCACCAGCGGCGGCAGGCCAGCCTCTACCTTGTCATCGCCGAACCGGCTGATCAGCGTCATCCGGCCCGGCTCGCGCGCCGGGTTCAGTGTATCGAGCATGCGCAGCAGCGCGTCCGGCGTCAGGCTCGGCCCGCACTTCATGCCGATGGGATTGCCCACGCCGCGCAGGAACTCGACATGCGCCGAGCCTTCGAAGCGGGTGCGATCGCCGATCCACAGCATGTGCGCGCTGGTGTCGTACCACTGGCCGGTGAGCGAATCCTGCCGCGTCATCGCCTGCTCATACTGGAGCAGCAGCGCTTCGTGGCTGGTGTAGAACGTGGTGCCCTGGAGCTGCGGCACGGTGCTGGGGTTGACCCCGCAGGCCTCCATGAAATCGAGCGCTTCGCCGATCTTGTCCGCCGTTTCGCTGAACTTGGCCGCCCACGGGCTCTTGCCGATATGATCCAGCGTCCACTGGTGGACCTGCCGCAGATTGGCATAGCCGCCGGTGGAGAAGGCGCGCAGCAGATTGAGCGTGGCCGCGGCCTGCGAATAGGCGCGCAGCATGCGCTCGGGATCGGGCACGCGGCTTTCCGAGGTGAACTCGATGCCGTTGATGTTGTCGCCCAGATAGCTCGGCAGCTCGACATCGCCGATCTTCTCGACCGGCGAGGAGCGCGGCTTGGCGAACTGGCCGGCCATGCGGCCCACTTTCACCACCGGCTGCTTGCCCGCGAAGGTCAGCACGACCGCCATCTGCAGCAGCACGCGGAACGTATCGCGGATGTTGTTCGGGTGGAACTCGGCGAAGCTCTCGGCGCAGTCCCCGCCCTGGAGCAGGAAACCCTTGCCGGCCGCCACTTCGGCGAGATCAGCCTTCAGCGCGCGCGCCTCACCGGCGAAGACCAGCGGGGGAAACCGGGTCAGCGTTTCCTCGACCGCGGCGAGCTTTGCCGCATCGGGATAAGTGGGCAGGTGCTTGGCCTCTGCCGCGCGCCAGCTGCTTGCATTCCAGTTCGTTGCCACGGTACTCGCTTTCCTAAGGACGCGCGCGTTTAGCGGTACCGTAGCGGAAATGCAAAGGTTTGGCGGCGGCCGCCTATTTCGTGTCCATCAGGCGGCGCTGGAAGTAGACCATCTCGAGCGCGATCGTCATCGCCTTCTCCTTGAGATTGGCCCCGGCCCCGTGCCCGCCGGCGGTGCTTTCATAGTAGAGATAGGGCAGCCCATACTCCTTCATCCGCGCGGCAAACTTGCGCGCCTGCACCGGGCCGACGCGGTCGTCCTTGGTCGTCGTCCAGATCAGCGTCTCGGGATAAGGCGCGCCAGGCTTGAGGTTCGAATAAGGCGAGGTCTTGAGCCAGAACGCCTTCTCGTCCGGGTTCGCCATCGTGCCATATTCGCCGACCCATGAGGCACCGGCAGAGAGCTTTTCATAGCGCAGCATGTCGAGCAGCGGGATCTGGATGCTGACCGCGCCGAACAGCTCGGGCCGCTGGATCAGCTCCACGCCCATGAGCAGCCCGCCGTTCGAACCGCCATAGATGCCGAGCTTTTGCGGGCTGGTGATCTTGCGCGCCATCAGGTCTTCGGCGACTGCGGCGAAGTCGTCGTAGATCACCTGGCGCTTCGTCTTCAGCCCCGCCTCGTGCCACGCCGGGCCGAATTCGCCGCCGCCACGGATATTGGCAACGACATAGGCACCGCCACGTTCGAGCCACAGCTTGCCGGTCACCCCGCTGTAGGCCGGGGTGTAGGAAATCTGGAACCCGCCGTAGGCCGTCATCAGCGTGGGCGTGGTGCCCGTCAGCGGCATGTCGGCGCGGTGGGTGATGAAGTAGGGCACCTTCGTCCCGTCCTTCGAGGTTGCCATGAACTGCTCGGTCACCAGCCCATCAGCAGCAAAACGCGCCGGCGTCTGCTTGATCTGGATCGCGGTGCCGGCGGCGGCGTCGACCTTCCACAAGGCTGTCGGCAGAAGGTAGCTCTGCACCGAGACATAGGCGGTGTTGGAGGCCCGGTCGCTGGACACCATGCTGATCGCGGCGTTGTCAGGCAGCGGCAGCACGCTCTGCTGCCAGCCGCTCGCCGTGCGGGTGAAGCGCATCGCCCGCCCGCGCACGTTGTCATAGACCGCCGCGAGCACATGGCCCTGCGTCACCGCAACTTCGTCGGCATCGACCGACTGGCGCGGCCCCGGTGCGAAGATCACTTCCGGCGCGGCCTTGCCAGCGGGATCGACGGCAACGAGCGATCCCGCCGAAATCGGCTGGCCGCCCGCCGGGGTCCAGTCCTCGTTGACCTGAAAGATGAGGCGGCCCTGCGTCAGGCCCGTCACCGTGCTCTTGCGCGGCACCGCGATGGGGGTGGTGCCCTGCGGTGTGACGCGGACAAACTCGGCCTCGAAGAAGGTGATCCCGCGCATGATCACGACTTCGCTGTGGCCTGCGCCATCGGTGAAAGTGCGCGGGATGACGAAGACATCATCGGGCTTGCCGCGAAACACCTCGCTGGCGGCCTCGAGCGGCGCGCCGCGTTTGACGCGCTTGACGACGAAGGGATAGCCGCTGGCCGTCATCGTGCCTGCCCCCCAATCGCGCGCGGCAATGAGGCTGTCCGGCGTTTCCCAGCTGACCCACTGCTTCGATTTGGGCAGCGTGAAACCGCCGGAGACGAAGCTGCGGGTGGCAAGATCGAACTCGCGCTGGATATTGGCATCCTCGCCGCCATCGGAGAGCGCGACGAGGCAGCGCCTTTCCGCTGTCGGCTCGCAGTCCGCGCCCGCCCAGACCCAGTTGGCCTTCTCCGCCGCCGAAAGCGCATCGAGATCAAGCAATGTCTGCCAGGCCGGCTCCGCCTTTTCGTACTCGGCGGGGCTCGTGATGCGCCAGAGGCCGTGGACGTGGGTGCCATCCTGCCAGAGATTGGCGATCTGCCCGCCGATCTGGCGCGGCATCGCAATGCGGTCGGTCGCCTCGGCGATCTTGAGGGCATCGGCATAGAAGCCGGCGAACTGCGGATCAGCCTTGAGCACGGCGAGCGAGCGCGCATTCTCCGCCTCGACCCAGGCCATAGCGCGCGGGGAGTAGATGTCCTCGAGCCAGATATAGGGATCGGCCGTCTCAGCCACGGCTTGCGCCTGCGCCGGATATGCGTTGGCAGACAAGGCCAAGGCCGCAACAAGAGCGAGACGCCGCATGAAGATGCTCCCTGAAGATCATTAGGTTGAGCCTACCGGCGGGCCCCGAGCGGTTCAAGGCCGCCTTGGGGCAAGATCGGCTAGTCCCAGTGCTCCATGTCCGCACCCGATGGGCCGCCCCAGGGATGGCGTCCCGTCACTTCCCCGGCACGACCTCCAGTCGCCACGCCCTGCCCGGTACCAGATAGCGCTTGGCCAGCGCCTGCAGACGTTCGGGCGTGATTGCGCTGTAGTCCGAGAGGATCGAGCGGATCTGGGTGAACTTGTCCGGATCGAGCGCGCCGCCTTCGAGCTGGTACATGTAGAAGCCGTTGCCGGTGCTGGCGCGGGTGATCAGCTGTTTCATCGGTTCGGTCACGCGGGCGATCTCGTCGGGCGTGGCCGGGGCGCTGGCGAGATCGGCGGCGATCTTGTCGCTGGCGGCGAAGAAGGCGGTGAGATCGCCCGGTCGCAACTGGCTGGTGGCGGCGAGATAGCCGCCCGAGGGCAGATCGAGCGGCCAGCTGGATGAAACCTGCGGCGCGTAGCTCGCGCCGATCTTCTCGCGCATCGCATCGAACAGGCGGTTGTTGAACACCTGCGAGAGGAGTTCGAGCTGGCGCGCTTCGTGGACGCCCGCGCTGCCGCCGCCCGTAGGCCAGGCGACCAGCGCGGCTGCCGTATTGGCATCGCCGTGGTGGTTCAATGTCAGCGGGTCGCCGACCGGTTCGGGCAGCTTGGGTGCAAAGCCGGTCGCCGGCAACGGATCGCGCGGCGGCAAGGCGCCGAAGGTGCGCTCGAGCGCGGCGACCGTCTCGTCGCGGTTGAAATCGCCGAAGATATCGACCTCGATCGGCCCTTGCTTGAGCAGCGCCGACCACACGCGGCGGAAGCCTTCGGGGTTCGCCTTGCCGATTTCGGCCGGGTTGGGCACGGCATAGCGCGGATCGCCATCCTTGAGCAGCCAGCCCACATCACGCTGCAGCACCGAAGCGGCCGAGGCGTTGGTCGATTCATAGGCGAGCCGCGCCGCCGCCTGCGCGCGCACCACCGGATTAGCATCCCAGCGCGGCATCGCCAGCTTGGCGGCGAAGAGATAGAGCTGGTCCGGCAAGTCCGCGGGCCGCGTATCGGCCGAGAACTTGAAGGTGGTATCGTCGATATCGAAATCGAGGCTGAGCTTGCGGCCCGTCGCCAGCCGGTCGAGGTCCTCGCGCCCGATGTTGCCGAAGCCGCTGTCCATCAGCGCCGTCTCGCCCAGCGAAGCATAGACCGCGTCCTTGGGATCGATCACCGCATAGCCGCCACCGAAATGGACGCGCACGATCACCCGGCCCGGTTCGGCCTCGTTCGACCAGAGCAGCGCCTTCACCCCGTTCGAAAGCTCGATCCGCTCGATGCCAAGGAGGCCCGTGCCTTCAGCATTGGCGAGCTTGCCGGGAGCGCCGATCGCCGGCAGGTCCTTGAAGCTCAAGGTACTGGCGGCAAGGCGGCTGCCCGAAGACGGCGCGACCGGGGCCAGCAGCGCGGTGCGCAAGTCCGCCTCGGTGCCGTCGGATGCATTCGGCGTGATCAGCACGGGGCGGATCACCGTGCCCTTGAACAGCGCGCGGGTGTGATCGAGCACGGCAGCAGGCGTGAACAGCGGGATCGACGAGCGGAAAATGCTGTAGACCGTATCGGGATTGGCCACCGTCTCGCGGATATCGACGGCGTCGGTGATGTCGTCCGCCAGCTTCGAGCCGGCGAGCGTTTCCTGCGTTTCGACCGGCACCTTGAAGGCGACGTCGAACTCGGCCACCTCGCGCGCGATTTCCTCCTCGGTCGGCGGCGTGGCGAGCGCATCGGCGATCACCGCGCGGACATCCTTGACCGCAGACTTCCAGTCGTCGGTCAGCGGGGTCACGGTCACCAGTGTCGCATCGGCGGAGCGGCTGATGCGCTGCTGCTCGACCGAAGCGGCAAGGAAGCTGCCGCCGCCGCGCGCGCGGCCTTCAAGCCGGCGATTGATGATCGCAAGGCCGAGCCGGTCGATCATCAGGCCCTGATTGTAGACGATCGTATCCTGCACCTTGCGCCAGGGTCGCAGCACGGCATAGTTGAACACGCGCGGCAGATCGGGTTCGACCATGACTTTGGCATCGCCCACCGGATTGGCGGGATCACCGCCGACGGGGGGCTTGGGTGCGCCGAAATCGGGCAGTGGCGGGCGCTTGCCACTGCCCTTCCAGCTGCCGAACCACTGCTTGATGCGTGTGATCAGCGCCTGCGGATCGGCATCGCCGGCCACCACGATCACCGCGTTGTCCGGCCGGTACCACGCATCGTGGAACGCCTTGACCTTGGCGGGGGTGGCCGCGTTCAGCGTTTCCTCGGTGCCGATGGGGGAACGGCTGCCGAGTGGCTGCCCGGCGAAGAACACCGCACGCGTGCCATCGAGAATGCGCGTCTGCGGGCCTGAGCGTTCGCGCATTTCGGCAAGCACGATCGGCACTTCGGTCTTCACGCCCGCGTCGGTGAAGATCGGCGCGGTGATCATGCCTGAAAGCAGGCGGAACGTCTCATCCAGCTTGGCGGGCGAAACATCGGGAATGTCGAGCTTGTAGACGGTCTGGGTCGGGCTCGTCTCGGCATTGGTATCGCTGCCGAAGGTGGCGCCGAGCCGCTGCCACGCCGGGATCGCCTCGCCCGATTTGAGGTACTTCGAATCGCGGAACGTGAGATGCTCGATCAGGTGCGCATAGCCGCGCTGCGGATCGGTTTCGTAAAGCGAACCGGCATCGATGAGCATACGCACCGAAACCTGCCCCGGCGGCACGCCATTGTGGCGCACGGCATAGCGCAGGCCATTGGGCAGCACGCCGAAGATCCACGCCTTGTCCTGCGGTACGTCACTCCCGCGGTAGAGCCACGGAACGGCACTGACTGCCGGCTTGGCCGCTGCCGCGTGGACAGCGGGCGCCTTGGCCGGCGGTTTGGCCGGCGCCTTGGCGAGGACTGGCGAGGAGACCCCGAGCAGACCGACAAGAACGGCGGAAAGTACGGGAGCGAGAGCGCGGGGCGTACGGAGGGCGAACCGGGACAGAAAAGCCATGTACGCTGTATAGGGCGGCAAGAAATGAAGGACCAGTGAATTGGTCCCCCATCCCTTGCCATAGCGAAGATCAGTTTTTCGGCTTCTGCGCGGCCGGAGCCGCACCCGGCTGCTGAGCTGCCTGCCTTTGCACCTGCGCGCGCATCGCCTCGACCTCGGATTCGGTCTTGAAATCAACGAGTTCGACCTGGAAGACGAGGTCCGAATTCGCCGGGATCGGCCCTGCCCCCTTCTCGCCATAGCCCAGCCCTGCGGGGATGCAGAAACGCCAGACGCTGCCCTTGCTCATCAGCTGGAGGCCCTCGGAGAAGCCCTTGATCACGCCGCTGGCGGGAAAGGCCTGCGAGGTGTTCTGATCGAACACGGTGCCATCGGCAGCGAGGTAGCCGATGTAATTGACGAGGACGTAGTCTGAAGCGCCGGGCTTCGCGCCGGCCGCTTCCTTGAGCACGCGGGTGCCGAGGCCCGAGGCGGTCCTGGCGCTGCACACCCGCTGGGCGGCGGGCACCACCGGGTTCAGCGGCACCGGCAGAATTTCCGCCGCAGGCGCCGCGGCGGCTGCCGGCGCAGGAACGGGCGCGGGCTGCGCGGCGGCCAGCGCAGGCGTGACGACGAGGGCCACGAGGGAGAGGGAAAGGGCGATTCGGCAAGAGCCGCGGAGCGTGGTGATCATCCGCGGCCCCATAAACCAGCGTTGTTACACCTTCCAGCACAGAACGATGCCCACGCCCCTTGCCTTACGCATTTGCGCCTAGGCCCCCGCAACCGGACTGGCAGCCCATGAACGTTATGGTCTGCGTCATGGCGATCAGTGGCGACTATTCCTCTCCGGTTACCGTCAACGGCTTCGTCTGCCGCAATTGCAGCGACGTGGACCGCGCCAAACGGCATATCGATCCGGCCGATCCGGCGGCCGGCCCCTTCGGCGTCAATGGCAGCCACAAGCCGGGCAAGGCGGCCGCGCCTGCCAATCACTTCTCAGCCGAAGCGCGCGATGCGGAACGGCTCGAAGCGCTTTATCGCGAGCGCCGGGCCGCACCTGCCAGTCCGGTTGCCGCCGCCTATGCCGGGGCCACGCTTGTGCCGGGTGGTTCGCTCGTCTCGCGCAGCGCCTGAAATACGGGCCGATTGGCCCCTTGACCCCTCGCTGGCGCGGCCTACATGCTGGGGTATGTTCATAGAAACCGAAACCACTCCGAACCCTGCCACGCTGAAGTTTCTTCCGGGCGAGATCGTCATGGCCAGCGGCACGCGCGAATTCACCTCGCCCGAGGCGGCGGCAGCTTCTCCGCTCGCCGAGGCGCTGTTCTCGCTGGGCGATGTGACGGGCGTGCTCTACGGGCGCGACTTCATCGCGGTGACGATCGCGCCGGGCGCGGAATGGGCACCGCTCAAGCCGCAAGTGCTGGCGCTGCTGCTCGATCACTTCGTGGCGCAGGCCCCGCTGTTCACCACGGGCGCGGCTGACTTCGCGGTCCCCGGCGAGGCGGATGACGACACGGACTATGGCGACGATCCGGCCGACGCCGAGATCGTCGAGCAGATCAAGGACCTGATCGAGACCCGCGTGCGCCCAGCCGTAGCGAACGATGGCGGCGACATCATCTACCGCGGATTCCGTGAAGGCGTGGTCTATCTGAAGATGCAGGGCGCCTGCTCGGGCTGCCCCTCATCCACCGCCACGCTCAAGCACGGCATCGAATCGCTGCTCAAGCACTATGTGCCCGAAGTCAGCGAAGTCCGCGCTGCCTGATCCGATCGCCTGAAGGTTTTTGCGAGATGTCCCAGCCGCTTGACGATGCCGCGCTTGATCAGGTGTTCCGCACCGCCCGGACCTACAACGGCTATCTCGACAAGCCGGTGAGCGAGGAACAGCTGCACGCGATCTGGGACCTCATGAAGATGGGGCCGACGTCTGCCAACCAGATGCCCGCGCGGCTGGTCTGGTGTGTAAGCGACGAAGCCAAGGAAAAGCTGGCGGTCTGCGCCGGGGGCACAAACCCCGACAAGATCCGCAAGGCCCCTGTCAGCGTGATCATCGGGATGGACATCGATTTCCACGAGCAGCTGCCTTGGCTGTTCCCCCATGCCGATGCGAAAAGCTGGTTCGAAGGCAACGAAGCGCTGCGCGAGGTCTCGGCCATGCGTAACTCGACGCTGCAGGGCGCCTATTTCATCATCGCCGCGCGGATGGTCGGGCTCGATACCGGGCCGATGTCGGGCTTCAGCAATGCGGCGGTGGACGAGGCGTTTTTCGCCGGTACGCGCGTGAAATCGAACTTCATCTCGACGCTGGGCTATGGCGATCCGGCCACGATCTTCCCGCGCAGCCCCCGGCCCGATTTCGCGCGTTTCAACACGCTGGCCTGAAGGCGGGACGCGCCTTGCGCCGGCTGGTGATCGACAGCGCGACCGAAGCCTGTTCGGTGGCCTTGTTTGATGACGACGAGATGATCGCCGGTTCCCACGCCATGCTGGGACGCGGCCATGCCGAACAACTCGTGCCGATGATCGCCGCTCTGCCCGGAAAAGGCCGCGCCGACTGCGTTGCCGTGAATACCGGCCCGGGCAGCTTCACCGGCATTCGCGTGGGCCTTGCCGCCGCGCGCGCGCTGGCGCTGGCGTGGCAGGTACCGATAGAAGGCTATGCCTGCCTCGCCCTCGTCGGCGCCATGGCGCGCGCCGTACATGGTGGCGAAGCGATCGACGCGGTGATGAGCGGCGGGCATGGCGAGTGGTTTTTCCAGCCCTTTGCGGCAGACGGAACCCCGCTCGCGCAAGCGGCCTCATTGCTGCCGGAAGCAGCGGCAGAACGCTCGCAGGCGGCGATCGTGGTCGGCAGCCAGGCTGACGCGCTTTGCGCGCGGCGCGGCGGCGCGCCTGCCGCCTATCCGCTCTGGCCCGATGCGCGCGCCTTTGCGCTGCTCGGCCGCACGGCCCTGCACCCCGATCCCACGCCCCGCTATGGCCGTGCACCCGATGCGCGGCTTCCGACCGCGTGATGGCGGCTGCATAAGGGCAGCTGTGTCATGAGCCAGAATCCATCCGACTGCAGCGACGACATCGACCGGATCATGGAGGTCATGATCGGCGCCTTTGCCCCCGAGTATGGCGAGGCGTGGAACCGACGGCAGGTTTCAGACTCGCTGCTGCTCGCCGGGACAGGTTACTGCCTGATCGGTGCCGACGGATCGTTTGATCCGGACCTTGCAGAACCCGTCGCCGGCTTTGCACTGACGCGGTCGATTTTCGACGAAGAAGAGCTGCTGCTGTTCGCCGTACTGCCAAAGTATCGCGGCAAAGGTCTGGGTGCTGCACTTCTGACCGAAGTGATCGTCCGGGCGCGACTGCGGGGTATCCGGCGGCTCTTTCTCGAAATGCGACGGAACAATCCGGCTGGCAAGTTATACACAGGTTTTGGCTTCCGGACTGTCGGCGTGCGCCCCGGATACTACCGCACTGCAAGCGGAGAACGCCTCGATGCGCTCAGTCAGGAACTGCATATTGCCTAGAATTAGGCATATTTACCTGTACACGCCTGTGCTTTCGGAAAATTTGGAAAGAAAATGGTCGCATTTGCTCCGCAATGGTTGTAACTCTGTTGTGCAGGCGTATATGCGGACCAGTCTACTCTAGACTCACCGAGCCTTGACTGGGCAAAAAGAAGATAACAACCGCAAAAGGTATGGGTACAATGAGTGAAATCGAAAACGATATGCGGGAAACGCTGATCACGCTCACATCAGACATCGTCGCCGCTCACGTGAGCAACAACAGCGTCGCGGTCAACGACCTGCCGCTACTGATCGGCAATGTCTATGCGGCGCTGGCTGGCCTCAATCCCGCGCAACCGGCAGCAGAACCGGCTCCTGAACCTGCGGTTTCGATCCGCGCTTCGGTCAAGAACGATCACATTGTCTGCCTTGAAGACGGCAAGAAGCTCAAGATGCTCAAGCGCCATCTGATGACGCGCTACAACATGACTCCGGAACAGTACCGCGCCCGCTGGAATCTGCCGGCCGACTATCCGATGGTCGCCCCGGCCTATGCCGAAAAGCGCCGCGAACTGGCCAAGAAGATCGGCCTCGGCCGCAAGCCTGCTCCCAAGCGCAGCCGCGGCGCCAAGGTTGCTGGCTGAACAGCCCGGAACCGGGGCCCAAAACCGGCCCCGGAGCCGAACATGAAACCGGCCCGAGAACCGGCGAGGCACCCAGTCAGTTGCGCGGGGCCTCGCCGCTTTCGGTTTTCCCCGATCCGGGCTTGATACTGCCCGCAAATCGACAGCGCCCGGTTGAAGAATTGGCGCAGCAAACTATGCTGCGCGCAACCTAACCGGATGGGCCGCAAGCTTGCACCAGGCAATCGACATCGAAGCGCTCTGCGCGGAACGGGGTCTCAGGATCACCGAGCAACGCCGCGTGATCGCGCAGGTGCTGTCGGAGAGCGATGACCACCCGGACGTAGAGAAGCTGCACGAGCGTGCTTCCGCGCGTGATCCGCGCATTTCCATCGCCACGGTCTACCGCACGGTTCGCCTGTTCGAAGAAGCCGGGATCCTCGATCGCCACGATTTCGGCGATGGCCGCGCCCGTTATGAGGCGACGCCCGAGGCGCACCACGACCATCTGATCGACGTCGAGACCGGGAAGGTCATCGAATTCGTCGATCCCGAGCTTGAGGCGCTGCAGCGCCAGATCGCCGAACGGCTCGGCTACCGCCTCGTCGACCACCGCATGGAGCTCTATGGTGTCAAGTCTGATCGCGAGGCGTAAGGCCCGCCGCAAGGTAGGGCCGGAGCGCGGCGAACCCGTCACCTGGATGGGCTGGATGCGGATTTGCCTGCGCGGCGTCGCGCTCGTGCTGCTGATGCTGATCTGCGTGCCGCTGCACTATCTCTACCGCATCGTGCATTATGGCTCGCCGTTTCCGAAGTTGTTCCTGTTCTTCGCGGCCCGCATCATTGGCGCGCGCGTGCGCGTCCACGGCGTGCCGCTGAAGCGCGACGTGTTCTATATTTCGAACCACCTTTCGTGGGTTGATATCCTTGCCCTCGGCGGCGCCAGCGGCACTGCATTTGTTGCCAAGGCCGAACTGTCGCAGGCGCCGATTGTCGGCTGGCTGGCGCGGATCAACCGCACCGTGTTCGTGAGCCGCGAGGACCGCATGGGTGTGGCCGATCAGATCAACCGCCTCAAGGAAGCGCTGGCCGACAACTGGTCTATCACCGTGTTCCCCGAAGGCACCTGCACCGATGGCAAGTCGCTGCTCCCGTTCAAGACCTCGATGCTTCGCGTGCTGGAGCCGCCGCCGCCGGGGGTGATGGTGCAGCCGGTGGTGCTCGATTATGGCCGCGTCGCCGAATGGATCGGCTGGATCGGCACGGAAGACGGCGTGTCCAACGGCAAGCGCATCATGTCGCGCCGGGGATCATTCCGGCTCGAGGTGCATTTCCTCGAGCCCTTCGATCCGCAGGGCCTTGCCGGGCGCAAGGCCATCGCCGCCGAAGCGCGCCGCCGCATTGAACCTGCGCTCGAAGCCGCGCTTGGCGAACCGCTGCGGCCCTTCGCATTCGATGTTGCGCCGGTGCGCTACGAGGCGGCGAAGAACGCCGCGTGAAGCTGAAGCTGAAGCCGGGTATGGCGAGCCGTCCCCGCCAAGTGGTGGACAGGCTGGCCAGCGCGATGCGGCGCAAGATCGGGCTCAAGAAGCTTGACCTTCGCGGCAAACCGGTTCCGCTGCGCAAGGGCCCGCCCGAGGCCCTGCTCGGTTTTGGCCGCTTCGTAGCCAATCCGCGCCGCTTTGGCGGCTTCGTCAGTGGCCCTGCGCTAGCTGCCGCGATCACCGCGGAAATCGATCCCGCAGCCGGTCCCGTGCTGGAGCTCGGCCCCGGCACCGGCGTGTTCACCCGCGCACTGCTCACACGGGGCGTGGCGGAGCGCAACCTGATCCTCGTCGAACTCGATCCGAAGCTCGCCGCACGGCTGCGGATCGCCTTCCCGCAAGCCCTCGTCCTGTGCTGCAGGGCAGAAAGCGTGACGCCCGACCTGCTCGAAGGCCGCTGCCCGGCTGCCATTGTCAGCGGATTGCCGCTGCTCAATTTCCCGGACGATGCGGTGGAGCGCATCATTGCCGCGACCTTTGCGGTCAGCGCTTCGGATGCTGCGCTTTACCAGTTCACCTACGGCCCCAAATGCCCGGTCCACAAGGACATCAGGGCGCGCCTCGGTCTTTCCGCCCAGCGCAGCGCGCGCGTCTGGCGCAACGTACCGCCTGCTTCGGTCTACCGCATCACCCGCTCCTGACGTAGCGATCAGCCCTGCTCGCGCTGCGGGTCCTGCCTGCGCTGCTGGGCGATGCTGCAGCGGCCGCGGTCATAGGCGCCAACGGTGCGGATGACATCGCCCTGCCGCGGTTCGACCCGCCGCCCCGTGGCAATGCCGGCAAGCACCCGCGCGACCAGCGTATCAAGCCGGGTGACGAGGTAGCAGGCCACGTCGGGTTCGGCATGGCTGTTGCCTACGCCGCTGTCGTCGGTGAGGAAGATGTATCGCCCCTGGGTCAGCGCCGCCATCGAACGCAGGACATATTGCGCGCTGTCTTCCACCCCGCTTGCGGCGACGGGCACGATCTGGACGCCCCGGCTGCGCAGCCGCTGCGTGGCATCGAGCGTGGCGCCGATCGCGTCCTCGTGCGGCGGTGCGTCGGTGACCAGCAGCACAGCCTTGGCGGCATCGGAGCGCCATTGCAGGCGCCCGGCCTCGGCAACGGCGCGATCCATAGCCTCGGGCGTATCGCCACCGCCGTTGGCATCCTGACGGGCCAGCAGCGTGCGGATCGAACCGATGTTCGCGGTGAGCGGTGCCGACTGGACGACGTAGTCATCGCCCTCATCGCGGTAGAGCACGACGCCGATGCGCAAGTCGAGCTGACCCGCATTGCGCTTCAGCCGCGCAACGATCGTATCGAGTTCGGCCTGGATATACTCCATTTCGTCGCCCATGCTGCCGGTCGTGTCGATCACCAGCGCCAGGTCCATGGCGCGCGGCGCGGCGGCCACGCCGGGAAGCGTGATCTCGATCAGGCGGCTTGCGGAAAGCGCGACAGACTTCCGCACCGAACCGGCGGTCCCGGAGACGGCCACGGTGGTTTTCTGCGGGATGCGATCCGCCCGCGGGTAGAACGAGGCCGTCCCATCCGCCGCTGTGACGAGGTGCAGCGGCGCGCCGGGGCGGCCGACATCGGTCTGCGCAAAGGGCACCGGCCGCCCGCGCGCATCGACCACGCGGATCACCACCCGGCTGCGCGTATCGTAGAACGGCAGCGATTGCCCGCTCGCCTGCAGGAAACGTCCGGCATAGGCGGCATATTGCCCAGGATTGAGCAGATCATCGATATCGCCAGCGGTCAGCAGGCCCGATTGCGGGGGCACCGGATTGCTCGGCATGGCGGGTGGTTCGATGATCACCGGCGGCGGCGCGACTGGTTCGAGCATCGTCGTCTCGGTCTTGCCCGAAACGACACCGCCAACATTCCATTCGGTCTTCTTCGTGACCGAGCGCGCTGGGGGGATGAAGGCCGGAGGCGGTGGCGCCGCTGCAACATCGGCGGCGGGCTCTTCGGCTGCTATGGCATACTTGTTTTGTGGGGCGGAGGCAGACTCCGGCGCCTTCTCGCTGCAGGCGGCAAGCGCCAGCAGGCTGCCCCCGAGAATGACCGTTGAAACGCTGCGAACAACAACGCGACGAGGCATGGGCAGACCTCCCTATGGGGTCCGTTAAATCTCTACTTATTTGATTTGGATTACAAGCCAGATTCCGCGAGCGCTCCTACTTTCGCGTCCACTCCGGTTGCTGCAATTGCTCTCTGAGCCACAAAAATGCTTTTATCGCAGTACCATGTCCAGCTCACTGTCCGGCAGGCGCTGTCCCATCGGCAGGAAAGCGGAACAGGTAGTACGGCGCCCTTTCGCGCATGTGGGCCTTCGATTGCATCATCACATCGGGGATGTCGCTGTCTGCCACATAGATCATGTTGCCCGGACCAAAGCTCAGCCCATCGGGCCAGCGCATCTTCGGGTGCCCCGCCAGCGCGGTAAGCTTGCGGTCGGGCCCGAGCTTCCACACGATCCCGTCCTCGATACCGGTGAGGTAGATGTTGCCCTCGTTGTCGATGGTGAGGCCATCGGCCTGCGGGCGCTCGGCATAAGGCTCGACGCGGGCGGCGAGTTCGGCGGGCGAGAGGCTCTCGTTGGTGAGGTCCGCCACCCGCACACGCGAGAGCATCTTGCCCGACATCGGGCCGATGTAGAGCCAGGTGCCCTGCCGATCGAGCGCGATGGGATCGAAGCCCGGGTGGAACCAGAACAGGCTGTTGCCGAGCGGCTGCATCAGCCGTCCCTGCGCACGCACGGCAAAGGGCCCGGGCATGATCGCTGGATGGCTATCGAGCAGGCGGCGGGCCTTGCCGGTCTCGCTATCGACCACGATCAGCCCCGGATGGCCGCTGAACACGCCGATATCGGCGATGTAGATCATCCGGCCCGCAGCATCGATCTGCATGTCCTGCACATAGGAACCGACCCCCGCGACCGAACGCGGCAGCCAGATCTGCTTGATCGGCGTGTTGGTATCGAGGTCGACCGCAACAAGCCGCGCGCCGAAGACTCCGTGTTCGCCGTGATCGATGCTCCACAGGCGGTTCCGGCTGTCGATGCGGATATTGAACACGGCCCCGTAGGAGGGCTTGCTGCGGTCGCCCTGCTGCATTTCCATGTTGGGATAGGGGACCGGCTTTCCGTTCACCAGTTCGAGCACCTTGATCGCAGGGCGTCCCTCGGCGTGGTAAGTGAAAAACACACGCCCGCTCGCGGAAACGGCGATGTTGCCGGGCGGTTCTGGCAGGGTGGCGATCACTTCGGCCCGCAGGCGCGGCTTGGGATCGCCGATGCGCGGGAACGGCTGCCCGGTGCCGCCGTAGTTCGCATGGAACCACACCACGAACGCGGCGAGCAGAACGCCGATCACGGCAGCGAGGCGCAGGAGAATCCGGACCATGGGGCAGCAATCCTGTTTGCAGCGATGTGATTCTTACGATATGAACGTTTCTATGCCTATTCGTTCAGATGCGCAAGCCGAGCTCAGCCCCGTCCGCGCGGCGCGGCGCGAGCGTCTGCTTGATGCTGCCGAGGCACTGTTCGTGCAGCAAGGTTTCCGCGCGACGTCGATCGAGGGGATCGCCGAAGCGGCGGGCATGTCGAAGGTGACGCTCTATGGCTATTTCCGCGACAAGGAGGCGGTGTTTGCTGCCGTGGCCGAACGGATCGCCGATGCGATGGAAGCGGCGGTGGAGGCCGCGCTCGCCGCAGACGCCCCCTTCCCCGCGCCGCTCGCCATGGCGCTGACGGCCAAGCACCTTATCGTGCAGGCACGCGTGCAGCGCTCGACCTTCGCCAGCGAGCTGTTTCAGGCCAAAGCCGCGCATGTCGCCCGCCGCTTCGCTGCTCTGGATGAGGCGATCATCGGTGGCCTCACCGCAGCGCTGGAGCGCGAAGGGCAAACGCCCGCAGCGTCAGCCGAGACGGCGCAACTCCTGTTCTCCGCTGCCAACGGCATCGCAAACCGTGCGGGCGACTCCGACTTGCTGACGGTGAGGATTGAGCGGCTGGTGCGTGCAGTGCTTGGCTGACCCCGCGCCCCCTTCTATCGCGCGGCATAATCGCGTAAGCGCCGCTGCCATGTCTGCCACCCCGCCCCCTCGCACATTCCAAGTAAAGAGCTTCGGCTGCCAGATGAACGTCTATGACGGCGAGCGCATGGCCGAGCTGCTAACCGCCGAAGGCATGCGCGCGGCAGACGACGGCGCGGCGGCGGATCTCGTCGTGCTCAACACCTGCCATATTCGCGAGAAGGCGACCGAGAAGGTCTATTCCGATATTGGCCGCATCGTGAAGGACGGGCGCGAGGCGGGCGCGGTGCCGCTGATCGCAGTGGCCGGCTGCGTGGCGCAGGCCGAGGGTGAGGAGATCATGACGCGGGCGCCTTCGGTGCGCGTGGTCGTTGGCCCGCAGGCTTATCACCGCCTGCCGGCGATGGTGGCCGAAGCCGCTGCCGGTGGCCGCGCGACCGAGACGGACATGCCCGCCGAGGCCAAGTTCGCCGCGCTACCAAAGCGCCGCAAGGTGGGAGCGAGCGCCTTCCTGACCATTCAGGAAGGCTGCGACAAGTTCTGCACCTATTGCGTGGTGCCTTATACGCGCGGCGCCGAGCTTTCGCGCCCCTACGCCGATCTTGTCAGCGAAGCGCGCCTGCTCGTCGAAGGCGGTGCGCGCGAGATCACGCTGCTGGGCCAGAACGTGAATGCCTGGGCGGGTGAGGATGACAAGGGCCGCCTGGTCGGGCTCGCAGGGCTTGCGGAGGAGCTCGGGAAGATCGAGGAACTGGCGCGCATCCGCTATACCACCAGCCATCCGGCGGACATGGATGATGCGCTGATCGAGGCGCACGGGCTCAACCCTAAGCTCATGCCGTTCCTGCACCTGCCAGTACAATCGGGCAGCGACCGCGTGCTGAAAGCGATGAACCGCAGCCACACCGCGGAAAGCTACTTGCGCATTCTGGAGCGCGTGCGCGCGGCGCGGCCGGACATCGCGCTTTCGGGCGATTTCATCGTCGGCTTCCCCGGCGAGACCGAAGCCGAGTTCGAGGAAACGCTGCAGATCATCGCCGAGGCCCGCTATGCGCAGGCGTTCAGCTTCAAATTCTCCGCCCGCCCCGGCACACCCGCCGCGACGATGGAAGGCCAGATCGCGCCTGAGGTGATGGACGAGCGCTTGCAGCGTCTGCAAGCCGCGCTCCAGCGTGACAGCCTTGCCTTCAACAAGGCGAGCGTGGGCAAGCGCTGCGAAGTGCTGGTCGAGCGCAAGGGCCGCCACGCCGGGCAATGGCTGGGCAAATCGCCCTGGCTGCAATCGGTGTATTTCACCGGGGATGCAGCGCTCGGCGATCTGGTCGAAGTGGAACTTGTCGAGGCGGGGCCCAATTCGATCGGCGGCCAGCTGGTGGCGCGCGCCGCCGCCTGAGCAGCGACGCGGCCTTTGCGTTCAGCCGTGATTGTGGTGGTGGCGATGCCATGCGCGGGCACGGGCGACACGGGCGCGGTGCAACTGGCGCCGGTCATGCCGCAGCTCATGGCGCGCGCGGTGCAGATCGCGCCGCTCTTCACGCACTTCGCGGCGATCCTGCACGACTTCACGGTGAATAGCGTGAACACGGGCATTCGCCGCAGCCGGGCCGGCGTGGGCCTGGGCAATCGCGGGGGCAACAGCGGGGGTCAGCGCGAGGAACGCGGCGGCCAGCAGAAACTTGCGCATCGGATTCTCCTTCAGACGGGATCGCTTGCCTGCGACCACAGATGAAGAATGCCTTGCCCAGACTGAACCACCCGGGAACAGCAGCTTAAGGCGCGCGACATTTTGGTCGCAGTTTGTCGCAAGATCGGCCCCGCCCGCCACAAGGCAGTGCAAATGATGCGATTTCCGGCCGGGCGGTCTTGCGCCTGTCGCATCGGTGCCTAAGCTGGGGCCATCCAACGTGAAAGGAGCGCATGGCCCGCAAGTTCTCCCGTTCGCATGAAGAGGCAACCCGCAGCGATTGGCCGGGTGCCTTCCGCAACGATCCGCCTCGCGGCGATAGCGCCCGCAGCAGCGACAACCAGCGACGCGCCAGGATCGAAATCGCGTTCGAGGAGCAGACGGTACTCGGCGCGCTGTTTGGCCAGTTCGATCAGAACCTCGTGCAGATCGAGAACCGCATGGGGGTCTATATCTCCGCGCGCGGCAACAAGGCCGTGATCGAAGGGCCGGCCGATTCCGTTGCCCGTGCCCGCGATGTGCTGAAGGGCATGCACCAGCGCCTGCTGGCAGGTCATGAAGTCGATGCAGGGGCCGTCGAGTCGCTGATCATGATGTCGAACGAGCCGACGCTGGAGGGCATCATCACCGGCGCCCCCGATGGCGCACCGCCGATCATGATCCGCACGCGCAAGAAGACGATCGTCCCGCGCTCGGCCACCCAGATCGAATACATGCGCGCGCTGGTGCGCGACGATGTGATCTTCGCGCTCGGACCGGCGGGCACCGGCAAGACCTATCTCGCGGTGGCGCAGGCTGTGGCGCAGCTGATCAGCGGCAGCGTGCAGCGCCTGATCCTCTCGCGCCCGGCGGTGGAGGCGGGCGAGCGGCTCGGCTTCCTCCCCGGCGACATGAAGGAGAAGGTCGATCCCTATCTCCGTCCGCTTTACGACGCGCTCTACGATTGCATGCCGCCCGAGCAGGTCGAGCGCAGGCTGGCCTCGGGCGAGATCGAGATCGCGCCAATCGCTTTCATGCGCGGGCGGACGCTGGCGGACGCTTTCGTCATCCTCGACGAGGCGCAGAACACCACGCCGATGCAGATGAAGATGTTCCTCACCCGCTTCGGCCAGAACAGCCGCATGGTGATCTGCGGCGATCCCAAGCAGACCGACTTGCCCGGTGGCACGGCGGCGAGCGGGCTGAACGACGCGGTGAACCGGCTTTCAGGCGTGGAGGGCATCGGCATGGTGAGGTTCGGCGTGGCCGATGTGGTGCGCCATCCGATCGTCGGCCGGATTGTCGAGGCTTATGAGGGCAAGGACGGGTGAGCGCTGCAACCGCTTATCCCCCTCTTGTGAAAAGGAAGGGAGCAATCAGATGACCGCTCCCACCCTCGAACTCGATATCGACCCCGTCTGGCCCGGCTCGACCGACTGGGAAGAGCTTGCCGCGCGCGCGGCGGAGGCGGCGGGCGTCGTCGCGCCCGAACTGGCGCACGAACACCTGCTCGTCAGCCTCGTCATGGCGGACGACGAGGAAGTCCACGCGCTCAACAGGCAGTGGCGCGCCAAGGACAAGCCGACCAACGTGCTGTCCTTCCCCATGCTCAGCCGCGAGGAAGTGCTCGCCGCCGCCGCCGCACCGGGAGCGCCGGGCATGCTCGGCGATCTGATCCTCGCCCACGGCGTCTGCACGCGCGAGGCCGCGGACAAGGGCATCGCGGTCGAGGCTCATGCTGCGCACCTCATCGTCCACGGCCTGCTCCATCTCGCCGGCTACGACCACGAGACGGGCGAGGATGACGCTGCGGAAATGGAGGCTTTGGAAACAAAGGCGCTTGCGCATATGGGCCTCGCCGACCCATATGCGACGCATTAGCGTAAAAGGAGTGATGGGCCGTGCCTGAGGGCAATGGGTCCGGCGGCGAGAGCCGTTCGGGCGACGGGGACAGTAGCGGCGCGCTGTGGCGCGCGCTCAAGGCATTTTTCCGGGGACCGGAACACGACCAATCCTTGCGTGCACAGATCGAGGAAGCGATCGAGGAGCACGAAGGCGAGAGCGGCGGCAGGAACGGCGCGGACGGCGATCTCTTGCCCCTTGAGCGCCAGATGCTCAAGAACCTGCTCCATTTCAGCGAGAACGACGCGGACGATGTTGCCATCCCGCGCGGCGAGATCGTGGCTATCCCCGCTGCCGCGACGTTCGATGAAGTCGTGAGCGCCTTTGCCGAGCATGGCCACAGCCGCCTGCCGGTCTATGGCGATTCGCTCGACGAAGTGGTCGGCATGCTCCACGTGAAGGACCTGTTCCCGATCGTCGCGGGCATGGCGCTCTCCGGCAAGGCCGCGCCCAAGGACTGGACCGGCCTGATGCGCCAGCCGTTGTTCGTGCCGCAGGCGCGCGGCGCGCTCGATGTGCTGGCCGACATGCGCTCCAGCCGCACGCACCTTGCCATTGTGATCGACGAGTATTCCGGCACCGACGGGATCATCACCATTGAGGACCTCGTCGAGGAAATCGTCGGAGAGATCGAGGACGAGCACGACGATGCGCCGCAGGAGCTCATGCGGCAGATCGACGAACTGACCTGGGAAGCGGACGCGCGCGCCGAGCTTGATGATGTGGGCGAACGTATCGATCCCCGGCTTGCGCTGGTGGACGAGGACGTGGATACTCTGGGTGGGCTCGCGGTCGTGCTGGCGGGGGAAGTCCCGCCCGTTGGCCGCGTGCTGGAACATGACAGCGGGTGGCGGATCGAGGTGACGGCAGGGGACGAGCGCAGGCTTACCCGGCTGCGGCTCCACGCGCCTGTATCCGCGACGCCTGAGGACGACTGAGTTTAGAGCCCTATGATCCGCCGACTGCCCCCTTTGCGCTCGCTCGAAGCGTTCATCCGCGTTGTGCGCGCGGGCTCGGCCAAGACCGCAGCGGCGGAGCTTGCACTCAGCCCCTCGGCGCTCTCGCGCCGGCTTGGCGCGCTGGAAGAGTTCATCGGCAAGCCGGTGTTCGAGCGCAAGCACCAGCTTTTGAAGCTGACCGAGGAGGGCCAGCAGCTCTACGATGCCGTCGCGCCGCTGATCGATGAAATGGCCGACCGGATCGACCGCCTGATCGATACCGGGCAGGTCCTGCGCCTCAGGCTTGGCGTGTTGCCGCTGTTCGGCAGCCAGCGCCTGTTCCCGCGGCTTGGCGAACTGCGCAAGCTGCACCCGCAGCTCCACATCGATATCGACAGTTCAGCCGCCGCCGAGACCAAGCTGGGCGACACGATCGATGCCGCGATCATCCTCTCCGAAGGGCCGGATGGCTCGCTCCATTCGGTGCGGCTCGATCACAACCGCGTCTATGCCATCGCGACGCCCGAGATCGTGGCGGAGGTTGGCCCTCGCCCCGATCTTGCCAAGCTCAACAAGCAGACGTTCCTCGTGCACAACGATCTGCCGATGAGCTTCGAGGCGTGGAAGCGCACGCTGCATCTGGAAGCGCTGCAGCCCGCGGCGATCGACCACTTCGATTCGGGCCAGCTGATCCTCGAGGCCGCCGCGCAGGGCCTCGGCATCGCGATCATGCACGATGACCACTACAAGCGCAGCCACGATCCGCGCGTGGCCCGGCTTTACGACATCGAGGTCGACAGCCCCTATTCCTACTGGTTCGTCTGCCGCCCCCGCGCCCTGCAATCGCGCCCGGTGCGGCTGTTCCACGACTGGATGATCAAGGCGGGCTTGTAGGGCGCCCGGCTTCAACGCGCTCCGAGTACCGGTCCACCAGCTGCTCCGCATGCGGGCGCAGCAGGACGGTGAAGCGGACGAGCTCTTCCATCACATCGACGATGCGATCGTAGTAGCTCGAGGGCTTCATCCGCCCCTCGGCGTCGAACTCCATATAAGCCTTGGCGACGCTCGATTGGTTGGGGATGACGAACATGCGCATCCAGCGCCCGAGGATACGCAAGGTGTTGACGCTGTTGAAGGATTGCGATCCGGCGCTGACTTGCATGACCGCCAGCGTGCGCCCTTGCGTTGGCCTGAGGCCCTGATAGGCGAGCGGAAGGTGATCGATCTGGGTTTTCATGATCCCGGTGATCTGGCCATGCCGCTCCGGGCTGCACCAGACCTGGCCTTCCGACCACAGCGCATGCTCGCGCAGCTCATGCACCGCCGGATGATCATCGCCCGCCACCTGATCGGGCAGCGGCAGATCGGAAGGATCAAAGATCCGCGTCTCGCAGCCGAAGAACTGCAGTAGCCGCGCGGCTTCTTCCACAGCATGGCGCGAGAACGAGCGCTCGCGCAGGCTGCCATAGAGCAGCAGGATG
>NZ_JAIEPN010000085.1 GCF_019748365.1 Novosphingobium sp.
TCGACTTGCATGTGTTAGGCATGCCGCCAGCGTTCGTTCTGAGCCAGGATCAAACTCTCAAGTTTTGTCACAACACCTTGCAGCACGAGCCGGAGCCCGCAGACCGCGAGGTATCGAACTTCGGGAGCCGATAACCTGCACTTGTCAAACGTAATGGATACGAAGGACATACAGACATCGGCTTGGTTACCGGCGTTCGAGGCCCAAAGACCCTCGACACCGGGCGCCGTCGCCCACATGTCCCTTCATCTAAACTAACGATGTCAAAGAGCCACCAGACAGAATTTGGCGGACAACCAGTGTTCCCCGATTTTTGCTACCGGGGGACTTGGTGTCCGACTATGTTGGCGACCGGTAGAGGAGGAAGCGAAGCCGCCGTTCCCTGCCGGTGAAGGGGCATATATGGAGGGGGTTCGGGCCCGTCAACGGGATTTTGCATTTTTTTTGAAACAAGTCGCAAACCCCCCGAAAACAGGGGACTTTGCGATTGTTGCGCGCCCCTCCTGAATCGCCTTCCCGCCGAATCACCCCCCTGAGTCGCTCGGAATCGCGAAGAATCGCTTCCGACTCGGCTTCGTAAGCGAAACCTTAAGCTGCTCAGACATAGTCCAGACCGGACATGATCGGCGATTCTCACCATGCGCCTCCGCCAGCAGCTTTGCCGGGCACGGAGAATGCCTCTTCCGCGCGCACGCGCACGGGTGCACGCGTGGCGGTGATCGTGCCAGCCTATGGTGTCGCCCACCTGCTTGGCGAGGCGCTCACCTCCCTCCAGCGCCAGTCCTTCAGCGAGTGGGAATGCATCGTTATTGATGATGGCGCGCCGGATGATGTTGCGGGCGCTGTTGCTCCTTTCCTCTCCGATCCGCGCATCCGCTTCCTCGCCACGGGAAACCACGGTGTCTCCTGCGCGCGCAACACGGCGATCGCTGCCGCCACCGCACCCCTGGTTTCGCTGCTTGATGGCGACGACCTTTTCCGGCCCGGCTATCTCGCCGCGGTCGTCCCGATTCTCGAGGCCGACCCCGGTGTCCGTCTGGTCACCTGCAATGCGCTGATCTTCGGAGCGGTGCCCCGCCTGCACACCTGCGTCGAATCCCCCCAGCCGACGCATGGCGCGCTCGCGCAGGTGCTCGACCGCTCTTTCAACGTCTATATCGGCACCACCTTCCGCCGCGCCGATTTCGATGCGATCGGCGGCTTCGATACCCGCATGGCGCAGTCGGAAGATTTTGATCTCTGGGTGCGCCTGATGATGCTCGGGGGCACAGCCCACTATATCGATGCGATACTCGGCGAATATCGCGTCCGTCCGGGCAGTGCCTCGGCCAATGCGGGGCGCATGCTGCTCGGCAATATCCGCACTTATGAGAAGGCGCGCGCGGCGCTCGCCGCCGATGCACCCGAGATCCCGCTGCTCGACCGTCTCCTTGCCGACAGCCGCGCCGCGCTCGAATTCGAACATGCGATAGATTGCATCGTCGATGGCGACACCCAGCGTGGCCTCTCGGCACTGCATGGTTGCCGCAGCCAGGTTGCCGGTGTGACATGGCGCCTGTCGTTCGCACTTTGGCATCTCTTCCCGGCGCTCGCCCGCCCGATGCTGCGCTGGCGCCGCCGTGCCCACAGCCGGGGTGCAGTCGCCGGAGCTGCTTACCCCAGCTTCCTCGAATCCGAGGGTTGAACTTGGCCCGCATCGATCGCCTCATTGCAGAGCTTGCCGAGCAGCCGCCGGTCATGTCGGTGCGCACGGCCGCCGCTTGGGCGCTGGTCTCGCAATACACGTCCTTTGCGATCCAGTTCGCCACCAGCGTCGTCCTCGCGCGCTGGTTCATCACGCCGGCGCAGCTGGGCCTGTTCTCGATCGCCTTCGCCGCGATCACGCTGGTCGCCTTCCTGCAGGACTTCGGCGTCACCCGCTACATCAACGGCGAGCGGGATCTGACCGCGGACAAGCTCCACACCGCCTTCACCATTTCGGTCGTCTTCGCCTGGGGCATCGCGCTGCTGGCAATTCTGGCCTCCGGGCCGATCGCAGCTTTCTATCACGATCCGGCAATGCGCCCGGTCGCACTCGTCATTGCGTGCTCCTATCTGCTCGTGCCGCTCGCGATCGTCCCGCAGGCCACCTGCCAGCGGCGGATGGACTACAAGTCCAACACGATGATCGAGGTCGGCTCATCCATCGCCAATGCCGGTGTGGCGATCACGCTGGCGCTCTTCGGCTATGGTGCGCTGGCGCTGGCGTGGGGCGCCTTTGCCCAGCAGGCCGCGCGCCTCCTCGTAAGCCAATGGCGCGCAGGCCTCATGCTGCCCTGGCCGCTGCGGCTCGAAGGCGCCGCGCCCGTGTTCCAGCTCGGCGGCACCAACAGCGCGCAGGCCACGTGCTACTCGATCACCGGCCGCGCACCCGAACTCGTCATCGGTCGCCTGATCGACAACGCCGCCGTCGGTCTTTTCGCCCGCGCCTCGGGTCTTGCGCTGCAGCTCCGCCAGCTGGTCGCCGGGGCGGTGACCGGCGTATTCTATCCCGCCTTCCGCCGCGTGCGCGATAGCGGCGAGCCGCTCGGCCCGCCCTATTTGCGCGTGGTTGCGGCCTATACCGGCGTGACCTGGCCGGCGATGGCGGGAATCGCGGTCCTTGCCGAGCCGATCATCCACCTGCTCTACGGCGAGCGCTGGCTGGCGGCCGCCCCGCTGCTGGGCTGGGTCGCGTTCTCGCAGCTGTGTTACATCGCGCTGCCGCTCAATGGCGATCTTCCGGTCCTGCTTGGCCGGATGCGCGGCCTTATCCGCCGCAATGTGATCGAGACGCTGGCCTCGGTGCTGCTGCTTGCGATTGCCGCGCCTTTCGGCCTCATCTGGGTTGCCATCTCGCGCTTTGCTCATGGCCTCGTGTTCATGGTGATCTATGCGCCGTTCATGCAGGAAATGCTCGGCTTCCGCTGGCGCGATCTTGCGGTGATCTACCTGCGCAGCCTCATCGCCACCGGCGCTGCAATCACGCCGGTGCTGGTAGGCTATCAGCTCTGGGCCCCGGCGGCAGAGGCGGGCGCGCTGCAGATGCTGGTCACCGCCGGCACGGGCGCCGTGCTCTGGTTTGTCGTGCTCCGCTTCATCGGCCACCCGCTCTTTGCCGAGATTACCGGCCTTCTTGGCGAACTTGCAGGCGCGCTGCGCCACCGCCGCGTGGAACCCGCAAGGCCCTGAAATCCATAGGCAGCGCCAAAGGAAAGGCGTATGCTTCTTCGCAGGAGAAGGACGCCATGGGTCTGCTCGCAATGCTTTCAACCGGCGCGCTCGCGCTGGCCACGCCCGCACCGCTGCCTCCGGCCGAGACCGGCCCCGGCGGGATCGATATCGTGAAAGCCGATATCGACCGGCACGACCGCATGACCGTCCCGGTCCGGATTGGTCAGGCTGGCCCCTACGATTTCCTTGTCGACACCGGCGCCGAGCGCACCGTCCTCGCTCGCGATATTGCCACGCAGCTGCAGTTGCCGATGTCGGGCAAGGGGCTCCTGATCGGCATCGCCGGCACGCAGAGCGTCGATCTGGTCGAGATTGACGAGATAAACCTCGGTCGCCGCAGCTTCTATGGCCTCACCGCTCCGCTGCTCGATGGCTACAACATCGGCGCCGATGGGATCATCGGACTCGACAGCCTGCAGGACCAGCGCGTCCTCCTTGATTTCGCAAAGAAGCGCATGACGATCGGCGATGCCGTTCAGCTCGGCGGCAGCCGCGGGTTCGAGATCGTGGTGCAGGCTCGCCGCCGCTCGGGCCAGCTCATCATGACCAACGCGATCATCGATGGCGTGCGCACCGATATCGTGATCGACACCGGCTCCGACACGTCGATCGGCAACCGCGCGCTGCAGAAGGCGCTCGCCAAGCGCCACAAGGGCGAGACGACCGAGCTTCAGTCCGTCACCGGGCAGACGATCATGGCCGATATCGCCATGGCAAAAACCGTAAGGCTCGGCACGATGACGATGAGCAATTCGATGCTCGTCTTCGCCGATACTCCCGCCTTCGACAAGCTCGAACTGGTCAAGCGCCCGGCGATGTTCATGGGCATGAACCAGCTCAAGCTGTTCCGCCGCGTCGCGATCGATTTTTCGAGCAAGCGCATTCTTTTCGACCTGCCCGACAGCGCCGAGATTCCGATCCGGTTCTGAAAGGTACGCGCGGCAATTCCCCATAACCACTGGCGAAACCCGCCAAAGCCCCTATCTGGGTACAATGCCGCCAGATACCGCCACTGATCCTGATGCCCGCCACGATGGCTGGGGCACGCTTCGCCGCTTCCTGCCCTATCTCTGGCCGCGCGATAACCCGGTGCTGCGGCGGCGGATCATCGGCGCCACACTGCTGATCCTCGCCGCCAAGGCTACCACGCTTGCGCTCCCTTATGCCTACAAGCGCGCCATCGATGCGATGAGCCTGCCCGGCACCACAGCGGGCACTGCCGGCAGCGCCTATGCCGTCGCGCTCGCTTTCGTGCTCGCCTATGCGCTCGGCCGCTTCTCCGGCGTCGCTTTCGACAACTTGCGCAACATCGTGTTCGAACGCGTCGGGCAGGACGCTACCCGCGCGCTCGCGGAAGACGTGTTCAGCCGCCTCCACAAGCTGTCGCTGCGCTTCCACCTCGCCCGCCGCACCGGCGAGGTCACCAAGGTGATCGAGCGCGGGACCAAGAGCATCGACGTGATGCTCTATTTCCTCCTCTTCAACATCGCGCCCACGGTGATCGAGCTCGTCGCGGTCGCGGTGATCTTCTACATCAGTTTCGGCTGGCCGCTCGTCGCCGCCACCGCGCTGGCGGTCGTGCTCTATGCCTGGGCCACGCGCACCATCACCGAATGGCGCAACGCGCTGCGCGAGAAGATGAATCGGCTCGACGGACAGGCCATGGCCCGCGCCGTCGATTCGCTGCTCAACTACGAAACGGTGAAGTACTTCGCCGCCGAAGCGCGCGAGGAAGCCCGCTACGCGCAGGCCACCCGCGCCTATGCCGATGCCGCGGTGAAGAGCGAGAACTCATTGGGCCTGCTCAACATCACGCAGGCGCTGATCGTCAATCTGCTCATGGCGGGCGCGATGGCCTACACCGTGTGGGGCTGGGCCAAGGGCCAGCTCACCGTTGGCGATGTCGTCTTCGTCAACACCTACCTCACCCAGCTGTTCCGCCCGCTCGACATGCTCGGCATGGTCTACCGCACCATCCGCCAGGGCCTGATCGACATGGCCGCGATGTTCAAGCTGATGGACGAGCCGCAGGAAGTGGCCGACGCCCCCGGCGCGCCTGCCCTCCTCGTCCGCCAGCCCGCAGTCGTGTTCGACAACGTGACCTTCGGCTATGACCCGGACCGCACGATCCTCCACGGCCTGACGCTCGAGATCGCCGCCGGCAGCAAGGTCGCCATCGTCGGCCCCTCGGGCGCGGGCAAGTCGACCATCGCGCGCCTGCTATTCCGCTTCTACGATCCGCAGGCCGGGCGCATCCTGATCGACGGGCAGGATATCCGCCTCGTCACGCAGAAATCGCTGCGCGCGGTGCTCGGCATCGTCCCGCAGGATTCGGTGCTGTTCAACGATACCATCGGCTACAACATCGCCTATGGCCGCGACGGCGCGGACATTTCCGACGTCGAAGCCGCCGCCCGCGCCGCCGCGCTCACGCCGCTGATCGAACGCCTGCCGAAGGGTTTCGAAACCGAAGTCGGCGAACGCGGCCTCAAGCTTTCGGGCGGCGAAAAGCAGCGCGTCGCCATCGCGCGCACACTGGTGAAGAACCCGCCCATCGTCCTCTTCGACGAGGCCACCAGCGCGCTCGATACCCGCACCGAGCAGGATATCCTGTCCACCATGCGCGGCCTTGCCGAACAGCGCACCACGATCTCGATCGCGCACCGCCTCTCGACCATCGCGGATTCGGACCGCATCTTCGTGCTCGATCAGGGCCGCCTCGTCGAAAGCGGCGGCCACCTCGAACTGCTCCGCCGCGACGGCCTCTACGCCGAAATGTGGAACCGGCAGGCCGCCGAACAGGGCGACCTCAGCGAAGCGGCGGAATAGACACGCCGGGCGATGCTCACTCTCGCCCTTCTGCTCGCCGCCCCGCAGGCCGAACCATCCGCGCCGCAGCCGGTTCCTTGCGCCGCAACCGGCGGGCTCCTCCCCGGCTCCGGCCTCTGCCGCGCCGATGCGCTCGCCCGCCTGCCACGCGGCGCTTGGAATCCGCCGCAAGGCTGCGATGTAATCGCGCAGGAAGCCCAGCTCACCGGCGGCCGCTGGCTGCTCTACGCTGCCATGCGCTGCGGCGAGAAGACTACCCGCCTCGC
The DNA here is from genome assembly GCF_019748365.1 of Novosphingobium sp. Taxonomy (GTDB): domain Bacteria; phylum Pseudomonadota; class Alphaproteobacteria; order Sphingomonadales; family Sphingomonadaceae; genus Novosphingobium. The sequence goes on from NZ_JAIEPN010000085.1 coordinate 6,348, forward strand.
CGTAACGCCCCAGCAAGGCGGCGCGCTCGTGCTGCGCTATGCCGAAACCGCCCGCAATGCGGAGCTGATGGGCCGCAAGGCGCTAACAATCGTCGAAAGCAGTCCGGCACACCTCGCAGTCTACACCCTCGCCTCCGCCGGCCTGCCGCAGCCCCAGACCCAGCGCTGCGCCCTGCGCACGCCGCGCGGCGAGGGCTATCCCTACGATGCCTTGGTTTACGATCTGGCTACCAGCGAATCCCGCGTGACCGCCGCGCTGGACATGCCCTGCGGTCCCTATGGCCGTTCCGCCTGGCCCGACACCTACTGGCGCCTCTTCTCGGGCATCGGCGTCTATTATCAGTCCGCCGGCGACCGGCCCGAGTTCGATCCGGAAAGCCTGACTGTGTTCAAGCAAGGCAGCTAAGTTTTGCGACGCTGCCGCCGACGGGCAGCCAGAGGAGCCGACTCTGTTTGGGCATATTCAGGCGGCAGGGCGTAACGGTCCCGACGCTCATACGAACGCCCCGCGCGCAAACCTCGCGCTCGCAGCATCCGGCTCATCCGCCACAACACGAACATTTCCGCGCAAGCCAGGAGGCTGCAGATGAGAGAGCCCATGACGATGCACCATGCCTCGGCTGACTGAAGAAGGAAAACTGCTGGCGGAGCGATGAACATCGGGAGGAGCGGTGAAGCGGGGCGATGATTGAACTTCAAGTCGTCATCAATCAGCTTCCTGATCCTGAAGTAGAGAGGCGCAGATTTCGGCGTCACTTCACCACATCGGCCTCATGCCACACCACCGCCTGCGCGGCCTTCATGCAGCCGCCTTCCTCGTCCCAGGTGATCGTGGGCGAACCATAAAGCCGCCAGCCCTGCATCAGCGCCTCGGACACGCGGTCGCAAAAGGCGCGGTCGTCCTTGCCGGTAAGCAGGCGGTAGATCGGGCGGTCTTCGGGGGTCGTATACATCTCCTCGTTCTAGCAGACTGCCCCCTTCTGACAATTCCCGCCTTGCGCGGCGGTCAGGCGCACGCCACGGTGCGGCGATCATGCCTGAAACCAACGCAAACGAACGCTTTGGCCAGCCGAAGGGGCTCTGGACCCTCGCCGGCACCGAATTCTGGGACCGGGTCTCGTTCCACGGGATGGTCTCCATGCTGGTCCTCTACATGACCGGAGACTTGCTGGTCGGCGCCCGCAGCGAGCAGATCGTCGGCTTTGCTGCCTATCGCAGTTTCCTGCAGTCCATCGGGGTGACGATGACCCCAACGGGGATCGCCACCCAGACGTTCGGTCTCTACTTCGCCGGAGTCACTTTCCTGCCGCTGGTGGGAGGCTGGCTGGGCGACAAGGTCGTGACCCGGCGCACCGCTGTCGCCACCGGTGCCATGTCGATGACCGCAGGGCACTTCTGCATGGCCTTCGATGCCACCTTCCTGCTGGCGCTGGTTCTGCTGGTGACAGGGGCGGGCTTGCTGCGCGGCAACCTTACGCCGCAGATCCGCGCGCTCTATGCCGAAGGCGACCGGCGGCTGGCCGATGCTTTCCAGGCCTACAGCTTTGCCATCAACATCGGCGCATTCGTGGCCCCGATCGCCAGTGGCGCGGTGGCCAAGGCCTATGGCTGGCATGCCGGCTTCGCGGTGGCGGGCTTTGGCATGCTGGCAGGGCTGGTCTGGTATCTCGCCGGATCGCGCCACTTGCCGGTGCAACCCCCACGCGTCAGGCACGCCGGGCCCGCGCGAGCCTTCACGCCGCGCGAGCGGCGCGGGCTGATCGGGCTTGCGCTGGTCTGGCCGGTAAGCCTCGCCTTCTGGACCAGTCAGGCGCAGATCTGGAACGTCTACAGCCTGTGGGTGCGCGATCACATCCGCATGGAAGTGGGCGGCTTTGCCGTGCCGATTCCGTGGCTGCAATCGCTCGACGGACTTGCCCCGGCCGTGGCCGCGCCGATCCTGATCCTGCTCTGGCGGTCGCAGGCCAGACGCGGGGCCGAACCGACCACGCTGACCAAGGCGGCCACCGGCTGCCTGATCATGGCGGGATCGACCCTGATGCTCGCCGCCGAACCCGCCTTTGCCGGTTCCGATGACCGCGGACCGCTCTGGCTGGTCGTGCTGTTCCATGTCGTCTCGAACTTCGGCGCGATCAGCTTTGCCCCGGTGATCCGCTCCTTCTTTGCCGAACACGCGCCCGAACAATGGAGGGGGACCGTCATCGGCCTCGAATCGCTGTCGGTCACCGGGGCCAGCCTGCTCAGCGGCGTCATGGGCGGCTGGTATCAGTCCGTCTCTCCGCCGCTGTTCTGGGCGGTCAGCGCCTCGATCTCAGGTAGCGCCGGCATCGTGTTGCTGCTCGTGCGGCACCGGCTGGTGCGCTGGATCGAGGGGAACGATGCCAGCCCCATCAGTCCGGACCCAAATACATTGCAATAACCCTAGCTTCGTCCACTCTGGCTCGGAGTGGAGGATATCTTTGGCCGATCAAACAGCCCCCGCGTCCGTGCGCACAACCGATCTGTTCGGCCAGCCCAAGGGCCTCTGGGTCCTCGCCGGCACCGAGTTCTGGGACCGCATCTCGTTCCACGGCATGGTCGCGATGCTGGTGCTCTACATGACCGGCGACCTGCTGCTGCACCCCGATCGCGTCGCCACCATCATCGGTTTTGCGCCCTGGCGCGCCGCGCTCGAAGCCACCTCCGGGGCGCTCAGCCCGCAGGCGCTAGCGCTGCAGACTTTCGGCTACTACTACGCCTGCGTCACCGGCTTCCCGCTGCTCGGCGGCTGGATCGGTGACCGGGTGACGGGCCGCAAGATCGCCGTCGGCGGCGGCGCGGCGATGATGACGATGGGCCATTTCGCGCTCGCCTTCGATCGCACCTTCCTCATCGCGCTGGTTCTCCTGATGTGTGGCGCGGGCCTGCTGCGCGGCAATCTCTCGGCGCAGATCAAGTCGCTCTATGCCAATGGAGATGCCCGCGAGGTCAATGCCTTCCAGTACTACTACCTCGGCATCAACTTTGGCGCCGCCGCCGCGCCGATCCTGAGCGGCAGCGTCGCCGCTATCTGGGGCTGGCATGCCGGTTTCGCGGTGGCGGGCTTCGGCATGCTGATCGGCCTTGCAACCTATCTCGCCGGCCAGCGCTGGCTAACCGCCGCACAGCATGGCGCCCGCCAGCCCACCGGCAAACGGGCGCCCCTCACCCCGGGCGAGCGCCGCCGCGTGCTGGGTCTCCTGATGATCTGGCCGATGGTGGTAGGATACTGGACGGCGCAGGCGCAGATCTGGAATGTCTACAACATCTGGCTGCGCGACAGCGTGAACCTTGATCTGGGCGGCTTCAGTGTCCCGGTCCCGTGGTTCCAGTCGCTGGACGGCCTTGCCCCGGGCCTGTTCATTCCGCTCGTCCTGTGGATCTGGTCGATGCAGGCCAAGCGCGGACGCGAACCCGATGTCCTCACCAAGCTTGCCATCGGCAGCGTGATCTTCGGCCTCAGCGTCGGCCTGCTCGCGGCGGGGCCGCTAATGGCGAACACCGCGGGCCGCGCGCCCATCGCCCTCCCGCTACTCTTCCACGTGACCTCGAACTTCGGCGCGATGTACTATGCCCCCGTCATCCTCGGTCTCTACGGCACACGCGCGCCGGAGAGCCTGCGCGGCACCTTTGTCGGGATCTGCATGCTGGCCGTCGCAGCCGGCAGCATTCTGAGCGGCTGGATGGGCGGGCTCTACGAAAGCCTCGGCCCAGCGCCGTTCTGGCTGATCAACGCCGCTATCTGCACCGGCGCCGGGATCGGCATCCTGATTGCCGCGCCGGTGTTGAACCGCCTGCTGGCGCAGGACGAGGCCTAAAGAATATACTTCGACAGATCCGCGTTGCCCGCCAGCCCTGCCAGCCGTTCTGCCACATAAGCCGCATCCACCGTCACCGTCGTCCCGCGCCGGTCTTCGGCCTCAAAGCTCACTTCCTCGAGCAGCTTTTCCATCACCGTCTGCAACCGCCGCGCGCCGATGTTCTCGACCGTCTCGTTCACTTGCGCCGCCGTCCGCGCGACAGCCCGGATCGCGTCCGGCGTGAAGTCCACCGTCACTTCCTCCGTGCCCAGAAGTGCGCGGTACTGCTCGACAAGGTTTGCCCGCGTCGAGGAGAGGATATGCACGAAATCGTCCTCGGTCAGCGCAGTCAGCTCCACCCGGATCGGCAGACGCCCCTGCAGTTCGGGCAGCATGTCGCTGGGCTTGGCCACATGGAACGCGCCCGAGGCGATGAACAGCACGTGGTCAGTCTTCATCGGCCCGTACTTGGTCGCGACCGTCGTGCCCTCGATCAAGGGCAGCAGATCGCGCTGCACGCCCTCGCGGCTGACGGAGCCGCCGCGCACGTCGCTCACCGCGATCTTGTCGATCTCGTCGATGAACACGATACCGTTGGTCTCGGCATTGATCAGCGCCGCGCGCGCGACGTCGTCCTGATCCATGCGCTTCTCGGCCTCTTCGTCGACCAGCTTGTCCCAGGCATCCGCCACGCGCAGCTTGCGCCGCTTGAGCGGCTTCTGCCCGAAGGCCTTGCCCATCATCTCGGAGAGGTTGATCATGCCGATCCCGCCCTGCATGCCTGGGATTTCCATGGCCTTGGCGGGCGTATCCTCCACCTCGATCTCGACCTCGACGTCGTTCATCGCGCCTTCGGTGATCCGCTGGCGAAAGCTCTCACGCGTCGCCTCGCTCGCGCCGTCGCCGACCAGCGCCTTCAAAAGCCGGTCCATCGCCGCCTTGCTAGCCGCCTCGCGCACCGCCTCGCGCCGGCGCTCCTTTTCGAGCCGCACCGCTTCCTCGACCAGATCGCGCGCGATCTGCTCCACATCGCGGCCGACATAGCCAACTTCAGTGAACTTGGTCGCCTCGACCTTCACGAACGGCGCTTCGGCCAGCTTCGCCAGCCGCCGGCTGATCTCGGTCTTGCCGCAGCCCGTGGGCCCGATCATCAGGATGTTCTTCGGCGTCACTTCATCGCGCAGTTCAGGCGGCAGCTTCTGCCGCCGCCAGCGATTGCGCAAGGCGACCGCCACGGCCTTCTTGGCATCGGCCTGGCCGACAATATGCGCATCAAGCGCGGCAACAATGGCTTTGGGCGTCAGGCTTTCAATCATGGATTCTCTCACTCCCCTCCCGCGTGCGAGAGGGGTCGGGGGTGGGTCAGCGGCGCTCAGATTTCTTCCAGCGTCACGCGGTCATTGGTGAAGACGCAGACTTCCGCCGCCACCTGCATCGCCCGGCGCGCGATCTTCTCCGCATCGTCCTCGTAAGGATCGAGCGCCCGCGCCGCCGCCAGCGCATAGTTCCCGCCGGAGCCGATCGCGGCGATTCCGCCTTCGGGCTCCAGCACATCGCCGTTGCCGGTCAGGATCAGCATCGTCTCGGCATCCGCGACGATCATCAGTGCTTCGAGATTGCGCAAATACTTGTCAGTCCGCCAGTCCTTGGCGAGTTCCACGGCGGCGCGCATCAGCTGCCCCCGATGCTGCTCCAGCTTGCGCTCCAGCCGTTCGAACAAGGTGAATGCATCCGCCGTCGCGCCCGCGAAGCCGGCAATCACCTTGCCTTCCCCGATGCGCCGAACTTTCCGCGCATTGGGTTTCATCACGGTGTTGCCCATGGAAACCTGCCCGTCACCGGCAATGACGGTGCGGCCGTTTTTCTTGACGCCGATGATCGTGGTGCCGTGCCACTGCACGAGCCCGTGTGCGGAATGTCTGTCGTTCATGCACCCGATATGGGGCGCACAAAATCCGGTTCAAGCGCTATGCCGAACCCTCAGCTTCCGTTGGGCCCGGAACCCTGCGGTCCGCCGCCCGCACCGGCTTGCCCGGGAATCGCGCCGACCGAACCGATGTTGCCGAACAGATCCTCGAAGAAGCTGCGGTTGCGGCCCAGGGTCGGGGTCTTGTGGCCATCGGGATTGAGCGAGACGACCTTTTCCATCCCCCGCTGTTCCACGCTGGAAACATTTCCCTTCTCGTCGAAGTTCACCATCAGCACGGTCTGTGTCTTGGCCTGCGGGCGCTTGAATGGGCGCTGCTTGGTATCGATCGAGACGTAGTACCAGATCTGCTTGCCGAACTCGCTCTTGAACGTCGGCTGGCCCAGCGCGCGCTGCACGGAAGTGCGGTTGTCGATCCCCGGCTGCACCGAACCCGTCAGCGCCGGATCGATCAGATAGCCGCGGTGGTCCTTGATGCTGGCACAACCGCTGGCCATGAGCGTCAGCGCGCCCAGCGCCGACACCGCCCGCAGTCCCTTGATCCAGCCGTACCCTCGCATGCGCTACTCCAAAACCGCTGGCGCAAGGCACCGGCAGCTGCCGTGCCCGATCGGGGCGTTTGCCAAACCGCAAGCGCGCCCTATATCGCCATTCATCGACCCGTGCCTTAAGGCGCGCGGCCAATTACTGCAATGGCACTCAGGCGCTTTCCCCGCCCTGAACCGCGCCGCATCGCAAGAAGGACACCCGCTCCCATGTCTCTCCTCGCCCGACTGTTCGGTGCCCGCCAGGATGATCGCGATACCGTGCGCGAGCTGTGGCACCGCGTCGTTGCCATCGCGCGCGAGAAGGAATGGTACCGCGATTGCGGTGTCGCCGATACGCTGGCGGGCCGGTTCGACATGATCACGCTGGTGCTCAGCCTCGTCATGCTGCGCATGGAGCATGAGGACGCCTTGATCGCCCCCAGCGCGCGCCTGACCGAGCTGTTCGTCGAGGATATGGACGGCCAGTTGCGCGAACAGGGTGTAGGCGATGTCGTGGTCGGCAAGCATATCGGCAAACTGATGGGCACGCTCGGCGGCCGTCTCGGCGCCTACCGCACAGGCCTTGCCGGTGGTGAGGTCGCGATGGCTGAAGCCGTGCGCCGCAACGTGACGCTCACCTCCGGCACCGATCCCCTGCTCGTCGCGCAGCGCGCCCGCGCCTTCGCCGCCGGCCTCGCGCTCGTCCCCGGCTTCCGCGTGCTGGCGGGAGAAATCGGCAGATGAGCCTGCCCGCGCCAGAATACAGCTACCCGGTCGATCTGCGGCAGATCACCGATGCGCCGCTCACGCTCGTGCCGGATGATGCCGCGCGTCGCCGCCTAGCCGGGCGCTTCGGAATCACGGCGATTCCCGCGATGCAGGCCACTGTCCAGCTGGTGCGCGAGGGTGAACGGGTCACCGCCACTGGCCGCCTCGTGGCCGACGTGATCCAGGCCTGCCGCGTCTCCGCCGAAGACTTTCCCGTTCATATCGACGAGCCCGTCCAGATGCGCTTCGTGCCCCTCGCAGGCGCCATCACGCCGGACGAGGAAGTGGAGCTCAGCGCCGACGACCTTGACGAGATCGAATACGAAGGCACCGCCTTCGATCTCGGCGAAGCCATCGCGCAGACCCTCGCGCTTGCCATCGATCCCTTCGCCGAAGGCCCGAATGCCGACGCCTTCCGCGCCGAACATGGCCTCAATGACACCGCGCCCACCGGCCCCTTCGCCGCCCTCGCCGCGCTGAAGAAGGACTGAGCCGGTGGACCAGCCCACGTCTCCTGTTCGCACCAAACCAAGCCACGGCCCCATCCGCGGCCCCAAGGACGGCCACCGCGATCTGACGAAAGGCCCGATACTCACCACCCTGCTGATGTTCTCGGCGCCGACGCTCGTCTCGAACATCCTCCAGGCGCTCAACGGCTCGGTCAATTCGGTCTGGGTCGGCCAGATGCTGGGCGATTCCGCCCTCGCCGCCACCGCGAACGCCAATGTCGTGATGTTCCTGCTGTTCGCCGCGGTGTTCGGCTTCGGCATGGCCGCCACGGTCAAGGTCGGGCAGGCCTTCGGCGCGGGCAACACCGATGCCGCGCGCCGCACGTTCGGCACCGCCATCGGCCTTTGCGTCGGTCTCAGCCTCGTCCTCGCGCCGCTCGGCTGGCTGCTGACCCCGGCTCTCCTGCGCGCGATGAGCACCCCGCCCGAGATCTTCGGCTTTGCGCTGATCTACCTGCGGCTGATCTTCGTCGCGATGCCCGCTTCCACCATCACCGTGATCATGGGCATGGGCCTGCGTGGTGCAGGCGATGCGCAGACATCGCTGCGCTTCATGATCGTCTCGGTCGTGCTCGATGTCGGGCTCAACCCGCTGCTGATCGGCGGCTTTGGCCCGGTTCCGCCGCTCGGCATTGCCGGTTCGGCGCTCGCCACGGCGATCGCCGCCTATGTCTCGATGGCCGGCCTCATCCTCTATGTCTACGCCAAGGGCCTGCCGCTGCGTCTGCGCGGACGCGAGCTTGCCTACCTCATCCCCGATCCCGCCGAACTGCGCTACATCCTGACCAAGGGCCTCCCCATGGGCGCGCAGATGCTGATGATCTCGGCCTCGGGGCTCATCATCATCGGCCTCGTCAATCAGGAAGGCGCGATGACCAGCGCCGCCTATGGCGCCTCGCTGCAGGTCTGGACCTACCTCCAAATGCCCGCGATGGCGATTTCCGCGGCGCTCAGTGCCATGGCCGCACAGACCATCGGCGCCGGCCTCGTCGGGCGCCTCGGCAAGATCACCCGCGCGGGGCTGATCCTCAATGTCTCGATCACCGGCACGCTGCTCCTGCTGCTGCTTGCGTTCGATCGCCCGGTGCTCACCCTGTTCCTCGGCCCGACCAGCCCCGCGGTCGATGCCGCGCGCCACATCCAGTTCCTAGGCAGCTGGAGCTACATCCTGTTCGGCATGACCATCGTCCTGTTCGGCACGATGCGCGCGGGCGGCGTGGTCATCACCCCCATCGTTGTCCTCGGCATCGCGATGTATCCTGTCCGCCTCGGCTTCTATGCGCTGGCCTACCCTTCACTCGGCGTCGACGCGCTATGGCTGTCCTTCCCGGTCGGCTCCGCCGCCGCGCTCCTCATGGCCACCTGGGCCTACCGCCGCCCCGGCTGGCGCCAGCACGCCCGCGTGGTCGATTCTGACGAATGCAGCGAGGAAGCGCAGGCCGACGGCGACTGCTCAGGCCGCATGGCGCCGTCGCTGTAGGCGCCTAGTCCTTGCCGTTGCGCCAACGCCAACCACCGGCGGTCCGGGTCGCGCAGATCCATAGCAATGCCGCAGTCAGCACCATGATCACGCAGAAACCGACAAGGGGCGGCAGTACGCGCGGCATGACGATCACGCTTGCGAAATAGCCGATCAAGATGGCCCAGCCTTCCCAAGCGATGGGCAGGCCAGCACCGTAGCCATACCGCTTCGGTGCGAACCAGGGTTTGCGTGCTTGTGCCATAGCCGCCGCGCTCCTCGTCGTCCGACTGGGGACGACGTATCTCTTTGCTAGCACATTCGCCGCGCCGGTACACGCGATCTGCGACAAGCCGAGACGTGCTGCTTAGCGCGACTGCGCCCGCCACCTCTGCACCGTCCGCTCGACGGCCATTTCCTCGCCGCCGGTCTTGCCCCACAGTTCGGAGAACGAGGGGTCCGCCGATGCCGGGCGCAAGTCGCCGTGCAGTTCGTCGAACGACACGCGGATCGGGATCGAGACGCCTTCGCCGCAGATGATGCATTCGCGGTTGCGCAGCGCCGGGATCGAATCGAGGAAGCCGCGCGCGCCTTCGGGCATGGCAGCCTTCACGAAGGCCTGGTCGCGCTCGTTGTTGAGGCGCATGGCGATGATCGTGCCGCATTGGCTGAGCACGCCTTCGGCAAGGTCGGACGGGCGCTGCGTGATGAGGCCCAGCGAAACGCCGTACTTGCGGCCTTCCTTGGCGATGCGCGAAAGGATGCGGCCTACCGACGACCCATTGGAGTTGCGCTCGGCGGGCACGTAACGGTGCGCTTCCTCGCAGACCAGCAGGATCGGCCGGGTCTCCTCGTCGCGCGACCAGATCGCGTAGTCGAACACGAGGCGCGAGAGCACCGCGACCACAGTCGAGGTGATTTCCGAAGGTACGCCCGAAACGTCGATGATCGAGATCGGCTTGCCGTGCGAAGGCAGGCGGAACACGCGGCTGATGAACTCGGCCATCGTATCGCCGACCAGCATGCCGGAGAACATGAACTGGTACCGCGGATCGCCGCGCAACTCCTCGATCTTCGTCTTGATCCGCTGATAGGGCACCGAATTGTGGCCCTTGTCGAGCTTGCCCATCTCGTTGTTGAGAATGTTGATCAGGTCGGACAGCAGATAGGGGATCGGCGAATCGACCGTGATCTTGCCGATCTGCTCGGCCAGGCGATTGCGGTGGCGCGCCTGCAGCAGGCACTTGCCGAGGATGTCCGAATCGATCTGCCGGTCTGTGCCGGTGGACGTCAGGAACACCTCGCAGTGTTCCTCGAAGTTCATCAGCCAATACGGCATGTTGAGATTGGTGACGTCGAGCAGCTGGCCATGGTTGCGGAAGGCCTGCATGTACTCGCCATGCGGGTCGATCATCACGATATGACCCTCGGGCGCCAGCTCGCAGATGCGGTGGAGGATCAGCGCGGCGCCGGTCGATTTGCCGGTTCCGGTCGAACCGAGCAGCGCGAAGTGCTTGCCCAGCAGCGCATCGACATAGAGCCCGGCGCGGATGTCGCGGGTCGGGAACACCGTGCCGATCGTCACGTTGGTGCGCCCGTCGCTCGCGTAGATCTGGCGAAGGTCGGTGCTGGTGGCGGGATAGATCGGCGATCCGGGCACCGGATAGCGCGTCACACCGCGGCGGAAACCGTAGATCTTGCCGGTCAGGCGCTCTTCGTCGCCTTCGCCGAGGAAGTCGCACTGCGCGATGATCACGCCGTCGTGCCCGGCGGTCATGTCCTGCCGCTGCGTGCGCACACTCGCGAGCAGCCAGCCGGTGCCGACCCGAATCTTGAGCTGACTGCCCACCTGCCCGGCGAGCGAGATCGACGGATCGCTATCCGCCATGCATTCTTCCAGCCGCGTGAGGTCCAGCGCGATTGAGCTGCCTGCACCCGAAACATCGAGGACATAGCCGATGGGGCGGCGGGCATTGTCGGCGGCCGGGCGCGGCGCACCCCGTGCGTCGCTGTTGACTGCCGGACGCGCACCGTTAGCCGCGAGGTCGGCGGGGGTTGCCCTGCCGGCACTCTCAAGGCCGTTGATGCTCATATCGCTCATTGCCACCTGATCCCTGCCTGAGAAGGCTTCTTGTAGGCAACGACTAACCATCGACGGTTAAAAACTGGCTAAACATTCAAAGTGGCGAGATTTCTGTCATTTGGCGGCGCGCGATTCCTAGACCAGCGCGAACAGACGGCCCGCAATCCAACCCATCGAGATCGATACGATCACCGCGAAGAGGCCGTAGAAGAAGCCGTTGGCCTGCGCATTGTAAGCAACCAGCCGCTCGAAACCTTCCTTGCGCACGGTCACGCGCGAGATGGCAGAGGCCACCACGCGCCCATCGCGTACGGCAAAGGTTTCGGCAGTATATGTCCCGGTCTGCACGCTCGAGGGCAACGAAATCCGCGCCTGATAGAGCACCTGCCCGCTGATCTTCACCGCGCCTTCGTTCTCCTGATAAAGCCCCTGCCGCCGCATCAGATCGACCAGACCATCGGAAAACCGCTTCTGCTCGGCCGGATCGATCACCCCCACCGGCGAAAGCTGCAGCCACTTGAGGCCCATTTCATAGATCGCCGCCGTCTTGCCATCGACCAGCGCCGCCACCGGGCGCGAGGACGCGAGCGCATAGAAGCTGGGCGCAGAGCGGAATTCGGTGCTGTCGGCATTGACCCAGATGCCCGCGACCTTGCGCTTCTCGCGCACCACGATCGAACGCGTCGGCCCTTCCAGCAGCACGACGATATCGTAGTCACCCGCGGCCCGCGCGCCTTCGGGGGTGAGGATCGCGCCGAACAGCAGCAGATCGGCCCCGGTAAAGCCCTGCCGCACCTGAATTTCGTGCTGCGAGATCTCCGGCACGAGAATCGGCCCCCGCGCGCCGGCACAGAGGAACAGGGCCAGCACCAGCGTGGCGAGCCGCGCCATCACTGCGTCACCACCGTATAGATTTCATCCGGCCGATAGCCGAGTCCCAGCGCCATTCGGATCGCGACACCCAGCACGATCACCGCAAGAATGAGCCGCAGTTGCTCGGGCTTGGCCTTCTGCGCGAACTGGGCGCCGACCTGCGCCCCGGTCACCGATCCGATCAGCAGCATGACCGCAAGCACGATATCGACAGCGCGCGTCGTCAGCGCATGCATCATCGTCGTTGCCATGGTCACGAACAGGATCTGGAACAGCGACGTGCCGACCACCACCGTCACTCCCATGCCGAGGATGTAGAGCATCGCGGGGACGAGGATGAACCCGCCGCCAATGCCCATCAGCATGGTGAGAATGCCGGTAAAAATGCCCAGCAGCAGCGGCGCGAGCGGCGAGATGTAGAGCCCCGAACGATAGAAGCGCCAGCGCAGCGGCAGGCTGGCGACCAGCGGATGGTGCCGGCGCTTGCGCGGCGGTAACGGCCTGCCGCTGCGCTCGGCCCTGAGCGCACCGAGGCTTTCATGGGCCATCAGCCCGCCAATCCCGCCGAGCATGAGCACGTAGAGGATATTGATCACCGTATCGATCTGGCCCAGCGCCTCCAGCAGGCGGAACAGCAGCGCGCCAAGGCCGGTGCCGATCACCCCGCCCGCCACCAGCACGCCGCCCATCTGGTAGTCGATCCCGCCGCGCCGGGCATGAGCAAACGCCCCCGAAACGCTAGCGCCCGTCACCTGACTTGCCGCAGAGGCCGCCGCCACCGTGGGCGGCACGCCGTAGAAGATGAGGAGCGGCGTTGTCAGAAACCCGCCGCCCACGCCGAACATGCCCGATAGCAGCCCCGTCAGTGCACCCAGCATGACGATGACGAGGCCATTGACCGAAAGATTCGCGATGGGGAGGTAAACATCCATCCTGCGGCGGAGGCTAGCCGCTCTGCCGCCAGTTGGAAACGTTGGCGCGGTGGTTTTTCCCGATCAGAATCCCGTCGCCACCGTAAGTGCCGGGCCTGATCCCGGCTCGGCCCGTCCGGCAACCCGAAAGCGCCAGTCCACGCCGACCCGCACGCCGATCCGCCGCGAAGCTGGCCCCACCATGCCTCGCAGTTCAATTCGCGGCCCCACATCAAGCCGCGCCGCCCCGCGCTGGCCGCCGCTCCACACCGCGCCGCCCGCGCTGAGCTGGATACCATGCAGCGGTCGCATCACTCGCCGCTGCAGGCCCGCGGAAAGGTCGTAGAACGGCGTCGCATCCCGCCCCCCGGCCCAGCCGCCCTGAGCATAGACCTCCGCCTCGACATCAAGGGGCAGGCGAAGGGGCGGCAGTTCGGTCACCGCCATCACCACCGGGCGAGTCCGGATCTGGCTGCTCTGCGCCTGCAGCCGCCATTCGCCGAGCACGGCAATCGGCACACGCCGCACCGGTCGCACCATCAGGCCAAGAGCCGCCTCGTTCTGGCGCTCCTGCGTGGCGACCGCCGCCGAGGCGCGCAGGTAGACTTGCGGCCTGAGCGCGCTGGCCGGCGCAATGCCATAGCGCAGCACCGCCCCGGCCTGGCTCCCGCCATAGGCTGCGGCCCGGGCGGACAACGCCGGCGGCTGATTGCCGCTGCGAACGAAGAGCCAGCTGTCCGCGGACCAGCGCCGCAACCGCGGTTGCGGTTCGCCTCGCGGTGGTTCCCCGTCCTTCTGGCGCGGGGCTGGGAGATAGGACAGACGCGGGCCCTCGAACTCGGTACCGCCCCCATAAGGCTCCGCGTCGACAGCAGGCGGCGACCCGCCTGCGGTGAACGCAGGCCGGAGTGCAAAAGCGACCTCCTGCTGCGCACCCTGGTGTCCGAAATCGGCTGCGCTGCCGCCGGCAGGTCGCCGCGCCGCGCCTGCTGCCGCGCGGCGCGACACATAGGGCATCGCCAGCGTGGCAAGCCCGGCATTGTCCTGGTCCGGCGCGAGCGGCATTCCGGGCTGCGGTGCCGGGGCGGCCATGCGTAGCGGCTGAGTATCACCGGCAATCTGCCGCGTCCTCGCAGCGGCATCGCCTTCCACCGCAATCAGGGTCACGCGCACGGCGATCCACATCGTCAGGATCATCGCCAGCGCAATGACCGGCTGGCCGCGCGGAACCCTGCCCCCGCGCTCCAACGTGCTTCGGGGCGGCGTCATCCCGGCGCCTGATTCAGCGGACCGGGGCGAGCGCAGGATGGCTCATGTGAATGGTGTGGTCCCACTTGACCCTGCCGCTGTAGAGCGAGACGACATAGGCCGCCAAGGCGCGCCGTCCGGCCATGATCGCGATCACATTGGCCAGCGGCATGCGCAGCACCGCCATGATCCCCTCACCCAGCGAATATTCGTGCGCCGTGAACACCGCGCGAAACAGACAGCGCCAGGCAAGGCCGACAAAGTTGGCGATCAGCAGCACTTTCAGCAGGGGATCGATCGGATGCGGTCGATAGGCCCCCAGCTGCGAAGCAATGTACAGGACAGGTGATATGATCAGCAACAGGTAGGCTGCTGCCAGCACGATGGCGGTCAGCGGCGCACGGCGATCACGCAGCCGCATCCACAACTCGAGCGGACGCGCATCCCACCCCAGCCTGTCCCAGCCCTGGAAGGCAATGCCGTGCATCCACCGGGTCTTCTGGCGCACCGATGAGCCAAGGCCCGCCGGAAAGAACTCGCGCGTCGCCACCAGATGCCCCTCGGCATCCCGCATCCGCACGAACCTCGCCGCCCCACCGATCTGACCGACAAGCAGGCCGCATTCATAATCCTCGGTCAGGCATTCGGCAGCGAACGGCTCCTCCATCCCGCGCCGGGCCGCGATGGCTTCCACCGCAGCGCGGCTGAACGCGCATCCCACACCGGCAGAGGGCAGGCCCACGCCCAGCCAGTCGCGCACCACCATCGCCTTGCCGTGCGATTCGGCAAATTCGTCGCAATAGTGGCCGGCAATCCAGCGTGATCCCGATTGCGGCTCGGGGCGGACCGGCAATTGCACGAAGTCGGCATCATCTAGCCCGCGATCCAGCAGCGAGAGCGCCGCGGGATGTACCATGTCCTCGGCATCGTGCAGAACCACGCTGCGCGCGCGGAAGCCACCGCGCTTCTCGTCCTCCACCAGCGCGGCATAAAGCCGGTTGAGGCAATCGGCCTTGGTCGTCGGCCCTGCACAATCATGCACCACGATGCGAAGCCGCGGATCGTGCGCCGCCGCCACCATCGCCGTCAGCGTTCCGGGATCATTGCGATAGCAGCCCGCATAGACGCGCAGCTCTTTCTGCGGCCACACTTTCAGCGTATGCGTAAGCATCGCGCCAACCACGGCGGCTTCCTGCCAGGCTGGAACGAGCACCGCAGCCACCCCACGCAAAGGGGCGTCGCAATCCGCCGGCGCCTTGCCTGTATGGACCCTTCCGGTCAGCCGAAGCCAGAGCCAGAGGACGTCGATTCCGAATTCATCAAGGCAACCCACCGCGAACCAGATCGCAGCGAAAAGAAGAAGCTCATGCTCGGCACGTCCGAGCCACTCCAATGCCGTGTAAAACGGCGTCATTGCCTTGCCCTCGAGCCAAAAGAGGCACTATTCCGCGCAGTGCAAATTACGCCTGATTACCTGACGTTGCAACGATACCAGACCTGAGGATTGGTTCGAGAATGGCGAGAAACCTTGGTTCTGGAGGGCTTCGCAGCAAGCTCGCAGCGAGCGAGGCGGCACCGGGTCTGGTGCTCATGGCCTGCGCCGCAGTGGCGCTCGTGCTCGCCAACTCGCCGCTCGCCGATGCGTGGCACGATCTCTTTCTCCACCCGCTGCCGTGGAGCCCGGTGCCGCGGGTCGAGAACCTGCACGCATGGATCAATGATGGCCTGATGGCAGTTTTCTTCTTCGTGGTCGGTCTTGAAATCAAACGGGAATTCGTGATGGGCGCGCTGGCGGACAATGCCCGCCGGCGCCTGCCGGTGATTGCGGCCCTCGCCGGCATGGCCGCCCCGGCACTGGTCTACCTCGGCGTGACGGGCAGCCACCCCGAGCTCCGCAATGGCTGGGCGATCCCTGCCGCCACCGATATCGCCTTCGCGCTGGGCGTGCTGGCCCTGCTGGGCAGCCGCGTCCCGCCCTCGGTGCGGCTCTTCCTGCTTACCGTTGCCGTGGTCGACGATATTGGTGCCATCGCGGTTATCGCGGTCTTCTACACGACCTCACTCGCACTCGGCTGGCTCGCCCTCGCAATCGCGTTCTTCGCGGCGATGGCAGCTTTGAACCGATTTGGTGTGCGGGCGCTGCCGCCCTATCTGATGCTGGCGGCGGCGCTGTGGTTTGCGGTGCTCCATTCGGGCATTCACGCGACGGTGGCGGGCGTGCTGGCCGCCTTCACCATCCCGGTCGCGCTCGATCGCCATGGAGATAGCCCGCTGCTGCGGCTCGAACACGCGCTGGTGGGGGTGAGCGGTTTCCTGATCGTCCCGCTGTTCGGGCTTGCCAATGCCGGTGTCGCGCTGGGTGCGGGCGATCCGCTGGCGCCCCTCCCGCTGGGAATCGCGCTGGGCCTGATCGCGGGCAAACAGGCCGGGGTCATGCTTGCGGTGCTGGGCTGCGAGCGGCTTGGCATTGCCGCCCGCCCCGCCGGTGCGGGTGCGCTCCACTTGTGGGGCATGGCACTGCTCTGCGGCATCGGCTTCACAATGAGCCTGTTCATCGGCGCGCTTGCCTTCACCGATGCACCGCAGCTGGTCGAAGATGCCAAGCTCGGCGTGCTCGGCGGCTCGCTCATTTCGGCGCTGGCGGGGGCGGCAGTGCTGCGCATGGCCCCGCGCGTCGCGGCAGACTGATCGAGCACCGCGATCACCCTGAACCGGATTCTGGGTGAAACTTCAACGCCGAACGGGTGTATCAGGGGCAGCAGCCCAGACTCGCACCGAAAGGACGAACGTTATGCCCGGTGACAATGCTTCCAAGGCCCTGATCGATACGCTCAACGGCCTCCTCGCCGATTACTTCGCGCTCTATCTCAAGACCAAGAACTATCACTGGCACGTCAAGGGCCCGCAGTTCCATGATCTGCATCTCCTGTTCGACGCGCAGGCCACCGAGCTTTTCGCGCTGACTGACGTGATCGCCGAGCGCGTACGCAAGAACGGCGGCAACACGCTGACCTCGATCGGCGCCATCGCCGGCCGCACCGCCATTGCCGATGACGACCGCAGCGGCGTCGATGCCATGGCAATGGTCGCCGCGCTGCGCGACGACAACGCCGCGCTGGTCGAACGGATCCGTGCCGCCAAGGCCGCCGCGACCGCAGCGGGTGACAACGCCACCGAAGGCATGGCCGATGATTGGACCGATCAGGCCCAGCAGCGGGTGTGGTTCCTCAGCTCGATTCTCGGCTGATCGGCCCTGCTGCCGGTGATTTCCCGCCTGCCACCTCCGCTGCACCGGGCTCTACTGCGCATCGGGCAGCCGATTCGCCTGGGTCTCTGGGGTCTCATGCGGCGGGAAATGCGCGGCTGCGGCGTGCTGGCGTTTGATGGCGCCGGGCGGCTGCTGATGGTGCGCCACAGCTATCATCAGCGGGACCGCTGGCTGCTGCCCGGCGGCGGGCTCGCGCGCGGCGAGGACCCGGTGGCGGCGGGCACGCGCGAACTGCTGGAGGAAGCGGGCTGCCGGCTGGCCGACGGCGTGTGGATCGGCACCGATCTGCGCCGGATGCCGGGCGGCTGGATCAACCGGATCGAGCTGGTCTCGGGCCGCAGCGACGGCACGCCGCGCGCCGATGGTCGCGAGATCGCCGAGGCCGGCTGGTTCGCATTGGATGCCCTGCCGCCCAGCACCGGCGCCATTGTCCACACCGCGCTCGACATCTGGCGGAAGTCGCAGGCCTCAGAACGGTAGGCTGCCCTGCCCGGCCTCGTCCGCGCCTGCCGAAGCGGACGCGCTGCTTTCCCCCTCCAGCGCCGACAGCGTCAGGCCCATCAGCCGCACGGGTTGCTCCAGCGGCAGCAGCCCATCCAGCAAGGCGCGCGCAGCCTCGGCAAACTGCCGTTCATCCGTCACTGGCCCCGGCAGCGATTTTGCCCGCGTGATCGTGCGGAAATCGGTGTCCTTGAGCTTGAGGGTCACCGTCCGCCCCTTGGCGCCGCTGCGCTCGATCCGCTCCCAAACGATGGCGATGATCCGCTCCAGCGCCTCGCGCAGCGCGGGCCCGCTGCCTATGTCGCGTTCGAAGGTTCGCTCGCCGCCCACGGACTTGCGCGGCCGGTCCGCGCGCACACGGCGCAGGTCGATCCCACGCGCCGCGCGGTAGAGGTAGTCTGCCTGGCTGCCGAAATGCTGGCGCAGGAACGCAAGGTCATGCCGCGCGAGATCGGCCCCCGTCTCGATCCCCAGCGCGGCCATCTTCTCCGCCCCGCGCGGCCCCACCCCGTGGAAGCGCTTCACCGGCAGCGTCGCCACAAACGCCGCGCCCTCGCCCGGCCGGATCACGCACAGGCCATCGGGCTTGTTCTGATCGCTGGCAATCTTGGCGAGGAACTTGTTGTACGAAACCCCGGCGCTCGCTGTCAGCCCGGTCTCGGCCTTGATGCGCGCGCGGATCAGCTCGGCAATCCTTGTGGCGGAGCCGATCCCGCGCAGATCATCGGTCACATCGAGATAAGCCTCATCGAGCGAAAGCGGCTCCACATGCGGCGTGAAGTGCAGGAAGATGGCGCGGATCTGCCGCGAGACGGCCTTGTAGACTTCGAAACGCGGCGGACAGAAAATGAGGTCCGGGCACAGCCGTGCCGCCCGCACCGAAGGCATTGCCGAGCGCACCCCGAAGACGCGCGCCTCATAGCTCGCCGCCGCCACCACCCCGCGCGCGGACGAGCCGCCGACGGCGACGGGCTTGCCCCTCAGCGCCGGATCATCGCGCTGCTCGACGCTCGCGAAGAAGGCATCCATGTCGATATGAATCACCTTGCGTAGACCGGTGCCGGTCTCCTCATCGTCCAGATCGGTGGGTGGCGCAGCGGACATGCGCGGCACCCTACCCCTTTTCGCAGTGCAGCATAAAGCACTGGGAACAATTGTCAGACCTGCCTATAGGCTGCCGGTATGACGTCTCGTTTTTCCGCCTACTCCGCACGGCCTGGCGCGTCCCGGATGGGCCCGCGCGAATTCGTGGTGATCATGGCCATGTCGATGGCCCTGCAGGCGCTGGCGATCGATGCGATGCTCCCGGCGCTCGCCGGAATCGCCCAGGACCTGGCCGTAACGGACCCCAACCAGCGTCAGCTGATCGTGGGCATCTTCCTCATCGGCGGCGGGGTCGGCGCACTGATTCCCGGCTCGCTGGCTGACCGCTATGGACGGCGCCCGGTGCTGCTTGCGGGCCTCGCGATCTATGTCGTGCTTTCGCTCGGCTGCGCGATTGTCACCGATTTCACCACGCTGCTTGTCCTGCGCGCCGTGCAGGCAATCGGCAGCGCCGGCCTTTCGGTGCTCCCTTCAGCGATCATCCGCGATCGCCACGGCGGCGATGCAATGGCGCGGCAGATGTCGACCATCACGGTGATCTTCATGCTCGTGCCGATGGTTGCTCCCAGCATCGGCCTTCTCGTGCTGCTCGTCGCAAGCTGGCGCTGGATCTTCGCGTTGCTTGCAGTTTTGTCGGTCATTCTCGGCCTGTGGGTGTGGTTGCGGCTCGAGGAAACGCTGGACCCGGCCAATCGCCAGCCGATCCGCCCGATGACAATCGCCACCAACATGGTCACCGCCGCATCGAACCGCAGCTCATTCGGTTATGTCATCGGTGGCGGCCTCATCCTCGGCGCGCTGTTTGGCTATGTGAACTGCGCGCAGCAACTGGTGGGCGAACACTTCGGTGCCGGGGCGTATTTCCCGCTGATCTTCGGCGCAACCGCGCTGTGCATGGCCTTCGCCAGCTTCTTCAACTCGCGCATCGTCGAACGCTTCGGCGCGCGCCGGGTAAGCCACGCAGCGGTGCTGATCTCGATCGGCTTGAGCCTGCTTCAGGTCTGGAATGCGTCCCGTCCGGACGAGACCTTGCTCGAATTCATGCCGGTTATTGCGCTCAATATCTGCATGGTCGGGTTCATCGGCGCGAACTTCAGCTCGATCGCCTTGCAGCCCTTCGCGCACATGGCAGGGGCGGCAAGCTCGGTGCAGGCGTTCCTGCGCATGCTGATCGGTTCGGGCCTCGGCATGGTCATCGGCCTTGCCTATGATGGCACCGCGCTTCCCCTCGCGCTGGCGTTCCTCGCCTGCGGCCTCAGCGCTCTGGTGCTGGTGCTGTGGAGCGAGAATGGCCGCTTGTTCCGCCGGATCAACCCGCGCGGCACACTGCGCGAAGTGCCGCTACCGGATACCCACTGCTGAAGCCGGGCCCAACAGCCCGGCATAGAGCCGCAGCGCCTGCGCTGCAGGTTCCGGCCGGCCGAAGTGATAGCCCTGCATGAGGTGAATGCCGAGAGCGCGGGCCGCATTCGCTTGCGCTTCGCTCTCCACGCCCTCGATCGAGCAGCCGATGCCCAGCTGCCACGCCAGCGCGACAATCATTCCCGTCACCGCCCGCGCGCCCGGATCGGTAGAAAGTGCGCCGACCAGCTGGCGGTCGAGCTTGATCCGGTCAAGCGGCAGGTCGCGCAGCTGCGACAGGCTCGACCAGCCCGCGCCGAAATCGTCGAGCGCGATGCGGAAGCCCTTCTCGCGAAGCGCCACCAGTTGCGCCGCCGCACGCTTCGGATCGATCTGCAATGCACGCTCCGTCACCTCGAGCATGACCGACGACGGATCTGCACCCGCGTCGGCCACGATTTCGGCAATTGTTTCGGCCAGCCCCTCCCGCACCACGTCGCGCGCGGCCAGGTTGATCGAGACCTCGAGGCCGGTATCCCATGGTCGGCATTCGGATAGCGTTCTTGCCAGCACCAGCCGGGTCAGCTCCCCGGTGCGGCCCGTGGCATCGGCAATCGCCAGGAACTCGCCCGGCGCCTGCCACTCGATCCCGTCGGGCGACCAGCGCGCGAGCGCTTCCATCCCCACCACCCGACCATCGCGGCAATCGAAGATCGGCTGATAGAGCAGCCGCAGCCGGTCCTGGAGCGCGCAGTCGTTGAACTGGCGCATCACGGCAATGCGCCGCTGCAACGCCACTTCATCCTCGGGCCCGAACGCGACGATGGCGCCGTCGCCCAGCTCCTTGGCCTTGTAGAGCGCTGCGTCTGCCCGTTCGAGGCAGGTCGAGGCCGTATCACCATCGGCGCGGTAGAGGCCGATCGAGCCATAGAGCCGCAGCGTCGCCCCGTTGAACGGAATCGGCTCGCGGATGGCGATGGAAAGCGCGCGCGCTGCCGCCGTCACCCCATCGGTATCGCAGGCACCGTCGAACAGGATGGCGAATTCATCACCGCCGAGGCGGCCATGCGCGGTCACGCCTTCGATCAGGCCAATGCGCTGGTTCACCGTGCGCAGCACATGATCGCCGGCCGCGTGGCCAAACGTATCGTTGACATGCTTGAAACCGTCGAGATCGAACAGCGCGAGCCACGGGCGAACCGCATCCTCGGGCGCGGCAAGGTATTCCTCGAGGCAGGCAAGGATCGCCCGGCGATTGCGCCCGCCCGTCAGATGATCGACCGTTGCCTGCCGGTAATGCGCGCTGGCCAGTTCGGCGGTCTGCCGCTCGCGCCGCACCAGCAACTGGCGCGAAAGCTCAAGCCGCACGAAATCGCGGTGCTGGATCTGCGTCATCGCCAGCAGGATAACGGTGATGAACACCTGCGCCAGCGCGATCGCCGGAGCATTGGGATGGCCGGTGGCCAGCAGGAACAGGCTCCACGGCAAGGTGAAGGCCATGCCCAGGCGTAGCGCCGTCTGCGGTGAATTGGCCATGCCGAGCACGGCTGAGAACATCGTCACCGCAATCACGAAGTGAAGCAATTCGCGCTGGCCCGGATCGCCATAGGGGTAAAGCCCCAAGGACCACGCCACGAAAAACAGTGCCGCCCAACCACCCAGTCGCTGCATGCCCTGAAGATCAGTGCGCAACTGCTCGACGGATCGGGTCGCAACCTTGCCGGGCAACCAGTGAATCGCGCGCTGGACGGCAAGCACGCTCATGGCTGGTCCCGCCAAAACGAGCACCAGCGGCGCCGTGCCGTGAAAACAACCCGCTACCAGCAGCGTATTGAAGATCACCACCAGGTAGAGCAGCGGTGCGCGGTGCGAGACGCTGATGGCGTAGGCCTCGGTAAAGGAATCGCCCGGCCGATGCTGCCAGTGGCGCCCATAGCAACGCAGGCTGCTAAGAACGCCTCGCAGCCAGCGCCGAGCGCGCACGCGCACTTCGGATGAGAAACCACCACTTGCCATCGCGGCGGTTTACGGCGGTGAGAGTTAACGCCTTCTCAAGCTAAGGTGCAAAACATCGATAGAAATGGAGAACTTTAATCCCCAAAATGGATTAATACTGCTCCGAAGCGGGATTTACCTCAGGCCCTCGGTCAACGCGGCGACAAGCGCCTTGACCTTCTTCTGGCGCCACTGCGGCAGCGGGGCGACCAGCCAGTAGGAGCGGCGGCAGCGGTCGGGCTCGCCCAAGGGAACGACCTTGCCCGCGGCGATTGCGCTTTCTGCCAGCATCAGCGGCACGCGCGCCTTGCCGAGCCCTGCCGCCGCCGCGCTGATCGCGGTGCCGCCATCGCCGACTGAAAACTGCGTCTCGCGGGCCCCTCCATCAGAACCGGGGCCCTCGGGTGTGGGATCGCCCGGCCAGGCGATCCACGGCGCATCCTCTCCGGCACCCGGCGCTGCCACGATCTGCATCAGCGGTTCGCCCAGTGCGATGCCTTCCAGATCCCCGGGCCCTTCGGCCCAGCGCACCGCTAGGTTGAGGTTCGCCTCGGTAAAGTCGAGATCGCCGTCGCTGCCGACCAGCGCGAAACGCAGACCCGGATTGGCGAATCGAAACGCCGCCAGCCGCGGCGAAAGCCAGGCGGCGAAGAAATCGCGCGGGCAGGCCACCGTGTAGACATGGCTCGATTGCCCGGCCTGCATCGCCTGTACGCCTTCCTCGAAGCGCAGGAACCCTTCGCGGATCGCATCGAGCCCCGCCGCAGCCTCGTCTGTCAGCACCAGCCCTTTGGTGGTGCGGCGGAACAGCACGACGCCGAGCAGGTCTTCCAGCGCGCGGATCTGCTGGCCGACCGCCGCGGGCGTCACCGCCAGCTCGTCTGCCGCGCGGGTGAAGGACAAGTGCCGGGCCGCCGCGTCAAGCACGCGCAGGCCATTGAGCGGCAGGTGAGTCCGCTTCATGCTGCCTGATCAGTTGGCCGTCGCGGGCGCGGCGAGCGGGAAATAGGGAATCGCCACTTCCACCAGCGAGCCATCGGCCCGCTCCATCGTGTAGTGGCCTTCCATGCTGCCGTGCGGCGTCCCGAGCGGGCAGCCCGACACGTAATCATGCGCGGCGCCGGGCGCGAGCAGCGGCTGTTCGCCCACCACCCCGTCACCATCGACGAAGTTGATCATCCCCCGCCCATCGGTGATGCGCCAGTGCCGCGTGAGCAGGCGTATCGGTTGGTCGGAGCCGTTTTCGATCCGGATATGATAGACCCAGAACCATTTGCCGGCATCGATGCGCGACTGTTCGGGCAGGAAATTGACAGCGACGCGCACTGTCACTCCCTCCGTCACGGCAGCATGCTGGAAGAGCTGTTTCATGCGCGCCAAGCTAACCCAGAATGCCGAAGGTTCCAACGGTGGATTCATCCATTCACCTGCTTGCCGCAACCTGTGGCAATCTCCACACGGGAAATCGCCATGCTGATCCGGGCTCCGGCCATCCTCTGCGCTTCACGTGCCCACGGCGAGCATGGCGCGGTGGTGCGTCTGTTGACGGCGGATCATGGCCTGATCGCCGGATACGTCGCCGGCGCGCGCGGGCGCACGCTGCGCCCCGTCCTGATTCCCGGCAATCTCGTCGCCGCCGAGCTTTCCGCGCGCACGGCCAGCCAGTTGCCCTCGGCCAAGCTGGAACTCGTCACCAGCCGCGGCCCCTGGCTCGGGGAGCCGCTGGCCAGCGCCGGGATCGGCTGGGTCACCACGCTCACCGCCCGCGCTTTACCTGAAGGCCAGCCCTTCCCCGGCATCCATGGCGCGCTCGAGGCCGTGCTAGATGCGATCTGCCATGCGCCCTCCGCCCGTGGCTGGGCCCGCGCGGTCGCTGCTTACGAGGCGCTGCTGCTGCAGGAGATCGGCTATGGCCATGCCCACCCCCCGCCGGCCGACGAGACCTGGGACAGCCTGCTCGCCCGGCTCGACCGCCTCGGCCTCGCGCTCGCCAAGCACCTGCTTGCCGATCCGCGCCGCGATGGTATGGCGGCGCGCGCCATCCTGATCGAGCGATTCAGGCGGATCGATGGCGGCGCGCTTTGATAGTTCTTCCGAGGATGACCTGATGAAGATTGCAGTTCTGCCGGGCGACGGCATCGGCCCCGAAGTCACGCTTGAGGCGCTGCGGGTTCTTGATGCGCTGGACCTTGGCATCGAACGCGAGGAAGCCCTCGTCGGCGGCGCGGCCTATCATGCGACCGGCCATCCGCTTCCGCCCGAAACGCTCGCGCTTGCCGAAGCGTCTGACGGCGTGCTGTTCGGCGCGGTCGGCGATCCCACATGCGATGCGCTGGAACGCCACCTGCGCCCCGAACAGGCGATCCTCGGCCTGCGCAAGGCCCTGACCCTGTTCGCCAATCTGCGCCCCGCCAAGGTCTTCGCCGGGCTCGAAGGCCACTCCGCGCTGCGCCCTGAAGTTGCCGGCGCGATCGATCTCCTCATCGTGCGCGAACTCAACGGCGACGTCTATTTCGGCGAGAAGGGCTTCCGCACAACGGCTTCGGGCGAGCGCGAAGGCTGGGACATGATGTCCTACAGCGAGAGCGAAGTGCGCCGCATCGCCCATGTCGCCTTCCGCGCGGCGCAGGGCCGTGGCAAGCGCCTCTGCTCGGTCGACAAGGCCAATGTCCTCGAAACTTCGCAGCTCTGGCGCGATGTGGTGATCGAAGTCGCCAAGGAATACCCGGACGTCGCGCTTGAACACATGTATGTCGACAACGCCGCGATGCAGCTGGTCAAGAGCCCCGGCCAGTTCGATGTCGTCGTCACCGGCAATCTCTTCGGCGATATTCTCTCCGATCAGGCCAGCATGTGCGTCGGCTCGATAGGCTTGCTCGCCTCGGCTTCGCTCGGTGCGCGCCAGACCGCTTACGGCACTTTCGGCCTTTATGAGCCGATCCACGGTTCCGCACCCGATATTGCCGGCAAGGGTCTTGCCAATCCCATCGCCACGATCCTCTCGCTCGCCATGTTGCTGCGCCATTCGCTCGGCCTGGCGGACGCGGCAGACCGCATCGAAGCGGCCGTCGCGCGCACTCTGGCAGACGGCATACTCGGCCGCGATCTCGGCGGCACGGCCGGCACAGCGGAAATTGGTGACGCGGTGCTCGCAAGGCTGTAAGCGCGCGCTCCATGCTGCAACTTGCCGTCATCCTTCCCACGTTCAACGAGCGGAAGAACATCGCGCCGATGATCGAGCGCCTTGATGCCGCGCTGGAAGGCATTGCCTGGGAAGCGATCTTCGTCGACGACAACAGCCCCGATGGCACCGCCGAGGAAGCCCGCCGCATCGGCCGCGATGATCCGCGCGTCCGCGTGATCGAGCGCATCGGCCGCCGCGGGCTCGCCTCCGCTGCGATCGAGGGCATGTGCGCCACAGCCGCGCCGATTGTCGCGGTGATGGATGCCGATCACCAGCATGATCCCGCCTTGCTTCCCGGCATGTATGAAGCCGTGAACAGCGGTGAGTACGACGTCGCCTATGCCTCGCGCTTTGCCGAAGGCGCCAGCACCGAAGCCTGGGGACGTCCAGACCGCGTTAAGGCATCCGGCCTTGCCAACCGCATCGCCCGCCGCGTCACCGGCGTGCAGCTTTCCGATCCGATGAGCGGCTTCTTCATGCTCCGCGCCGAAACGCTGCGGGCCGACGCGCACCGCCTGTCCGGCGTCGGCTTCAAGATCCTCCTCGATATTCTCGCCACGGTCGATGCGCCGCTGCGCGTCAAGGAATTCCCGATGAACTTTGCCGCCCGCGCCGAAGGCGAAAGCAAGCTTGACCGCACCGTGGTGTTCGAATTCCTCATCGGGCTTTACGACAAGTGGCTCGGCCGAATCATCCCGACACGGTTCGCCCTGTTCGGCACGATCGGGGCGCTTGGCGTGATCGTCCACATGGCCGTGCTCGCTTCGGTGCTCGGCGCCTTCGGGCAGAAGGTGCTCTACCACAACTGGTCGGATCAGATCGAATTCATCATCGCGCAGACCTCGGCCGCCGTGGTCGCGATGACCTTCAACTTCATGCTCAACAACGAGCTGACCTATGCCGACAAGCGCCTGCGCGGCATGGTGCCGCTGCTGCGCGGCTGGGCCAAGTTCGCGCTTACCTGCTCGGTCGGCCTCCTCGCCAATGTCGGCGCCGCCGCCGCGCTGATGCGCATGGGCTTCCACGCCTATCCAGCTGCGATCGTCGGCATCGTGGTCGGTTCGGTGTGGAACTTCGCGCTGTCGAGCAAGTTCGTCTGGGGCAAGTACTAGAACCCCTCCTACCGCCAGCTATCAAGCCAGGTATAATCCCGATACGAAAGCTTCCCCGGCAGCGCCCCGGCGGAAAGGATCGGGTAGAACCCCACGAACAGCATGCCCGATAGCACCAGGGTCAGCGCCCCCGGCCAGCGTCGCCCCTGCTCCCACCACTGCGCCAGCACCAGCGCCAGCGCGGCCATCAGGAACACGCTCGCCAGCGTATAGTGGTAATAGAACTGCACCGGCTTGCCGTTGATCGCCCAGAAGATCAGGCTGGCAACATATAGCACCACAACCGCCCCGCGCAGCCGGTCCCCGCGCCGCACCCCGGCCCACAGGCACAGCAGCAGCGCCGGCAGCCCCGCCAGCATCGTGAAGGGATTGCCGAGGCACAGCACCCCGCGCTGCGCCCCGTCCCACGGCGAATAGAAGAACCAGATGGGCCGGATGTTGAACACCCATTGCCACCACCGGCTCTGGTAGAGATGCGGTTTCACCACGCTGTCCTGCAGCTTGAGCATGTAGCTCTGCCACGGGATCAGCCCCTGCACCGTCAGCGGCTGCACCTTGTAGAAGAAGGCCGGCGCAAAGGTCGCAAAATACGCGATCAAAGGCACCACGCCGAGCCAAAGCACGGCCTCCAGCAACGAAACGCCCGGCACCGGCCCGGCATCCCGCGCGATCAGGAAAGTGCGCCGCCGCCCTGCCAGCGCCCACCAGCGGTCCCACGCAAACAGCAGCCCCGGCAGCGCGAGGATCGGCGCCCCGTTCCATTTGCCGCCCAGCGACAGCCCGAGAAACACCCCGCACAGCGCCAGATGCAGGCGGCTTCCCTTGCGCCATGCCAGCGCCGCCTGCCAGAACCCCAGCGCCAGCATGCTCGCCATCGCCATGTCGAGCATCGCGATGCGGCTCAGCACGAACCACAGGAAATTGGTCGCAAACAGCAGGCCGAACAGCAGCGTCGCGGTTCGTGAAAGGCTCGCCCACCACATCGCGCGCATGCCTGCGAACAGCCCCAGCGTGCCGAGCAGCGCATTGGGCATCCGCCAGCCGAACGGATTGTCGCCGAACACCAGCATGCCAAGCGCGATGAACTCCTTGCCAAGCAGCGGATGCTCCGGGTTCAGCCGGCTCGAAAGCTCGATCAGCCGCCGCGCGGCTGGGAGGTAGTGCACCTCGTCGAACATGATCTTCGAAGGCGTGCCCAGCCGGTGCAGCACCACCACGAGGAACGCCAGCGTGATCGCCCAGCACCACACCAGCGGATCGCTTGTCGCGCGGCGCGGGGCAGTCAAGGGCGAAATGATGCGGGAAAGCAGCGTCATGGAAGCCGCGCGCATACCCCGTTACGGGCCAAAAGGGCAATGGCGGTGCTTGCACCGCGCCCCCCGCAAAACTAAGGCCCTGTCCCATGAAACGCACCACCGGACAGGACCGCTCGATCACCGCCAACTGGCGCCCAGCAACGCAGGCCGTGCGCGGAGGCACCTGGCGTTCGGAAATGGGCGAGACCTCGGAAGCGCTGTTCCTCACCTCCGGCTATTCCTACGACGATGCCGCCACAGTCGCCGCGCGCTTTGCCGGTGAAGACGACGGCATGACCTATTCGCGCCTGCAGAACCCCACGGTGCAGATGCTCGAGGAGCGCATCGCCCTCCTCGAAGGCGCCGAAGCCTGCCGCGCGCAGGCCAGCGGCATGGCCGCGATGACGACGGCCCTCCTCTGCCAGCTCTCGTCGGGCGATCACATCGTCGCCGCCAAGGCCGCGTTCGGCTCGTGCCGCTGGCTGGTAGACAACCTGCTCCCGCGCTTCGGCATCGAAGGCACCACGATCGACGCGGGCGACAACGCCGCGTGGGAAGCCGCGATCCGGCCGAATACCAAGGTGTTCTTTTTCGAAAGCCCGGCGAACCCGACGATGGACCTTGTCGATCTGGAGTTCGTCTGCTCGCTGGCGCGCAAACACGGCATCACAACCGTGGTCGACAACGCCTTCGCCACCAGCGCGCTCCAGCGCCCGCTCGATTTCGGCGCGGATGTCGTGGCCTATTCGGCCACCAAGATGATGGACGGACAGGGCCGCGTGCTCGCCGGCGCCGTCGCAGGCTCGAAGGAGTTCATCGATGGCAAGCTCCTGCCCTTCCAGCGCAACACCGGCCCGAACATTGCCCCGTTCAACGCGTGGGTGGTGCTCAAGGGCCTGGAGACGCTGGACCTGCGCATTCGCCGCCAGAGCGAAAACGCGCTGAAGGTCGCGCAGTTCATCGAAGGCCGCGTGCCGACAGTGCGCTACCCGTTCCTGCCGAGTCACCCGCAGTTCGCGCTGGCGCAGAAGCAGATGCTGGCCGGCGGCTCGATCATGAGCCTCGAGGTCCCCGGCGGGCGCCTCCAGGCACACGCCCTGCTCGATGCGCTCCAGCTTGTCGACATCTCCAACAACATCGGCGATTCGCGCTCGCTGATGTGCCACCCGGCATCGACCACCCACCACGGCGTAGGCCCCGAAACCCGCGCCGACATGGGCGTGACCGAAGGGATGCTGCGGCTGAACGTGGGGCTGGAAGATCCCGACGATGTGATCGAGGATCTGGACCAGGCGCTGCGGGCGGCGGGGCTATAGCAAAGGGCGTTTCTCGCAGAGACGCAAAGGGAAACAAGAGCGCAGAGATGTAGCTTGGCAATCCGGCGTCAGCCGGAACAGGACAAAACGGCGTGCTGAGTGAAAGCGGCTCCGCCGCCCATCACCACCTCTTCGCGCCCTTCTTTCCCTCTGCGTCTCTGCGAGAAACCCCGTCCTCAGCCGCCGAGCTTGGCTTCCAGAGCCTCGATCCGGGCCTTCAGCGCCTCGGCTTCCTCGCGCGCGGCGGTGGCCATGTCCTTCACCACCTCGAATTCCTCGCGGCTGACGAAGTCCATGCCGCCGAAAGTTTCGCGCAGCTTCTCGCGCGCGGTTTCGCCCGCTTCGCGGCCCATGCCGGCGAGCGTGCCCGCAGCGCTGTTCAGCAGCTTGACGAAATCGGCGATCATCGGGTTCTCGGACTGCATGGCTTGGGCCTTCGATACGAATTCACTGTCCCGCAAATGGCGATTCACACCGCGCGGCGCAAGGCGTGATCCCGGGCAAAACGATATCCGGTGTGATCAGATCTTGACCCGCACCACCGCGCCGCTCCCAGGCGCGCCGTCAGCTCCGGGATTTAGCGCCAGAAACTGGTAGTTGAGCATCGCAGCGAAGCACAGCCAGGCCAGGTATGGCAGCAGCAGCGCGCCAGCCACCGGGCGCACGCGCCAGAACAGCGGAACCATCACCAGCGTCAGCACGATCATCGCAAGGATGATGCCGAATGCGACCGCCATCTGATGGAAGGCGAAGAACACCGGGCTCCACGCCAGATTGAGCACCATCTGGATGATGAAGACCGCCATCGCCGAACCGCGGCTTGGTGCGCCGCGGGCCGAGGCCACCATCGCCAGCGCGAATCCGATCACAACATATAGCACCGACCAGACGATCCCGAAGGTTGCCGGTGGCG
The DNA here is from genome assembly GCF_019748365.1 of Novosphingobium sp. GTDB lineage: Bacteria > Pseudomonadota > Alphaproteobacteria > Sphingomonadales > Sphingomonadaceae > Novosphingobium. Next base: position 36,500 of record NZ_JAIEPN010000085.1, read on the forward strand.
GATAGAGCGAAGGCTTCGACAGTTCGGCGAACCAGGGATTCTCGGGCCCCGCATTCGAAACCAGACTGGAAAGAAACCCAAGCCCAAGCACCGTCGGAACCGTGAACAGCGACCAGCGCAGCAGGCTCGCGCGCAGCTGGGCAGGTGAGGCGAGATAACGCATGTGCTCGAAGTGTCCCCCCGGAGCGCTCCGGTAAAAAGCGATTCGTTGCCGTATCAGTTCGCAGATATTGGCTGCGCTGCAGCAACTAGGCAATCTCCGCAAGGGAATGGTGCACCAAGCAGGGACAATCGGTGCTCTAGCCTCCGGGATGCAGCGCCGAAATCAGGAATTCCACGTTGCCTTCCGGGCCGGTGATCGGGCTCGTGGTGATGCCCTGCACCGTCCAGCCCTCGCCTTCCAGCCAGTCCTGCACTTCCTGGCAGACGCGCGTGTGCAATGCGGAATCGCGCACCACGCCGCCCTTGCCGACTTCGCCGCGTCCCACTTCGAACTGCGGCTTGATCAGCGCCACCAGCCGCGTCGGCCGAGCCGCCAGCGCGAGCGGCACTTCCAGCACCTTGCGCAAGGATATGAAGCTCGCATCGCACACCACCCAGCTCGCCGGCTTATCGATCTGGGCTGGGGTGAGGATCCGCGCGCTGGTCTGCTCCAGCACGGTCACGCGCGGGTCCTGCCGCAGTTTCCACGCCAGCTGGTTCGTCCCCGAATCGACCGCGAAGACATGCACCGCCCCGCGGGTGAGCAGCACGTCGGTAAATCCGCCTGTTGAACTGCCGATGTCCATCGCGGTCACCCCCGCCGGATCGAGCGCGAAGTGTTCCAGCGCGTGCGCCAGCTTTATCCCCCCGCGCGAAACCCAGGGATGGTCGCGCCCGCGCACTTCGATCGGCGCATCGGCGGCCAGTGCATGGCCGGCTTTCACCAGCTTGGTCTCGCCCGAATAGACGTGGCCCGCCAGAATCAGCGCCTGTGCGCGGGCACGGCTCTCGGCCAGGCCGCGCTCCACCAGCAACTGGTCGATGCGCACCTTCGATTTGCCCGATGAATTTGCAGAGCTGCTTGAGGTCACCGCTGCTCTCTTCCATACCCGGGGCATGAAGATCAACCGCACCGCTCTGATGATTGCTTCGGTGCTGTCATTGGCAGGCTGCACGCAGGCGCCTCCGCAGCCTTCTCCGGCCCCGCACGGTGGCACGCCCCCGCCTGCATCGAAGCCGGTGCTCCCCGCCCCGCTGCCACGCCCCGCACCGCCGCCCCCTCTGCCTCCGCGCGCAGACGCCACGAACTGGCGCGATCTTCCGCAGACACCCGGTAGCTGGACCTACACCGCGGAAAGCACCGGCAGCGCCGTCCGCTTCGGCCAGCCGGGCGCCGGTCCGCTCATCCTGATGCGCTGCGATCGCAGCCGCCCGGCGATTGTGGTGCAGCGCGCAGGCTTTGCTGCTGGCGCGGTACCGGCCACGATCACCACGAGCAGCACGAGCCGCCACCTCACCGCCTCACCCACCGGAAACGCTGCGCCCAGCGGCATCACCGCGTTCGAAATCGCCTTCAACGTCCGCGATCCGCTGCTCGATGCGATCGCCTTCAGCCGGGGCCGGTTCATGGTCGAAATGGGCGGCGCGCAGACGCTTGTGCTGCCCGCATGGTCCGAACTCGGCCGCGTGATCGAGGACTGCCGCTGAGGGGGATGCACCCCGGCAGACTTATCCACCACGCGAGCGCGAAGACACAATTCTGACCGCAAAAAAAATCAATGCAAGACTTGTTCTTGGCCCCGTGATGAATCACATTCGACTCAAGGCCGGTACAGGGCTGCAATCCTCCGGTCGAGCCGCACACCGATGTCAACGGGATCGGGAAGGCGGCACTTGGCTCAACAGCGCGAAAGGAGGTGATCCGATGTCTCATGGTTCAGCAGAGGGGTCGGCATTGCGCATCGCGGAGCATTATCGCTAGTTTGTTCAAGCGATAAAGGCACCGTGGGCGGCACTTCCGGCCGCTGACCATGCGAAGGGCCGCTTCCGATTGCCGGAAGCGGCCCTTCACATTTGTTGCAAATGACTTGCCATTTGCGCAACAATCGTTCACGGACCGTCGCGCACCTAACTATCCCGAAGGACCGCCCTGATGGCGACGATCGCACCTGCCGCCCCGTTGACCTTCACGCACACGCCGCACCCGGCCCCTGTGGCCGCCGAAGCGCGCGCGGAAATCCTTGCGAACCCCGGCTTCGGCACTGCGTTCTCGGATCACATGGTGTCGCTCAGCTATGACGAGGGCAAGGGCTGGCACAGCGCCGAAGTGGTCCCCTATGGCCCGATCCCGCTCGATCCCGCCGCTGCGGTGCTGCACTACGCGCAGGAAATCTTCGAGGGGCTGAAGGCCTATCGCCTGGCTGATGGCGGCATCGCCCTGTTCCGCCCCGAAGCCAACGCCGCGCGCTTCAATGCCTCGGCCGCGCGGCTTGCCATGCCGACCTTGCCCGAAGGCCTGTTCACACGGGCGGTGGAAGAGCTCGTCAAGGCGGACAAGGACTGGTTCCCCACCGTCGAGGGCGGCTCGCTCTATCTGCGTCCCTTCATGTTCGCGAGCGAGGCGTTCCTCGGCGTGCGTCCCTCGAAGCAGTACCGCTTCCTGGTGATCGCCAGCCCCGCGGGCAACTACTTCAAGTCGGGCGCCCCCGCCGTTTCGCTGTGGGTGAGCGACTACAGCCGCGCCGCGCCCGGCGGCACCGGCGCGGCCAAGTGCGGCGGCAACTACGCGGCCAGCCTCGTCCCCACCGCCGAAGCCTTTGCGCGCGGGCACGATCAGGTGCTGTTCCTCGATGCGGTCGAGCGGCAGTGGATCGAGGAACTGGGCGGCATGAACCTGTTCTTCGTCTTCGCCGATGGCTCGATGGTCACGCCCCCGCTCGGCGGCACGATCCTCCCCGGCATCACCCGCGAAAGCCTGATTCAGCTGGCGCGCGAGGAAGGCCTCACCGTGCGCGAGGAGCGCTATTCGCTGGCCCAGTGGCAGGCGGATGCGACCTCGGGCAAGCTCACCGAAACCTTCGCCTGCGGCACCGCCGCGGTGGTGACGCCCGTCGGCAAGGTCACCAGCAGCACCGACAGCTTCGTGATCGGCAGCGGCGGCCCCGGCCAGCTCACCCAGAAGCTGCGCCAGCGCCTCGTCTCGATCCAGCGCGGCGAGGCTGCCGATCCGCACGGCTGGGTGCACCGCATCGGCTGAGGACCCGGTTGCCAAGGCCCTTGCGCCATGGCATCGCGCTCCCATTAACCGCCCGGTTAGGGTGCTAGGGAGAGTCCTCACATGAGCATTTCCTTCAAGGACAAGGTCGCCATCGTCACCGGCGCCGGCGGCGGCATCGGCCGTGAATACGCGCTCGAACTCGGCCGCCGCGGCGCCAAGGTCGTCGTCAACGATATCGGCGGCGCGCGCGATGGCACCGGTCATTCCGACGCCGCGCTCAAGGTCGTCGAGGAAATCAAGGCCGCGGGCGGCGAGGCCATGTCGAACGGCGGCTCGGTCACCGAATTCGAGCAGATGGCCGAAATGGTCGCCAAGGCCAAGGAAGCCTGGGGCGGCGTCCACATCCTCATCAACAATGCCGGCATCCTGCGCGACAAGAGCTTCACCAAGATGGACCCGGCCGATTTCGAGATGGTCGTCAAGGTCCACCTCATCGGTTCGGCCTTCGCTACCAAGGCGTGCTGGGACCTGATGCGCGAACAGAACTACGGCCGCATCCTGATGACCGCATCCTCGACCGGCCTGTTCGGCAACTTCGGCCAGGCCAACTACGGCGCGGCGAAGCTCGGTCTCGCGGGCCTCACCAAGACGCTTTATCTCGAAGGCGCGAAGAACAACATCAAGGTCAATACCTTGGCCCCGGTCGCCGCGACCCGCATGACCGAGGACATCTTCCCCGAAGCCGCATTCAAGATGTTCGGCCCCGAGAATGTCGTCCCCGCCGCGCTGTTCCTCGTCTCGGACGATGCCCCCACCAACGCCATCGTCGGCGCGGGCGCAGGTGCCTATCACTCGGCATGGGTCACGATGAACAAGGCCGTCGTCCTCCCGCAGAGCGAGCGCACGGTCGAAGGCTTTGCCGAGCATTGGGCCGAGATTTCGGACCGCACCGGCGATTTCGTGCCCCAGTCGGGCGCCGAGCAGAGCCAGGCAATTCTTGTCCAGCTTCAGGCCGCGATGAAGGGGTGAAGCTGCCCCTCCCCCTCGAGGGGGAGGTCGGGTGGGGGTTTGCGGCGCTTGCAGGAGAGGCCGAACCCCCTCCCCCAACCCCTCCCCGCGGGGAGGGAGGCACGACGGATCAAGGGCAGACCCCGCGCGTCGCCCCCGCTAGTTGCATCGTCTTGAGCCGAGCCTGGACCTCGGCCTTGTCCAGCACCCGCGCCTGCCCGGTGCGCGCATCGATCAGCAGCGGCGCGGCGCAATCGCTGTGCGGCGCGGTGCTCGAACCCTTCTCCGGCATCATGAGCACCATCTCGGCGTCGGCATCACGGTAGACCACCCGCAGAACCGGGGCGCCTTCGTCGGGCTTGCGCTTTCCGGCAGGGGCTGCGTCGCAAGCGGTCAGCGCCAGCAAACCAGCCAGCGCGAGATATCGGCTCAATCTTCCACGATCTTCAGCAATTTCCGCTCCAGCGGCGAAAGCACGCCCGCCAGCTCGTGCCCGCGCTTCAGCACCTGCCCCGCCTCGCCATAAAGCGTCCACATGCCTTGCTTGCTCCGCAGCGCAGGCCGCTTCTCGATCCGCGCTGTCGGGCGCTCGGCGGTGCGGCGGAACGCGGCAAAGCTCGCCGCATCCTTGCCGAAGTTCATCGCATAGTCGCGCCATTCCCCGGCCGCGACCATACGGCCATAAAGATCGAGTATCCGCATGAGTTCGGGCCGTTCAAAGCCGACTTGCGGCTCGGCGCGCACTTGCGGGAATGGCAGCACAGAGGGGCCAAGACCGCCCGCATCGGCTCCGCCCTGCACGCTCAGCTGCGGCTCCTGCGCCGGTTGCCGCCGCCGACGGGCGCGGGCGCATCAGCGCTGTCACCCTGCCGCTCGAGCAGCGCGGCGACTTGCGCCTTGAGCAGCGCGACTTCGGCCTCCAGCTCATCCACCCGGCTGCCGCCCGAGGGCTCGCACGGTTCCTTGCAGGGCGTGCCATAGGGGATGAAGTCCTTGAGCCAGGTCTCGACCGGCACCAGCGTGGAGCGCGCCTTGAGGCCGACCATGGTGGCGCCCTCGGGCACATCCTCGGTCACCACGGCATTGGCGCCGACGCGCGCGCGCGGGCCGACCGTGATCGGGCCCAGGATCTGCGCGCCAGAACCGATGATCGCATTGTCGCAGAGCGTCGGGTGCCGCTTGCCGGGCACGCCGTTCGCCGGGTTGGTCCCGCCGAGCGTCACGCACTGGTAGATCGTCACATTGTTGCCGATCTCGGCCGTCTCGCCGATCACGGTAAAGCCATGGTCGATGAACAAGTGCTTCCCGATCTTCGCGCCCGGATGGATGTCGATTCCGGTCAGGAAGCGGGCGAGGTGGTTCACGAAGCGCGCGAGGAAAAACATCTCGCGCACGAACAGCCAATGCGCCACGCGGTGCAGGCCGACGGCGTGAAGCCCCGGATAAAGCAGGATTTCCCAGCG
>NZ_JAIEPN010000034.1 GCF_019748365.1 Novosphingobium sp.
ACTTCGGCATCCTGCGGGCGCGTGTCGTTCTCAGTCATTTTCTACCAAATCCGTCCTGGGTGATGATCCTGCTCAAGGATTGAGCCGTGAAATCAACCATGGGGACAACCCGCGCATAATTCAACCGCGTCGGACCGATAACGCCCACTACGCCGACCACGCGCCCCTCCCCGTCGCGCCAGGGCGAGGCGATCACCGAAGAGCCGGACAGCGAGAACAGCCGGTTCTCGCTGCCGATGAAGATGCGCGCGCTGTCTGCCTCGCGTGCAGCATCGAGCACGCCCGCGATGGCTTCAGCGCTTTCGAGTTCATCGAGCAGCTGCCGCACTCTCTCGATATCGCCGAGCGCCGCCTCGTCGAGCAGGTTCGCCTGCCCTCGCACCACCAGTACCGGCCGCTGTGCCGCATCGCGGCTCCACACCGCCAGCCCGCGCTCGACCAGCGCCGCGCTCGCCGTATCGAGCGCCGAGCGCCCGCTGGCAATCTCGGCGCGGATCGCCTGCAAGGCATCGGCGAGCGTGCGCCCGGCCATGCGCGCGGTGAGGTAATTGCCCGCCTGCTCCAGCGTGGAGGCGCTGGCCGCGCCGGGCAGATCGATCACCCGGTTCTCAACGCTGCCGTCATCCCCCACCAGCACGACCAGCGCGCGGCCCTGACCCAGCGGCACGAAGGAAATCTGCGCCAGCCGCATTTCCCGGCGCGGCACCATGACCACGCCCGCCGCCGCCGAAAGATCGGAGAGCGCCGAACTCGCCGCCGCAAGCGCTGCCTCGATCGTCCCGCCTTCGGCCAGCCCGCGCTCGATCTGTGCGCGATCGGCTGCCGAAGGTTCGGCCACTTGCATGATCCCGTCGACAAACAGCCTGAGGCCCACCTGGGTCGGCATCCGCCCCGCGCTGGTATGTGGCGCGGCGAGCAGCCCGGCATCCTGCAATTCCTGCAGCACCGAGCGGATCGAGGCGGGCGAAAGCGCCACCGCCCCGCTCCCTGCCAACGTACGTGAGCCGACGGGATGGCCGCTGGCGATATAGCCTTCCACCACCAGCCGGAAGATTTCGCGGGCGCGCGCCGAAAGTTCAGTCAGACCGGGTCCTGCCATGCCCGATATCTAGGGCAGTTTTCCGGCCCTTGAAAGGTGTCGGCGCCCCCGTCTTTTCGTGAGGTTGGGCCTTCCCTTCCGCTCCCGGCGGGCTAAAGGCAGCGGAAACGCCAGACAAAGGAATTCCCATGCGACCCTCAGGCCGCGCCGCAGATGAAATGCGCGCCATCACGATCGAGACCGGTTTCACCAAGCACGCCGAAGGCTCGGTGCTGATCGGCTTTGGCGATACAAAGGTGCTCGTCACCGCCTCGGTCGAAGAGCGCGTGCCGCCGTTCATGCGCGGCAAGGGCGAAGGCTGGGTCACGGCGGAATACTCGATGCTTCCCCGCGCCACCCACACGCGCGGCAGCCGCGAGGCGGCCAAGGGCAAGCAATCGGGCCGCACGCAGGAAATCCAGCGCCTGATCGGTCGTTCGTTGCGCGCTGTGACGGACCTCAAGAAGCTCGGCGAGCGGCAGATCACTTTGGACTGCGACGTCATCCAGGCCGACGGCGGCACCCGCACCGCCTCGATCTCGGGCGCGTGGATCGCACTGCGCTTGGCCGTGCAGAAGCTGATGGACGCAGGCGCGATCACCGAAGACCCGCTCACCCGCAAGGTCGCCGCGATTTCCTGCGGCATCCATCAGGGCACTCCGGTGCTCGATCTCGACTATATCGAGGACAGCTCGGCCGATGCCGATGCCAACTTCGTGCTGATCGAAGGCGGCCATATCGCCGAAGTGCAGGCAACGGCGGAAGGCGCGACCTATGACGAGGAAGGCCTGCTGCGCCTCCTGCGCCTTGCCCGCATCGGCTGCGCCGAAATCTTCGCCGCACAGGCCCGCGCCGTCGGCCAGTGACCTTTCCATACCACCCTTCGTCATCCCCGCGCAGGCGGGGATCCAGAGCGGCAGGCGCTGCGTCTGAGGCTCTGGATTCCCGCCTGCGCGGGAATGACGAGGCAGTGGGGGCAAGGCCGTGACCCGTCTGCTCCCCCCCGGCAAGCTCGTCATCGCCACGCACAATGCGGGCAAGCTGCGCGAGATCCGGGCGCTGCTGGAGCCTTACGGGATGGACTGCCTCTCGGCGGGCGAACTGGGTCTCCCCGAACCCGCCGAGACCGGCACGACTTTCTCCGAGAATGCGCTGATCAAGGCCCATGCCTCGGCCAGCGCTTCGGGCCTTCCCGCGCTTGCCGATGATTCCGGCCTTTGCGTCACCGCGCTTGGCGGGGCGCCGGGCGTCTACACTGCCGATTGGGCCGAAGCCGCGCCTTACGAAGGCGGTCCGGGCCGTGACTGGTACATGGCGATGGGCAAGGTCGAGGGCAAACTCGCCGAGCTCGGCCCTGACACCCCGCGGACGTGCTGGTTTGCCTGCGTCCTCGCGCTCGCCTGGCCGGATGGCCGCGAGGCAGTGTTCGAAGGCCGCGCCAAGGGCTCGCTAACCTGGCCGCCCCGCGGGACGATGGGCTTCGGCTACGATCCGGTCTTCGTTCCCTTAGGCGATACGCGCACCTTCGCCGAGCTGGACCCGGCTGAAAAGCATCGCATCAGCCACCGCGCCGACGCTTTTTCGAAGCTGGTTTCGTCGGCTTTGTCGGACTGACCGCCGCCGGAGTGGCTGGCGCGGCCGTGGCCGGAGCGGCAGCCGCCTTGTAGTCGTAGACTTGCTGGCCGATGATATTGCCCGCAGGCCAGTAGCGGCAGACCAGATAATCGCTCTGCCGGTTGCTGACGATCGCGCAGCCCACTTCGCGCGTATCCTTCCACACGATCTGCGTATAGTGCCCCACGTCTTCCCAGCGCCCGGTGGTCGAGACATCGGGGAATTTGCGGCGCTTGAAGAGCTTGCCCTCGTCGATGAGGGAACCGATCATTTCCTCGGGGGTGCAATCATCCTTCGAGCCGGTCCAGAGGTTTTCCCCTTCCCCGCCATCGGCCCCCACCGGCGCGTGCTCGAACATGTCGGACACGGCGAGCGTCTGCGCCCACTTCCTGGCATGATCCGCCAGCTTCGCACTCCAGACGAGCGGCTTCATCCGCAACCGCACACGCTCGGCATTCTGGGCCGCGAGCAGCCGTGGCGCCACCGTCTCGATCGGCGTGACGGTCACCTGCGCCGCCGCTGGCTGCGCTGCCAGCAGGGCGACAAGCATCACGGTCCAACGCACTCGAATGCCCTGCATATGCGCTTTCCCCATGCCTTTCGCCCTTGACTTTATCCGCCCGACTCAGGCTGGAAAGACCCATGGCCTTCGCCCTTTATATCCACTGGCCATTCTGCCTCGCCAAGTGCCCTTATTGCGACTTTAACAGCCATGTCCGAGAGGGCATCGACCTGGGCGAATGGCAGCAGGCGCTGCTGGCCGACATGGCGCACGAGGCAGCGCTGACGGGTGGGCGCGAGCTTTCATCGATCTTCTTCGGCGGCGGCACGCCTTCGCTGATGGCACCTTCGCTGGTGGCGACGCTGATCGAAGCCGCAAGCCGCCACTGGCGCTTCGCTGAGGGCATCGAGATCACGCTGGAGGCCAATCCCTCCTCGGTCGAGGCGGCAAACTTCGCCAGCCTTGCCAACGCCGGCATCAACCGCGTTTCGCTCGGCCTGCAGGCGCTTGACGATGCTGCGCTGCTGTTCCTCGGCCGGCTCCACAATGCCGCCGAGGGTCTTGCCGCGCTCGATGTGGCGCAGCGCCACTTTGGCCGGGTCAGCTTCGATCTGATTTACGCCCGGCCCGATCACACGCCGCAGCTGTGGGAGGCCGAACTGGCCCGCGCACTCTCGTTCGGCACGGGCCACCTCTCACTCTACCAGCTGACGATCGAACCCGGCACGCGCTTTGCCACGCTGGTGCGCGAGGGCAGGTTCACCCCGCTGGATGATGACATGGCGGGCGATCTCTTCGCTCTCACGCGCGAGATGACGAGCGCCGCCGGCCTCCCCGCCTACGAGATCAGCAACCACGCCCGCCCGGGCGAGGAAAGCCGCCACAACCTCGTCTATTGGCGCTATCAAGACTACGCCGGGATCGGCCCCGGCGCCCATGGTCGGCGCGGCGGATTTGCGACGGTGCGCCACCGCAAGCCGGAGAACTTCCTCAAGGCCGTCAGCGCCCAGCACCACGGCATCGCCGATATCCGCGAACTCGGCATGCGCGAACAGGCCGCCGAAGCGCTGCTGATGGGCCTGCGGCTTGCCGAAGGGATTGCGCCTGCCGCGCTCGCCCGGCGCTTCGGCCTTGCCGAAACCGATCTGATCGATCCCGCCAAGCGCGCGTTCTACACCGCACAGGGCCTGCTCAGCACGCGAGCCGACCGCCTTATCGTGACCGATGCGGGCATGCCGCTGCTCGATGGCCTGCTCGGTGAACTCGTCCCCGCCGGGCTTGTCGGGGCATGAGCGCCGCCGATTTGCTGGAAGCCTGGGGCCAGCACCTCGCGCTCGCCCGCCGCCGCTCGCCGCACACCGTCCGCGCCTACGTCGCGACCGCCGCGCGCCTGCTTGCCGCGCTGCCGCAACCGCAGGATTGGCCAGCGCTCGCCAAGCTAGACGTTGGCGATGTGCGCACCCAGCTGGCCGCCCGCCGAGCCGATGGCATCGGCAACGTCTCCGCCGCGCGGGAGTTGTCCGCAATCAAGGCCTTCCTCGCCTTCGCCCGCACGCAGGCCGGTGGTGCGGACGCCCCGCCGCCCCGCCTGCGCGGCCCCCGGATCAAGAAGGGCCTGCCCCGCCCCGTCACCCCGGATGATGCAGTCAGCCTTGCCGCGATGGTCGAAAGCGAAGGCGCGGAAGCCTGGATCGGCGCGCGCGACCGGGCCGTGCTTCTTCTGCTCTACGGCGCGGGCCTGCGCATTGCCGAGGCGCTCTCGCTCACCGCCGCCGCGCTGCCGCTGGGAGACGCGCTTACCGTTACCGGCAAGGGCGGCCGCCAACGCGTCGTGCCGATCCTGCCCATCGTGAAGGCGGCGGTGGAGGACTATGCCGCCAAAGTCCCCTTCCCGCTCGCACGGAGCGAACCGCTGTTCCGCGGCGCCAAGGGCGGCCCGCTGGCCCAGGCGATGATCCAGCGCGCCGTCGCCCGCGCCCGCACCGTGCTGGGCCTGCCCGCAACGGCCACACCCCATGCCCTGCGCCACAGCTTCGCCACGCACCTCCTTGGCGCGGGTGCAGACCTTCGTAGCCTGCAGGAACTGCTCGGCCACGCCAGCCTGTCCTCGACTCAGATCTACACCAAGGTTGATGCGGCTACCCTGCTCGACGTGTACCGGAATGCGCATCCGCGCGCCTGAGGCTGACCTCTACTTCCCCGCCGACCTCGGCAACCGCAGCACCGCCATCAAGCCGCCCAGATCCTCGCTCTCGCCCAGCGTGATCGAACCGCCATAAAGCTCCGCGACATCGCGCACGATGGCGAGGCCCAGACCGGTCCCCGGCTTGCCCGTATCAAGCCGGGCACCGCGCGCGAAGAGTTTGTCCTTGGCCTCATCCGGGATGCCCATCCCGTCGTCCTCGATCCAGATCTCGCAGGTCTTCGGATCGTCCGGCACCGCATCGATCGTGACGAAGACCGAACCGCCGCCATACTTGGCCGCATTCTCGATCAGGTTGCCGAGGATTTCATCGAGGTCCTGCCGCTCGATCGCGACGCTGGCCTCGCGGTTGCCGTCCATGTCGAAGCGCACATTGGGATAGAGCCGCACCACCGCGCGCTCCACCGCCTCCGCGCTTTCGCCCACGCTGGCGCGCGAAAGTCCGGTGGCGCGGCGGCCGACGGCGCGGGCGCGCGCAAGGTGATGATCGACCTGCCGGCGCATCACCGCCGCTTCCCGGATCACCGTATCGGAGAGGTCATCGGCCTTCGCCGTCGCCGCGTTCATCACCACCGTCAGCGGCGTTTTCAGCGCATGCGCAAGGTTGCCGGCATGCGTGCGGGCTTCCTCCGCCTGCCGCTCCGAGTGGGCGAGCAGCGCGTTGATTTCCTCGACCAGCGGCTGGACTTCCAGCGGCAGCGGCTCGTCCACCCGCCGCGCCTGCCCTTCGCGCATGTCGGCAATCGCGCGGCGCACGCGGCGCAAGGGGCCGAGGCCGTAGTAGGTCTGCAGTGCTGCCATCGTGATCAGGCCAAGCGCCAGCACCACGAACGACCAGATCAGGATCGCCCGGATGCGCCGGATCTGCGCATCGAGATCGCCGCGGCTGGCGGCCACTGCGAACTGCCACTTGATCGGGCTCCCCGGCAGGATCACCGAGCGTTCGATGATGCGCAGCCGCTCCTCGCCGAACTGTTCGCTGTCGTAGACATGGGGGGCGCCATCGAAGTGATCGCCTCTGAGCTTCAGCGTGCGGTCCCACAGCGAGCGGGAGGGGAAATCCTCGTGGCCCTGGCCGCTGATCTGCCAGTAGAGGCCGCTGTTGGGCTCAAGAAACCGCTGATCACCCAGCGCACGGTTGAAGAACACTTCGCCGTCCGGCCCGATTTCCGCCGAACCGACCATGGCCGTCAGCATGTAGCCCAGCTGGTCATCGAAATTGCGCGTGGCAAGGCCGGTCATCGTCCGGTCGAGCGCAAGACCGCCGCCGAGCAGCAGAACCGAAATCCACGCCACCGCAATCAGCAGCATGCGCCGCGAAAGCGAGCCCGTGTGCGGCGCGGTGGCTGGCTGCGCGTCAGGTACTGCGGCGTCGGTTTCCCCGGGGGCGATCACGCTGTGCTCCACGCCGTGCGCGCCGCGTCCGCTCAGCCGCGCCCGCCCTGCGCCGGGTCGTCGAGGCTGTAGCCCAGCCCGCGGATCGTGGTGATCACGTCAGGCCCCAGCTTCTTGCGGATGCGCGTGACGAACACTTCGATCGTGTTGGAATCGCGGTCGAAGTCCTGATCGTAGATATGTTCGATCAGCTCGGTGCGGCTCACCACCTTGCCCTTGTGGTGGAGCAGGTAGGAGAGCAGCTTGTACTCCTGCGCCGTCAGCTTAACCGGCTCGCCATCCAGCGTCACCCGGCCCGAACGCGTATCGAGCCGCACGCCGCCCGCGATCAGCTCCGACGAGGAATTGCCCGAAGCGCGGCGGATCAGCGCGCGCAGGCGGGCGATCAGTTCCTCGCTCTGGAAAGGCTTGGCGAGATAGTCGTCAGCACCCGCATCGAGCCCGGCCACCTTGTCGGACCAGCTGTCACGCGCGGTCAGCACCAGCACCGGGAACTTGCGGCCTTCCTTGCGCCACATGCCGAGCACCGTCAGCCCGTCGATCTCGGGAAGGCCCAGATCAAGGATCACCGCATCGTAATCCTCGGTCGAGCCCATGAAGTGCCCGTCCTCGCCATCGACCGAAAGATCGACAGCATAGCCGTTCGCCTCGAGCGTGGACTTGAGCTGCTTGCCGAGGGTCGGTTCATCCTCGACGATCAGAATGCGCATTGCTTGCCCCTTGCTGCGCCCGCTGCGGGCGGGACCACTATTCGCCCCAAGTGATGGAGCGCCAAACCTGAACGGTCAAGGAACAGCCCGTTTTGCTTGCCGCAAGACTTGGGAATCAGTGCGATTCGCCCAGTATCTGCCCGGTCCGCGCATCGACATCGACAAACACCACGCGCCCGTCCTGAATGAACTTCAGGCGATAGGCCATCGCGGTCGGATCGTATTCGGGGCCGAGGTACTGCATGCCGCGCTTCGTTGGCAGCACGCGCGCCTCGATCTCGCGCAGTGAACGCACGTTGCCGTTGCGCAAGTCCAGCCGCGCCTCGCGCTGTTCGTCGGCACGGCGCTGCTGCGCATCGGCCGCGGGGGCAATCGAGACGAGGAGGCCAAGGGCGAGAATTGCAGATGTCCAACGCATGATGCGAAGCGGCATAGCCTGAGGCCTTTGAATAGCTTGTGAACGTGCGGGAAGTCAGATGACCCATACCCCGCTCCCCTGAGCATGCACTATGGCAGATCATGTGGCCGAGTGCCAAGCCATCCCCTGCAGATACTGGACCTTCCCGCCCGCCCCGGCTAAGCGCCGCTCCATCATGGCAGCAGCACCGATCCTCAGCTGGGAAGGCCTTGGCCTCAACCAGGGCACAAGCTGGCTGTTCAAGGACCTCGACATCCAGATCGGCCCGCGCGACCGGCTCGCGCTCATCGGCCGCAATGGCGCAGGCAAGACCACGCTTCTGAAGCTCATCGCGGGCACGATCGATGCGGACAAGGGCACCCGCTCGGTCCAGCCCGGCACGCGCGTCGTCACGCTGGAGCAGGACCCGTTCTTCACCGGCTATGAAACCCTGATGGACTTCGCGCTTTCGGGCAAGGACGCCCCGCCGCGTCACGAAGTCGAATCCATCGCAGGCCAGCTCGGCATCGATCTCTCCCGCAAGGCAGACAGCGCCTCGGGCGGTGAACGCCGCCGCGCCGCCCTCGCCCGCGCGCTTGCCAGCGAGCCCGATCTGCTGCTGCTGGATGAACCGACCAACCACCTCGATCTTGCCGCGATCGAGTGGCTCGAAAGCTGGCTCCAGCGCTACACCGGCGCCTTCGTCGTCATCAGCCACGACCGCACCTTCCTCGAACGCCTGACCAAGGCGACGCTCTGGCTGGACCGCGGCGCGATCCGCCGCCGCGAGATCGGCTTCGGCGGCTACGAAGCGTGGATGGAAGCGGTCTACGCCGAAGAGGCCCGCGCCGCCGACAAGCTCGACGCCAAGCTCAAGATCGAAGCCCACTGGCTGGAACGCGGCGTCACCGCGCGGCGCAAGCGCAACATGGGCCGCCTCGAAAAGCTCTGGGAAATGCGCGCCACCCGCGCCGCGATGATGAGCCCGCAGGGCACCGCCAAGATCAGCCTCGGCAGCGACGATGCCAAGAGCAAGGCCGTCATCGTCGCCGACAAGATCACCAAGCGCTTTGGCGAACGGGTGATCGTCAAGGACTTCAGCTTGCGCATCATGCGCAAGGACCGCATCGGCCTCGTCGGCGCGAATGGCGCAGGCAAGACGACGCTGCTCAAGCTTCTCACCGGTGAGCTTGAACCCGACAGCGGCACCGTCACCCTCGCCAAGACGCTCACCCCCGTCATCATCGACCAGCAGCGCAGCCTGATGGCACCCGACAAGCGCATCCGCGACGTCCTCGCCGAAGGCAGCGACTGGATCGACGTGCAGGGTGTGCGCAAGCACATCCACGGCTACCTCAAGGAATTCCTGTTCGATCCCGGCATGGTCGAGGCCCGCGTCGGCACGCTTTCGGGTGGCGAACGTTCGCGCCTGCTCCTCGCCCGCGAATTCGCCCGCCCTTCCAGCCTCCTCGTGCTCGACGAGCCGACCAACGACCTCGATCTCGAAACGCTCGACCTCCTGCAGGAAGTGATTTCGGACTACGAGGGCACCGTCCTCATCGTCAGCCACGACCGCGATTTCCTCGACCGGACCGTGACGATCACGCTCGGCATGGACGGCTCGGGCAAAGTCGATATCGTCGCGGGCGGCTATGCCGACTGGGAGAAGCAGCGCAAACAGCGGCTGGCGGGCAAGCCCGTGGCGCGCGAAACGGCAGAAAAACACGCCGCCGCGCCCCCGCCGCCCCCGCCCAAGAAGGCCAAGCTCACTTACAGGGACCAGCGCGACTACGAGCTGCTCCCGGACCGCATCGCCGAGTTGGAAGCTCTGATCGCGTGCGATGAGGCGGCGCTGGCCGACCCCGAACTCTATACCAAGAACCCCACCCGCTTCGCCGCCCTTACCGCAGCGCTAGACAAGGCCCGCGCCGAGAAGGACGCAGCAGAAGAGCGCTGGCTGGAATTGGCGGAGATGGTGGAGGGATGAGATGGAACGCGAAACAGCCAGTCAGCTTCTGGCCGCGGTATATGCGTTGGATGCCGGATTCGGCGACATTGACGCGGCGATCTCAAAGCTGACGGATGAACAGGAGCGTCAGCGGTATGCTCGCGCTCTGGGGGATATCTTCCTCATTTTGTTCGACTCGTTCATCCTGCCAATTGAGAACGAGCATCCCGAACTCGCAGTCCGCGAATGAACGCGTGCAAATTGCTGAGTTACAACCCGTGATCCACATCCCCACTTCCCCCTCGTTCCACTATCTCGGCGATCTCTCGGCCTGGCTGATCGCCTTTCTCGGCGCGCGGTGGGTCTATCGGCAGCGCCGCGCGAGCGTCGAAACCCTCGCCCGGCAGACCGCGCCGGACTACTTCATCAGCCTCGCGCTGGGCGGCGCGGCGGGGGCGTGGCTGCTGGGGTCGATCAACACCCTTCAGGATGCAAGGCCAGTGCTCTCGCACTCGGTCGCGGGGGCGCTGGCTGGGGCAATCGTCGCGGTCGAAGTGTGGAAATGGGTGCGCGGGGTGCGCGGCTCCACCGGCGGTCCGTTCGTCATTCCGCTCACGCTCGGCATCATGGTCGGCCGCTGGGGCTGCCTCTTCGCAGGCCTCCCCGATCACACTTATGGCATCCCCACCAGCCTCCCCTGGGGCGTCGATCTCGGTGATGGCATCGCGCGCCATCCCGTACAGATCTACGAATCGCTCGCGATGCTGGCCTTTCTCCTCGTCTATTGGCGCGCCCTCACGCGCGAACGACAATGGGCCACGCGCCACGGCTTCCACGCTTTCGTGTTGTTCTACGCGGTGCAGCGATTTGCGTGGGAGTTCTTCAAGCCCTACCCAAAGATCGTCGGCCCGTTAAACGTGTTCAACTTGGCCATGATCGGATTGATTCTATATGCCCTCGTCTGGATCGCACGTGGAAACGACCGTCCTGCCGCCGCCTGAGCGCAAGGCGGCGCCCTACATCTTCCACAGCCAGACCACGAGCCTGTGCGAGACCTGCCTCGAACTCGTCCCCGCCAAAGTCATCATCGAAGCGGGCAGCGTCTACTACCTCAAGCGCTGCCCCGCCCACGGCGTCCAGAAAACGCTGATCAGCGACGATCTTGCCTATTGGCGCGGCCAGAAGGACTGGCTCAAGCCCGGCGACCGCCCGCTCACCGCGCAGACCCGCACCGAAGCAGGCTGCCCGTTCGATTGCGGCCTCTGCCCCGATCACGAACAGCACAGCTGCCTCGCCATCGTCGAGATCAACTCTGCCTGCAATCTCGCCTGCCCGGTCTGCTTCGCTGATGCCGAGAATGTCCATGGCGCCCATCTGCCGCTAAGCGTGATCGAAGGCATGCTCGATGCGCTCGTCGAAAGCGAGGGCGAGTCCGACCTTGTCCAGCTTTCCGGCGGCGAACCCACGATCCACCCGCAGTTCTTCGAAGTGCTCGATGCGGTAAAACGCCGCCCGATCCGCCACGTGATGATCAACACCAACGGCGTGCGCATCGCGCAGGACCCGGCCTTCGTCGAGCGCCTTGCCAGCTACGCCCCTCGCCTCGAAGTCTACCTCCAGTTCGACAGCCTGAACGACGAGGCGCTGGTCAACTTGCGCGGCGCCCGCCTCTCGCGCGTCCGCCAGGCCGCGCTCGAAGCGCTGGAACGGGTCGGCCTCTCGACCACGCTGGTCGCCGTGGTGAAGCGCGGGGTGAACGACGGCGAGATCGCAGATATCGTCAACCACGCACTCGAATGGAAATGCGTGCGCGGGGTCACCTTCCAGCCGGTGCAGGATGCCGGGCGCAACGAAGGCTTCGACGGCAAGGCCAACCGCATGCTGATCACCCAGATCCGGCGCGAGGTGGTAAAGGCCGGTGTCTTCGCGGCAGAGGACATGATCCCGCTGCCCTGCAATCCCGATCAGATCTGCATCGGCTACGGCCTGCGCGCGGGCCGCTCGGTCACCCCGATCACCTCGCTGCTCCCGCGCGAGGTGCTGCTCAATGGGCCCAACACGATCAGCTACGAGGCCTATCCCGCGCTGCGCGAGGCGATGCTGGACCTCTTCAGCCTCGCCACCACGCAGTGCAACACAGAGGAGAAGCTGGCGGGCGTACTATGCTGCCTGCCGCAGGCGCTGGTGCCGGAGGACCTCGGCTATGCCAACAGCTTCCGCGTCGTGATCCTGCAGTTCCTCGATCGCTACAACTTCGATCTGGCGACGGTGAAGCGCAGCTGCGTCCACTTCGTCACGCCCGATCGCCAGATCATCCCCTTCGATACCTACAACACCTTCTATCGTCCCGGTGCCGAGGGCGCGGCGGTGGTAGCGCGTGCAAGGAGGAAGCCATGAAGCGCCTGTTCGGCGGCCTGCTGCTGGCGGCCGGCATCCTGATCATGCTCACCAGCGGTCTTTGCACCGTGCTCGTGATCGGCATCGGCATGACCCAAGCCATGCGGGACCCCGGGATCCTCGGCGCGATCTATCTGCCGCTGATGGTGGGTGGCATCCCCTTCATGATCGGCTTCGGCCTCTACAAATGGGGACGCTCGCTCTTGCGACAGCCCGAAGATCACAACGTCTTCTGAACGCCCCTCACCGCACCCCGTAGAAACCAGCCACCCGGTCGAGCGCCAGTTCCAGCACCAGCTTGCCGCTACGCGCAGGCCAGGCCAGCGCCTTCTCTGCAGCCGGCACACCCTCGCCCGCGCAGACCACCCGCCAAAGGATATCCGCAAGGCCCGGGCCTGCTGCCGCGATGGCACCATCAAACCGGCGCCGCGCCGCAATCTGGCGTTCGCCGGGCGTCAGGTCTTTCTCGCCTCCGGCAATGCGCACCGGGTCCCATCGCATCGTCACCGACGGGGCAAGTTCGGCACGCTCCCAATCAGCGCGCAACCGCTCGCCAGCGGCAAACTGCCGGTCGTTCAAGTGGCCCCGCGCGTGCAGCCAGGTCAGTGGCGATTCGGCCAAATTGACCTTCACGCTGCGCACTGCCGCCTTCCCCGATCCGCCAGCGGAGCCGGGCCGCACCCCGTCCACCCGCCGCGGTCCCTCTTCCGTCAGTTCACGCTCGACCAGAACCTGCGCCATCGCGCCCTCCTCTTGAACAAATCAGGAACAATCGTTATCATGCCGGAGAGTGTTGTCTGTAGGAAAGCACAAAACTTGCCGCAGCGCACAAAAGCTGTAAAAGTCCGTAGGAGGCCCCCAAGAGAGCCCCTGACATGATCAACCGCATCCGCGATATCCGCCGTCAAAAGGGCCTCACCTTGGCCGATGTCGCCGCGCGCTGTGCGCCGCCGACAACTGCGCAGACCATCGGCCGGCTCGAAACGGGCATGCGCTCGCTTTCGCTCGGCTGGATGAACCGCATCGCCGCCGCACTCGATGTCGATCCGCAGCTGCTGGTAAAGGCCGAGGTCGATAGCGAACCGCAGATCATCGCCCGCCTCGCGGCAACTGGTGCGGAGGCGCTCACCAAGCCGATGTCGGCGGTGCTTCCGGTCGGTCCGGGCTCGGCCCAGCTCGTCGTGATGACGGTGGAGGCCAGCGCCGGTGAATACCGCGCTGGCGATCAGGTCTGGCTTAGGCAAGTTGGTCCGGAGGATTTCGGCCGCGCGCTCAACCGCGATGTGCTTGCCCCGCGCCCCGGCGGCCGCTTCGCCTTCGGCCGCATGATCGACCGCGACGGCGACCGCGTTGCGCTGCTGCCGCCCGGCGTCGGCCAGCGCCAGGTGGTGATCGATCACCCCGCCTGGATCGGCGTTGCCGAACTGCTCGTCCGCTCGCTCTGATATCCAGCCCATTGCCGGTGAAGCGCCGCCTGCTGTCGATTTCGACGTTGTACCCCGCCCCGACCCGCCCGGGCTTCGGCCGCTTTGTCGCGCGCCAGATGGAAACGCTCGCCGCGCGGGGCGATTGGGACGTGACCGTCATCAACCCGATCGGCCTACCCCCGCCGCCGCTGCGCGCGATGGGCCGCTACAAGCCGCTCGCGACGATTCCCCCGGTCGAAACCGGCGGGCGCGTCACGGTGCATCATCCCCGCTTCCTCCTCGTCCCCGGGCTCTCCGGCCGCTTCAATCCCTGGGCGATCACCCGCGCGGTCCTGCCGCTGGCGCGAAAGCTCCACCGGGAAACGCCGTTCGATCTCGTTGACGCGCAATTCTTCTATCCCGATGGCCCCGCCGCCGCCGATGTCGCCGCCGCGCTCGGCCTGCCGCATGCGATCAAGGCGCGCGGCTCGGACATCCATCTCTGGGGCGACCGCCCCGCCGCACTGCTCCAGATGCGCCGCGCAGCCCATAGCGCAGCGGCAGTGCTTGCCGTGTCTGGCGCCCTCGCGCGCGACATGGACGCGCTGGGCCTCGCCCCGCCCGGCGGGATCACCGTGCACTACACCGGCCTCGACCATGCGCGCTTTCAGCCGATGCCCCGCGCCGAGGCGCGCGCCCAGCTCGCCGCCAGCCTGCCAACGCTCGCCCTCCGCCCCGCCGACCGCCTTGCCGTCTGCGTCGGTGCGCTGATCACGATCAAGGGACAGGCCCTCGCGATCGAGGCGCTGACCAGCCTGCCCGGCGATATCCAGCTCGCGCTCGCCGGCACCGGCGCGGAGGAAGCCGCGCTGCGCGCCAAGGCCGCCGCGCACGGTGTTTCCAGCCGGGTGCACTTCCTCGGCGGCGTGGGTCATGAGACCCTGCCCGTGCTGCTCAGCGCCGCCGATGTCATGGTGCTGCCTTCCGAGCGCGAAGGCCTTGCCAATGCCTGGATCGAAGCGCTCGCCTGCGGCACGCCGCTCGTCATTCCGCCCGTGGGCGGCGCGCCCGAGGTGGTCAATTGCCCCGCCGCCGGCCGTCTCGCCGAACGAACCCCTGCCGCGATTGCCGCTGCCATTGCCGAGATACTGGCAGCTCCGCCCGCACCAGCAGAGGTCGCCGCCAGCGCCGCCCGCTTCAGCTGGGACGCGAACGCCGCTGCACTCGCGCAGATCTACGAAAAAGCCGCCAACCGCTAACTCCCCTCCCGCTTGCGGGAGGGGCTTGGGGTGGGCCTACCTCAAGCCCCTTCGCGCGCCATCCGCTCCTGCTTGTCGAGCGCGGATTCGGTCGGCACGAAGCTCTTCGAGGTCACCTTCAGCCAGATCAGGATCGGCGCGGCCATGTAGATCGAGCTGTAGGTGCCGACGAAAATGCCCAGCGTGATCGCCGCAGTGAAGCCGAAGATCACCCCCGGCCCCAGCAGCAGCAGCGCCGTCAGCGTGATCAGCATCGAAAGCGAAGTCGCCAGCGTCCGGTGCAGCGTCTCGTTGACCGAAAGGTCGAGCAGCTCGGGCATCGGCATCTTGCGATACTTCTTCAGGTTTTCGCGGATGCGGTCGTAGACCACGATCGTATCATTGAGCGAATAGCCGATCAGCGTCAGGAGCGCCGCCACGATGGTGAGGTCGAATTCCAGCTGCGTCACCGCGAACAGGCCCAGCGTCAGCGTCACGTCGTGGACAAGGCTGAACAGCGCGCCGATACCGAACTGCCATTCGAAGCGCAGCCAGATATAGGCCGCCACCGCCAGCGCCGCGAGGCCGAGCGAAAGCGCCGCGCTGTGCCACAGCTCGCCCGAGACCTTGCCCGAGACCGAGTCCACGCCGTCCACGCGCGCATCGGCGTGCTTGGCCTTGATGTCTGCGGTGATCGTGCGCGCCATCTTGTCGGAAAGCCCGCTGTCGTGGTCCGCGCCCTCCGGCAGCTTCATGCGGATCGAAATCTCGTTGGGCTTGCCATAGCGCTGGATGATCGGCTCGCCATAGCCCAGCGTCTCGATCTCCCCGCGCAGCGCCGCCACCGGCGCTTCGGCGCTTTGCGTGAACGTCACGCGGATCATCTGGCCGCCGATGAAATCGACGCCGAGGTTCAGGCCCTTGGTGAAGACAAGGCCAAGGCTCGCCGCCATCAGCAGCAGGCTGATCACGTAGAAGGGCCCGCGCCAGCGCAGGAACTTGATGTTCGTGTTGTCGGGAACGAGCTTGAGGAGCTTCATCGGGCCGGTTCCTTACAAGGCGATTTCGGTGGGCCGCGCCTTGCGCAGCCACTGGGCGACCCACATCCGGGTCATGGTCACCGCGGTGAACACCGAGGTCGCGATGCCGATCAGCAGCACGATGGCAAAGCCGCGCACCGGGCCGGTGCCGAATGCCGCCATCGACATCGCCGCAATCACGTTGGTGATATTGGCGTCGAAGATGGCGCGGCTGGCTTCCTTGTAGCCCATCTCGACGGCCTGGAACACGCGGCGCCCGCGGTGCCGCTCTTCACGAATGCGCTCGTTGATCAGCACGTTGGCGTCGACCGCCGCGCCGATTGTGAGAACGAAACCCGCAATGCCCGGCAGCGTCAGCGTCGTGCCGATCAGTGCCATGATGCCAAGGATCATCAGCACGTTGAAGACGAGCGCGATGCAGGCATACATCCCGAAACGGCCGTAGACCGCGAGGATGAACGCGACCAGCGCCAGCGTTCCGACCGCCATCGCGATCATGCCCTTGCGGATCGAATCCGCGCCAAGGTCAGGCCCGACGGTGCGTTCTTCCACCACCTTGAGGTCCACCGGCAGCGCGCCCGAACGCAGCGAGATAGCGAGGTTGCTCGCCGCCTGCGTGGTGAAGTTGCCCGAGATCACCGCGCTGCCGCCCAGGATCGGCTCGTTGATGTTGGGCGCGGAAAGCACCTTGCCATCGAGGATGATCGCGAAGGGCTTGTTGACGTTCTGCGTCGTCAGCTTGGCAAAGCGCGCGCCGCCTTCGGTGTTGAAGGTGATCGCCACCTGCGGCTCGTTGGTCTGCTGGTTGTTGGTGACCTGCGCATTGGTCAGCTGATCACCGCGAATGCCGCCAAGGCGCTTGACCGCGATCGAACCGACGGGTGCACCATCCTTGCCCGGTGCATAGGGCACGATCTCGCTGCCCGGAGGCGCGACGCCGCGCTGGATATCGCTTTGCAGTGCGGTCGTATCGACCAGCTTGAACTCGAGCTTGGCGGTCTGGCCGAGCAGGTTCTTCAGCGCCTGCGGATCCTGCAGACCCGGCACCTGCACCACGATGCGGTTGGCGCCCGAACGGATGATCGTCGGCTCGCGCGTGCCCAAGGCGTCAATGCGCTTGCGCACCACTTCAACCGCCGTTTCCATCGCCTGCGCCACCGCAAGGTCGATGCCTTCCGGTGTCGGGGTCAGGACGAAACGGTTGCCGTCGATAACATTGATGGTCCAGTCGCGCGCACCGGTCAGGCCCGCCCCGTTGGTCAGCGGCAGGATCGCCTCGCGCACGGCATCGACCTTGGCGGGATCCTCGACAAGGAAAGTCAGCGCGCCGTCACGGTTGGAGATATCGCTGATGCGGATATCCGGATTGGCCTGCTTGAGCTTGCCCCGGACCGATTCGTCCATGCCCTCGATGCGCTGCTGGCGCACCTGGCTGGGATCGGCTTCGAGCAGGATGTGGCTGCCGCCCGCAAGGTCAAGGCCCAGATTGACCGTGGGCGCATAGACCCCGGCGGGGAGTGCGATGCCCATGACCGTGGCGACCGAGGGCACAGCAGCGAGCGCGGCCAGCAGCGTGATCGCCCAGAGCCAGATCACCTTCCAGCGCGGAAATTCAAGCATCGAGTAAGGTCTTCCTGAAGGAGGCCACACCGATATGCGGGCATGTGCCGCGATATGGGAATGCAGGCCGCAGCATCAATCGTTGGTCAGATCAATCGTTAGCCGGTGCCGATCCGGCAGGGGGCAGCACATCGCCGATCGTCGCCCGCACCGCACGGACGCGGACATTGGGGCCGAGCTCAAGATCGACAGTCGTGTCGTCAACCTTGATAACCTTGCCGATCAGGCCACCCGCGGTCACCACCTGATCGCCCTTCTTCAGCCCCCCGATCTTGGCCTGCTGCTCCTTCTGCCGGCGCATCTGCGGGCGCAGGATCAGGAAGTAGAAGATCGCCGCCATCGCGACGAGTGGCAGAAACTGCAGATAGGCGGGCGGCTCGGCTGGCGCGGCAGCCGGTGCGGCGGCGGCAAGCATGGTAAGTAGAGCAGGACCGTTCATGGCTGGCAAAGCAACTTTCGCAAGGGCTGATCTGGCGCGGCGGTCCCGGTCCGGCGGCACGCCGCAGGTCCGGTAAGGCCAGTATGGGCTGGCGCGCTAGCAGTTTGGCATGGCTTAGGCAACTTTGTGACCGCGCCTTCAGGCGCGAAAGACGTGCCTTGCACAATCGGCGATCATGAAGCCTTGCCATCCATCAAGACCCTGCCTATAGGCCCGCCTTCCGGTCGGGACGTAGCGCAGCCTGGTAGCGCATCACACTGGGGGTGTGGGGGTCGGAGGTTCGAATCCTCTCGTCCCGACCAATCATTCAAAGAGTTAGTCCCCGCCTCTTGCATTGAGCAGGCGCTAACTCGTGTCCGCAATCGGGGTTCCCAGCCAAACCCGGTCAAACGGGCGCCGCATGCTCAAGTTTGCGCCAGGGCGCGACACCCCGCTTGGTCCGAACCCCACCACCGCGAACCAACGCTTACTGTGCGATGTAACCGTGCGCCGCGCCCCCGCGAAGCTCCTGACAGATCCCTGTCCAACACACCTGTCGGAGCGCGCTAAATGATCCCGTCGGCCAGCACGACGTTCTGCTTCGGTGCGCCGCACCGGGTGGCGGCGGCATTGCCGATCGACGTTCGGCTCGGCGATCGCCCTGCCCATGCGCTTGCCACGCTGGTTCCGCTGCTCGGCTGCGGCGAGGAAGCGGCGGCCATCGCCTTCGACGGCCTCGCCGCAAGCGAGGGCGATCCTACGGCCACAGCCGCGCTGCGGGCCATCGCCGAGGAAGAGCGCGTGCACGACCAGCTGTTGCACGGCCTTGCCGAGAGCCTGCCAAGCGTCGCGGCTGCCCAGCTGCGCCAGAAGGCCCGCCGCTTTCACATCGATCTCGGACGCGGGTCGACCCTGGTGCATCTTGCGCGCATTGCCGCCATCGACGCCGGTGTCTGCATGATCCTGAGCCGCCTGCTGCATCAGGGATCACCGGTTGCGGGCGACCGGGACCTTGCCAGCATGCTGGCCCGCATCCGGCGCGATGAAACCCGCCACGTCCGGCTCAGCCGGTCGCTCGTGCTGGCGCGCGCCGATGGTCGGCGCTTCGAGGATGTTGCTGCGGCCGCGCGTGAGGCACTCGCCAAGGTCATCATGCTCGCAGCCGATGCCTTCGAAGAACTTGAGGTTGATCCGGCGCGGCTGGAAGCCGATCTCGGGTCGCTTCCACAGGGCCTGCTGCGTCCATGAGCGCCACGCCCTGGCTTTCAAAGGGTCGGCTCGCGGTGCTCGGCAGCGGACAGGCGTTCCCCGGCTCGCCCGTCACAACCGGCGATCTGATTGCGCTGATGCGCGACCGCTTCGGCTTTGCCAGGACCCGCGAGGCGACAGCCATTGCCGGGCGGCTCGGCATCGCAAGCCGCCATGTGTGCCGCGATTTCGGCGCCCGGCTGGAGACTGCTCGCCGCGACGAATCCAATTCCGCGCTCGCCGCCCGCGCAGTCAGCGCGGCGCTTGCGCAGGCCGGCTTGCGGCCTGGCGATCTTGCCTACCTGATCGGCCATACCACCACGCCGGATCAGCCGCTGCCCGCCAATATCGCCATGGTTGCTGATCGGATCGGGTATGAAGGTCCGCATGTGGAACTGCGGCAGGCCTGCACCGGCTTTGCCAACGCGCTGATGATTGCCTTCGGCCTTGTTGCCGCCGGCTCCGGGCCAGTGGCGATTGTCGGCTCGGAAACGGGTTCGCTGTTCCTCGATCCCGCAGACCTTGATGTCGACGCCGATCAGATCGTCAACATGGTGCAAATGGGCGACGGCGCTGGTGCGATCATCGTCGGCGCCGACGCACCGGGCCACTCCTCCATCGAAGCCGCTTGGTTCGGCGCGCTCGGCAAGGGGCGCGCGCCCGGGATTTCGCGCCAGCACGGCCAGCCGCGTTTCGACCATGATTTTGCCGCGATCCGCGCCGAAGGGCACCGGCTGTTCGATGCCGGCCGCGATGCCGCAGCCATGCAAGGGTTTCCGCTCGAAGCTGCGCGCCACGTGGTCCCGCATCAGGTCAGCGGGCGGATCGGTCTACTCGCCGCCGCGCATTTCGCCCTGCCGCCGGAGCGCGTGTTCGTGCAGGCAGACCGCATCGGCAACACTGGATCGGCCGCGATCTGGATCGCGCTCGATACGCTGCGGTCCACGGCAGCGCCGGGCGACGGCATCGTCGTACTCGGCGCGGAAGCGAGCAAGCATATGTATGGTGGCTTCGCCTATCGGCAGGCCGATGGCTGAGCTGCTGGTCGACATCAGCGGACTTTCAAAGGCTTTCGGCAGCCGCACAGTCGTGCGCGATGTATCGATGCGGCTGGGCGCTGGCGACTTGCTCGGTCTGGTCGGCGCGAACGGCGGCGGCAAAACGACAACGCTGCGCATGCTTGCGGGGCTGGTCAAACCGGATACCGGCTCGGGCACCGTGCTGGGCGCGGCAATCCGTTCAGGCCGTTCAGGCCGGATCGATCAGCGGCAGATCGGATACATGAGCCAGAAGCTCGCCCTCTATGCCGAACTCACGGTGCTTGAAAACCTGCGCTTTCACGCGCGGGTGCATGGCCTGCGCAGCGATGTGATTGGCGATGCTCTTGCGCGGTACGGGCTGGAGGCGGTCGCCAGTCAGCGCTTCGGTGTCCTGTCGGGCGGCTGGGCAAGGCGGGTCCAATTCGCAACCAGCGTTCTCCACGCGCCGCTGCTGCTGCTGCTTGATGAGCCGACGGCGGGCCTCGATGTCGTCACGCGCCTCGCGCTATGGGATTGGATGGCGCAATTCGCCAGCGCGGGAAGCGCGGTCGTCGTCAGCACGCACGATCTGGCCGAAGCCGAGCGACTGCCGCAAATCATGCTCTACCGCGACGGGCGGGCAAGCGCCCAGACGACGCCCGGCCAGCTCATCGGCGCGGCGGGATCGCCCACGCTCGAAGCGGCTGTCCTCGGACAGGCCCAGCCTTGAGCAGGCTGCGCCGCATCGCTGCCGTGGCTGCGGTCGAATCGACGCGGCTGATGCGCACACGCATCGCGCTGACGCTGCTGCTGCTTGTGCCGTTGCTGCAGATCGTGCTGTTCGGCACCGCGATCCGACCCGATGCCGCCGTCACGGTCGCCATCGCCGCGCCATCGAAACGCGACGCCGAGACCGTGGCGAGTGAGCTTGGCCAGCAGCACAATCTTGCGGTCGTGGCCAAGGGCGCACCCGGAACCGCCGAGGCGATGGTGCGGCGCGGCGGGGCGGTGATCGGGGTCGAAGTTCCCGAGGCCCGCTCTTTTGCCAATCCGCTCGCCAAGGGCGGTCCGCTGCGCATCGTGGTCGATGCAAGCAACGCGTCGCTCGCATCGGCGGCGACGGCAAGGATCGAGGCGGCATACTGGCGCGCGCTGGCCGAACGGGGCGACGCCTCCGGGCCGGGACTGAAGGTCGAGCGGCTCTACAACCCGGAATCGCGCGCCGACTGGAGCTTTCTGCCGGGCCTTGTCGGGGTCACTGTGATGATCGCGATGATCATGCTCGGCACGCTCAGCCTCGCGCGGGAGCGTGAAGGCGGCACCTGGGAAGCCTTGCTGATCCTGCCGGTCGGGCGCGGCGAAGTGCTGCTTGGCAAGCTGCTGCCCTATGTCGCGATCGGCACCGTGCAGGGGTTGGCGGTGATGATGGTCGGGTTCTGGCTGTTCGAACTGCCGGTGCGCGGCAATGCCGCCGCGCTCGCGGCACTGCTGCCCTTGTTCGCGGCGGCGCACCTCGCGCTCGGCTATGCCATTGCCGCGCGGGCACGCACGCAGCTGGCCGCGCTGCAGGGCGCGGTTGCGTTCTACCTCCCCGCAATGCTGCTGTCCGGCTTCCTCTACCCCTTCGCAACGCTGCCCGGCTGGGCGCAGACGATCGGGAACCTCTTTCCCCTCACCCACTTCAACCGGGCCGCCACCGGCGTCATGCTCCGTGGTGAAGGCTGGCCGCTGGTGCTGGAGCAGGCGCTGCCGATTGCAGCTTTCACCCTCCTCGCCGCGGCTGTCGCAGCCCTGTTTCAGGCGCGGACGCTCGATTGATGTAACCGGCCACGCGCCTGCTGCGAACCGGAAGCATCAGCTCAGGAGACCCCGTCCGATGTTCCGTTCCCTCACCGTGCTCACGCTTGCGGCCGCCGCGGCTGCCAGCTTCGCCACCCCCGCCGCTGCTGCCGAACGCCAGCCCTACACCCCTGCCGCACTCGCGGCCGCGCAGGCCAAGGGCCGGCCGATCCTTGTCGAGGTCAAGGCGTGGTGGTGCCTCGTCTGCGCATCGCAAGGGCGGACCATCAAGGCGACGACCGCCGCGCCGCAGTACAACAACCTGCTGATCCTCACGATCAACTACGACAAGCAGAAAGAGTACTGGAAGGCGCTCGGCGCGACCAAGCAGTCGACCCTGATCGGCTACAAGGGCGCCACCGAGGTGGGCCGTGTGGTCTACATGACTGACAAGGCCGCCATCAACGGCCTGCTCGCCAAGACGATCGGCTGAGCCATGGCCGACGTCCTCAGTCCGGTGCTCGCCTATGCGGCCGGCGCACTGACGATCCTCTCGCCCTGCGTGCTGCCGCTCGTCCCCATCGTGCTCGGCAGCGCCGCCCAGGCACACCCACGCGGGCCGCTCGCGCTGGCCGGAGGTCTGGTCGCCTCCTTCACGCTGACCGGGTTTCTACTCGCGACGATCGGCGCTGCGTCCGGCTTCGATGGTGACTGGGTTCGTCTGCTCGGCGCGGCCTTGCTGATTGCAGCCGGCGCAGCGCTGGTGATCCCCGCCGCGCAAGGCCTGCTCACCCAAGCCGCGACCCCGCTCGCGAACTGGGCCAATGCGCGCAAGGTCGGCCTTGAACGCTATGGCCTTGCCGGACAGGCAGCGATCGGCGTGCTGCTGGGCCTCGTCTGGAGCCCCTGCGTCGGTCCGACGCTCGGCGCCGCCACGGTCCTCGCCGCACAGGGCGAGAACCTGACCATGGTAGCATTCACGATGGCGGCGTTCGGCCTCGGCATTGCGAGCGTCCTGCTGGTCCTGGCCTTCGCCACCCGCTCGCTGCTCGCAAAATGGCGCGGCCGCATGCTGAGTGCAGGCGGTACCGGCAAACGCGTGCTGGGCGGGCTGCTGGTGGTCGTTGGTCTCCTGATCGTCAGCGGCGGCGACAAGCTGGTCGAAGCCGCGCTCGTCACCGCATCCCCGGATTGGCTCGTCGATCTGACCACTTCGATCTGACCGTCGGCCGGTTCATCCCTCGCCCGAGAACAGTCCCGCAAACTGCCGCCGCAGCTCGGCTTTCAGTACCTTGCCCATGGCATTGCGCGGGAACTCGGGCACGATGCGGATCGCCTTGGGCTGTTTGAAGCGCGCCAGCTTCTCGCGCGCGACGGCCTCGATGGCGGCCGGCTCCAGATCGGGCCGCGCCGCCAGGACCACCGCGACCACGCCTTCGCCGAAATCGGGATGCGGCACGCCAATGATCGCAACGTCGCTCACCCCGTCGACTTCGGCGAGCACCATTTCAAGCTCGGCCGGATAGATGTTGAAGCCGCCCGAAATGATCAGGTCCTTGGACCGGCCCGCGATGGTCACGCGGCCCGTCTCGTCCTTGAAGCCCGTGTCCCCGGTCACGAAGAACCCGTCCGGCCCGATCGCCTCTGTGGTTGCCTCGGGCCGCCGCCAGTACCCGGCGCAGAGGTTCGGCCCCCGTATCTCGATCTCGCCGACTTCGCCCGGTGGCAGTTCGCTTCGTGCTTCCCCGCCGACGACGCGCAGTTCCACCCCCGGCAGCGGATAACCCACCGTGCCGGGAATGCGGCCCTCCGGCGCATAGGGGTTCGAGGTGATCATCGCCGCCTCGGTCATGCCGTAGCGTTCCAGAATGCGGTGGCCGGTGCGCGCCTCGATCTCGGCAAAGACGGAAGGGAGCAGCGGCGCCGATCCGCAGATCATCAGGCGGATGCCCTGCACCGCGTCCCGCCCGAAATCCGCCCGTTCGAGCAACCGCGTGTAGAACGTTGGCACCCCCATGAACACGCTGACCGTGGGCAGCAGTGCGACGACTTTCGCCGCATCGAACTTGCCCATGAGATGCACCGTCGCCGCGCTGTAGAGCCCGAGATGGAGCGTCACGAACAGGCCATGCGCATGGAACAGCGGCAGGCTGTGGAGGATCGAGTCCGCATCCGAGAACTGCCACGTCTCATACAGCGCCGCGACGTTGGATGAGAGGTTGCGGTGCATCAGCATCGCGCCTTTGGGCCGCCCGGTCGTGCCCGAAGTGAAGAGGATCGCGGCCAGATCGGTCTCGGTCATGACCTCGACGGCGAGATCAGGCTCCAGCCCCGCCGCGAGCGCGGGCAGCGAACCCGAACCATCCGGCTCCAGCGTCATCCGCTTTGGCGCGTCACCCTCCGGCACGGCCGTCGCGCTGCCATGCACCAGCAGCACCGGCTCCGCGTCCTCGATCAGCATGGCCAGCTCGCTCGCGGTATAGGCCGGGTTCACCGGCACCGCGATCGCGCCCGAGGCGAGCACGGCAAGATAGGTCAGCGCGAAAGCGGGCGAGTTCTCCGCCTTGATCATCACCCTGTCGCCGCGTGCTACGCCCAGCTGCGCCAGCGCCGCCCGGTAGCGCCCGATGGCGGCGGGCAACTCGCCGAAGGTGCAGACCGTCTCCCCCTGCCACAGCCATGCGGGCTTCGCCTCATGCCCGGCATGACGGCTGAGGAACACGGCAACGAGATTGGCATTCATGGCTCGGCACTCTCCGGCAGGTCTAGCTCGCCCATAGAGCCGAGCAGCCCCGCACGCCAAGCCGGATCAGCGCTCCCCCAGCGCCAGCGCCATCAGCGCTTCCATGCGCGGCACATCGACCGACAGCACGGCCTCAGCCTGCCCCTCGTCGAGACCCGGCCGGTAAGCATCGTGCCAGGTCAGCATGTCGCCATAACCCGCGCCGAAATCTGTGTTGAAATCGTACCACAGCCGCTCGGACTTCGTGACGATGCTCGGGTCGAGCCACACCGACACGGCGATCTCGTCCCACATCGGAAAGCCCGGCTCCATCCGCCGCAGGAACGCGGCGACCGGCGGACGCGAAGCCTTCGCCAGCCGCTCCAGCAGCGCGGGCGAAAGCTGCGTCGCGGTCGAGGGATCGGCGGGAATGATCGTCACCTTGGGCCAGGGCGCATGTGCGGCAATGCTCGCCGCCTCGGGATCGAAGCGGATGTTGAACTCGCGGCGCGGTGTATTGACGAACTCGCGCGCGAAATCGGCAGCGAACTTGCCCTCCAGCACCTGCCGCGGCGCAAGGCTGCCGCCCATGATCACCAGTTCCTTGACCAGCGAGGCAAATTCCGGATCAAGCCGCTGCGCCAGCGCCAGATTGGTCAGCGGCCCGGTCGCCATGATCGTCACGGCATGCGGATGCGCGCGCACCATGCGGATCAGGAACTGCGCCGCCGGCTCATCCAGCGCCTTCAGCTTCGGGTTGCCCCAGGGCAGGTCCACCGGGTCGAACGGGCCATGATAGGGCGGGGTCGATTGCGCCGTGGGCTCGGCCCACTGCTTCATGAACGCGCCCTTCCACACGAGCTTGCCGTAAAGCGCTTCCCACCGCTCGGTGCGCGCCTCGCTGTTAAGCAGCGGAAAGGTCGCGCCTTCCGCCACCGGCACGTCGGTGCGGCCCAGCAGTTCCAGCCCGCGCAGCACCATCGCCGTCGCGCGGTTCGCCCAGACATTGCCCGAAACCGTGGTGATCCCCAGCACTTCGATGCGGGGGTCCTCCAGCAGCATCAGATGCGGGATCGCGAAACCCTCGTCATCGATGATCACCTGCCGCTTCGGCTCCGCAGCCTGCGCAGGTACCGTGACCAACAGCAGCAGAGTAAGCAGCAACCGCCTCATGCCAACACCGCATCAATGGCCGCGAGATGCCGCGCCACTGCCTCTGGCGGCAGGAACGAGCCCGTAAAGCTGTTCTTCGCCAGCTGCACCAAATCGCTGCGCGAGAGCCCCCGCGCCGCCGCCACCGCGCGGTAGTTGTCCGCGACATAGCCGCCGAAGTATGCCGGATCGTCCGAATTGACTGTCGCCTTGAGGCCCGCTGCCAACATCCGGTCGAGCGGATGCGCCGCCAGATCATCCACCACGCAGAGCTTGAGATTGGAGAGCGGGCACACCGTCAGCGTCATCCCCTCCGCCGCCAGCCGCGCCACCAGCGCCTCGTCCTCCATTGCCCGGTTGCCATGATCGATGCGGTCAACGGCTAGCAGATCAAGCGCCTCGTAGACGTAGTTTGGCGGCCCTTCCTCCCCCGCATGGGCTGTGAGCTTCAGGCCCTTGTCCCGCGCCGCCGCGAAGACCCGCGCGAACTTGCTCGGCGGGTGCCCCACCTCGCTGGAATCGAGCCCTACTGCCTTAATCCGGTCCAGCCATGGCTCAGCCATGGCCAGCGTCTCGAACGCCGCCTCCTCGCTCAAATGCCGCAGAAAACTCATGATCAGCGCCGAGGTGATCCCCAGCCGCGCCTCCGCCTCGGCCATCGCCGCGAGCAGCCCCTCGACCACCGTGCCGAACGCGATCCCCCGGTCGGTATGCGTCTGCGGATCGAACATGATCTCGGCATGGACCACCCCGTCCGCCGCGGCCCGCTCGAAATAGGCCATGGCGAGATCGCGAAAATCCGCCTCGGTCTGCAGCACTCCTGCGCCTGCGTAGTAGATATCGAGAAAGTCCTGAAGGTTGGAGAAGGCATAGGCCGCGCGCACGTCCTCCACGCTTGCGTAAGGAATGGCGATCCCGTTGCGCTCCGCCAGTGCAAACATCAGCTCGGGCTCGAGGCTCCCCTCGATATGGAGGTGAAGTTCGGCTTTGGGCAGCCGCCGGATGAAGTCTTCAAGCGTGTCCATCGGTTCCGTCCCTGTCCCAAACGCAGCGCCCCAGAACATAGGTCCGCCGCACTGCCCGGTCATCGCCCAGCACCTGCAGCGCAAACAGCCGCTCGGCGAGCGAGGCCGCCGCCGTCCGCCGCGCCATCAGCGGCGTCGCCGCATCGTCGAGTACCACGAAATCGGCTTCCTGCCCCTCGGCCAGCATGCCCACCTCATGATCGATATGCAGCAGCCGCGCCGATCCGCCCGTCGCCAGCCACAGCGCGCGGAAGGGATCGAGCACATAGCCCCCCGGCAGCCCGGCCTGATAGGCAAGCCCCCCGTTATGGAGCAACGAGAGCGACGTCCCCGCCCCGATGTCCGAGCCCAGCCCCAGCCGCACGCCGTGCCGCTCGGCTTGCGCAAAATCGAACATGCCCGAGCCGAGAAAGAAGTTCGAACTCGGGCAGACCGCGATCCCCGCCCCCGTCTCCGCCAGCCGCGCGCAGGACCGGTCCGGCAGATGCACCCCATGCGCAAAAACCGACCGCTCCGTCACCAGCCCGCACCGGTCATAGGCATCGAGATAGTCCACCGCTTCGGTAAACCGCGCCGCCACGGCAGCGATCTCCGCCTTGTTCTCGGCCAGATGGGTATGCAGCAGCACTCCCGGATGGGCCGCGAGCAGTTCACCCGCCACCACCAGCTGCGCATCGCTCGAAGTCAGGGCATAACGCGGCGTCACCGCATAGCCGAGCCGGGCGCGCCCATGCCACCTCGCGATCAGCGCCTCGCTCTCGGCCCGCGCCTCTTCGACGGTATCGCGAAGGCCCTCCGGCCCCAGATCCATGAGCACCTTGCCGCAGATCATCCGCAGATCGCGCGCTTCCGCCGCTGCAAAGAACGCTTCCACCGAGGCCGCATGCACGGTGCCGAACACCAGCGCGCTCGTCGTCCCGTGCCGCAGCAGCTCGCCCAGAAAATCCTCCGCCACCCGCGCCGCATGGACCGGGTCGGCAAAGGCCTTCTCCGCCGGAAAGATATGCCGCTCCAGCCAATCGAGCAGTTGCTCCCCATGGCTCGCGATCCGGCCAAGCTGCGGGTAATGCACATGCGCATCGATAAAGCCCGGGACGATCAGGCCCGGAAGGTGTTCCACCGCCAAACCCGGAAAGCGTGGCGCCACTTCGTCATACGATCCGCGCGCCACGATGCGGCCCGCCTCGATAACCAGCAGCCCATCGGCCTCATGCCGCACCGCATCCGGCGCTTCCGCCGGGTCATGCGAAAGGCTCAGGATTTCGCCGCGAATGCCTTGCTGAGTCATGCCGCCACCGCGCGAACCGCCGCCCTCTGCGGCAATTGCAGCAACTGCGCCAGCAGCGCGACGGCGATCACATCCGGCTCCTTGCCCGTCACGCCCGGCAGGCCGATCGGACAAGTCAGCCGTCCCCGCGCCTCGGCGGAAACCCCGTCCCGCTCCAGCCGCGACAGGAACCGCGCGCGCTTGGTCTGCGAACCGATCAGCCCGGTAAACGCCAGCGCAGGCCGCCGCAGTGCCGCCAAGGTCAGCCGGTAATCAAGCGCATGATCGTGCGTGAGGATCACCAGCGCCGCCTCGTCCGGCGCCTCCGCCACGCATTGCTCGACCGCGTTCTCCGGCACCACCGTGACGCCTGCCACATCCCCAAAGACCGGCCGCGTATCGAACCAGGCCAGCCGCACCGGCAGCCCGCCCGCATGCCGCGCAATCGCTTGCCCCACATGCCCCGCCCCGAACAGCCAGAGCGGGCGCCGGAAACCGCCGATCACTTCGGCCAGCCGCGAACCCTCGCCCGGCTTGTCGCCGCGCGCCGAAAGCGGCTTTGTCGGACCATCGCTGACATGCCGATCGATCCCACCGGCACGCAAAACGCTCACCAGCACGCGCCCCTCCGCTGCGTCGGCCAGCCAGCGCAGCGCCTCTGCGTCGACATGCTCGACCAGCAGCCGCACCCGCCCGCCGCAACACTGCCCCAGCAGCGGCCCGAGCGGATAGTCCTGCACGCGCCACGTGCCGGGCGCATGGCCCAGCACCGCGCGCGCCTGCTCCACCGCGCGGAATTCCAGCGATCCGCCACCAATCGTGCCGAAGAGCCCGTCTGCAGTCACCAGCATCCGCGTGCCAGCCCCGCGCGGCGCCGAGCCTTCGGTCGCGAGCACGCTCACCATCGCAACGGGCCCGGCCGCCGCGAGCCGCGCCAGATCATCCAGCCACCCGGTCACACGCGCATCCCCGCAATCGCGCGCAGCACCGCCTCGGGCGTTGCGGGCGCATCGAGCCTGGGCAGATCGCGCACGTCCGGCGCCGTCGCCGCAATTGCCGCCGAGATCGCGCAGAACACGGAGTTGGCCAGCATCAGCGGTGGCTCGCCCACCGCCTTGGATCGGTGGATCGTCGGCTTCACATTCTCGCCGTCCCACAAGTCGATGCGCATCCGCTTGGGCCGGTCCGAAGCCGTCGGCACCTTGTAGGTCGCGGGCGAGTGGTTGAGCAGCCGCCCCTTCGCGTCCCACTCCACCACTTCGGTCGTCAGCCAGCCCTGCCCCTGCACGAAGCCGCCCTCGATCTGCCCCCGGTCAATCGCCGGGTTGAGCGAGCGCCCCACGTCATGCAGGATATCGACGGCCAGCACCTTGTGCTCGCCGGTCAAGGTATCGACGACCACTTCCGAAACCGCCGCGCCATAAGCGAAGTAATAGAACGGCCGCCCGCGGTGCGAGGCGCGGTCATATTCAATCTCGGGCGTTGCGTAGAAGCCGGTCGAGGACAGCGAAATTCGACCCAGCCATGCTTTCCGCGTCGCTTCCGCGAACGTCAGCCGCGCCGTGCCCGCAATCACACCCCCGGGCGTGAACATGACGTCATCCGCCGTGCAGCCAAACACTTGCGCCAGAAAGTCCGCCATCCGCGCCCGGATCGCCATGGCCGCGCGATACGCCGCCATGCCGTTGAGGTCCGCGCCGGAGGACGCCGCTGTCGCTGAGGTATTGGGCACCTTATCGGTCCGCGTCGCGGTGATCCGCACCGTGTCCGTGCCCACGCCGAACACATCCGCCACGATCTGCGCGATCTTGATGT
The DNA here is from genome assembly GCF_019748365.1 of Novosphingobium sp. Classification (GTDB taxonomy): domain Bacteria; phylum Pseudomonadota; class Alphaproteobacteria; order Sphingomonadales; family Sphingomonadaceae; genus Novosphingobium. Next base: position 29,994 of record NZ_JAIEPN010000034.1, read on the forward strand.
GCAGGCCCTGCCCCATCTCGGTCCCGCCGTGGTTCGCCTGGATGGAACCGTCCGAATAGACATGGACCAGCGCGCCCGCCTGATTGAGGTGCGTCGTCGTAAAGCTGATGCCGAACTTCACCGGCGTCAGCGCGATGCCTTTCTTGAGCACTGGCGAGCCCGCATTGAACGCCGCAATCGCCTCCCGCCTTGCGTCATAGCGCGCCGTTTCCCGAAGCCGCGCAATCATCTGCGGGGCAATATTATCCTCGATTGTCATGCCGTAGGGCGTCACGTCGCGCCCCGGCCCATAGAGGTTGCGCTGGCGCACCTCCAGCGGATCGAGCCCCAGCCGCGCCGCGACATGATCGCACACGCGCTCGATCGCCAGCATCCCCTGCGGCCCGCCAAAGCCCCGGAACGCCGTCGCCGAAACGGTGTTGGTCTTCAGCCGCTCCGAGAGGATCTCGACGTCCGGCAGGAAATAGCAATTGTCCGCATGGAACATCGTCCGGTCGTTGATCCCCGGCGAGAGGTCCATCGTCGCCCCGCAGCGCCCGCCGAAGCGCAGTTTCACCGCCGTCAGCCGCCCCTCGGCATCGTTGCCGATGTCATAGTCGACCTCGAAATCGTGCCGCTTGCCGGTCGTGATCATATCGTCATCGCGGTCGCAGCGGAATTTCGCGGGCCGTCCGGTATGGTGAACCACCAGCGCGGCGGCGGCAGCAAACAGCGCCGCCTGGCTTTCCTTGCCGCCAAATGCCCCGCCCATGCGGCGCACTTCGACCGTTACGTCGGCGCTGCTCTTGCCCAGCAGATGCGCCACCAGATGCTGCACTTCGCTGGGATGCTGGCTGGACGAGACGACATGGATCTGCCCGTCCTCCCCCGGCCGCGCATGGGCGACCTGTCCTTCCAGATAGAAATGATCCTGCGCGCCGATCTTGAGGCTACCCGAGAGCCGGTGCTCAGCCGCAGCGAGTGCACCCTCGGCATCGCCGCGCGCCATGCGCTGGTCCGCCTCGATCCGCGAACCCACCGCGCGCGCCTGTGCCACGGTAATCGCCGGCTCCAGCGGCTCGTAGATCACCTTGCCAAGCCGCGCCGCCTTGCGCGCCGCAAGACGCGTCTCGGCGGCGACCAGAAACACCGGCTGGCCATGGCTCACCACTTCGCCATCCGCCAGCACCCGGTCGTCATGCGCGATCGGGCCGACATTGTTCTCGCCGGGGATATCCGAGGCCGTATAGACCGCCACGACCCCCGGATAGGCCCGCACCGCTTCCAGATCGATGCAGACAATCCGCGCCCGCGCCTCGCTCGAAAGCCCGAAAGCGAGATGCAGCGTGCCCGGCAGTTCGGGCTCGTCGTCGACATAGCGCGCGAGCCCCGCCACATGGAGGTGCGCGCTGTCGTGCGGCAGCGCCGGCATGGCGGCTTCCGGCCAGAGCGGGTTCCCTTCCGCCATCAGCAGGCCTCCACATCAAGCACAGAGGTGGCGACACCTTGCTCGCGGTGCCACAGCCGCCAGAGCAAGGCCGAAGCCGCCTCGATGCGGTAGGCCGCCGTACCGCGCACATCGGTCAGCGGGCTGAAGTCGCCCCTGAGCGCCTCGGCCGCCGCCGCAATCGTCGCCTCGTTGAAGGGCTGGCCCAGCAAGGCCGCCTCGCACCCGGCGGCCCGCCGGGGTGTCGCCGCCATGCCGCCAAAGGCCACCCGCGCCGCCGCGATTGTCCCTCCCTCCACGGTCAACGCGAAAGCACCCAGAACCGCCGAAATATCGCTGTCAAACCGCCGCGAAAGCTTGGAAACATGCACCACGCTACCCGCGCCGGGACGCGGCACGAACACGCTTTCGACAAATTCGCCCGGCCGCCGGTCCTGCTTCCCGTAATCCAGGAAGTAATCCTCAAGCGGCATCGTCCGCCGCCCCGCATCAGACCGCAGCGTCAGTTCCGCCCCCAGCGCAATCAGCGCCGGCGGCCCGTCACCGATGGGCGAACCATTGGCGATGTTGCCGCAAACCGTGGCCGAGGAGCGCACCTGCAAGCCACCGATCCGCCGCACCAGTTCGCCAAGGTCCGGATGCAGCCGTGCCAGCGCCCCATGCGCCTCGGCATAACGCACCCCGGCGCCGAGCCGGACGCCCTCCGCCGTCTCCTCGATGGCCTTGAGGTCCGCCACATCGCCGATGAACACGAGGGTATCCAGATCGCGCAGCCCCTTGGTCACCCATAGGCCCACATCGGTCGCGCCTGCCACGATCCGCGCCTCTGGATGGGCGGCCAGAACTTCCACCAGTTCGTCCGAAGAACCCGGCACAAACCACTGCCTTCTCTCGAAAATCCCGCTGGCCATGCTATCGCCTGCTAGGGTAGCCAGCCCCGCTGCCACGGCACCATCATCCTGCGCGAGCCTCGGCACTGCCTCTCCGGCCTCGAGGATCGGACCATAGCCCGTACAGCGGCACAAGTTCCCGGCAATCGCATCCGCCATCGGCAATTCGCTCCCCAGCGCTCCGATCGCGCGCCCATGGAGCGACATCACGAACCCCGGCGTGCAAAACCCGCACTGCGAGCTGCCATTGGCCGCCATGCACGCCTGCAGCGGATTCAGCCTCCCGCCCGCCGCAAGGCTCTCCACCGTCATCACCGCCTTGCCATGGACCATCGGCAGAAACAGGATGCAGGCATTCACCGCGCGCCACTTCACTGCGCCATTGGCCGCCTCGCCGACCAGCACCGTGCAGGCCCCGCAATCGCCTTCAGCGCAGCCTTCCTTGGTTCCGGTCCGGCGCAAGGGTCCACGCAGCGTTTCCAGCAGCGTGCCGGTCGGATCAGGCTCGGCCAGGTCCACCACTTCGCCATCGAGCAGGAAGCGCACCCCCACGGCTCAGCTCCCCCGATAGGTCGAATAGGCAAAGGGCGAGACGAGCAGTGGCACATGATAGTGCCCCCCTCCTGACTCTGGAGCGTCCGAAACCCCGAACGCGATCCGAACATCGCCCAGAAACGGCGGATCGGGCAGCGCCACGCCCTCGCCTGCGAAATACTCAGCAACTGCAAAGGTCAGCGCATAGCGTCCCGGTGTCAGCTCGGGCAGGCCCGGGCAACGCCCATCGGCATTGGTTTCCCCGGCGAACAGCGCTTCGCCGTCCGCATCCTCAAGCCAGAGCTGCATCCCCGCCGCCGGCTTGCCGTGCATGGTATCGAGCACATGGGTCGAAAGGGTCGTCATTTCGAAGCTCCTGCGGCAATCCAGCGGCCCAGCATGTCGCGTTCGGCCCGGGTCATGCCGGTGGTGTTGCCCAGCGGCATGATCTCGGCATCGACCGCCACCTTCTGCACCCGCGATGCAAACTGGCGGGCCTCGGCCTCGGTCTCCAGCATCACTCCCAGCGGCGGCGCGCTGACCAGATCGCTGGTCGGCTTTGCGGCATGGCAACTCGTGCAGTGCTTGGCGAAGATCGGCTGCACGCTCGCCCAATCGGCCGGGCCCGCCACAGCGCTTTCCGCCCGCACCGGCAGCGTCGCCTTCTCCGCCGAAACATAGGTCACGCTCACCAGCGCCAGCACGGCGGCGACCGCCATGGCCTTTGCGGTCGGCTGGCCGCGGTGCCGCAAGTTGAACACATGCCGCACCGCGACTCCGGTCAGCCCCAGCAGCGCCAGGACCAGCCAGGGCCGCGCTGCGCCGAAGGTCATCGCGTAGTGGTGGCTGATCATCACGAACAGCACCGGCAGGGTCATGTAGTTGTTGTGGAGCGAGCGGCTCTTCGCCGCCTTGCCCAGCGCCGGATCGGGCACTTCGCCCTTGACCAGCGCGGCCACCACCTTGCGCTGGTTGGGGATGATCACGAAGAACACGTTCCCCACCATCGCCGTGCCGATCATCGCGCCGACATGGAGGTAGGCCCCGCGCGCGCTGAACACCTGATCGAGCCCGAAGGCCGCTGCAACCAGCACCGCAAACCACGCCGCGCCCAGCGTGCGGTCATCGCGCCCCAGCGGCGAACGACACAGGCCATCATAGACCAGCCAGCCACCGACCAGCACCGCCGCCCCGATGCCGGATGCCTGCAGAGGCGTCAGCGCCGCCTTGGCCGGGTCGATCAGGAAGCTCGCCGCGCCGACCCAATAAACGAGCGCCAGCAGCAGGAAGCCCGTCACCCAGGTGGTGTAGGCCTCCCATTTGAACCAGTGCAGGTCCTCGGGCATCTGGCTCGGCGCGACCTGATACTTCTGCTTGTGGTAGAACCCGCCGCCGTGGACCGACCAAACCTCGCCCGAGGCCTCGCCGGACTTCGGCGGCACCAGATGGTTGTCGAGCCATACGAAGTAGAACGAGGAACCAATCCACGCGATGCCGGCCGTCAGATGGAACCAGCGGATCGCCAGATTCAGCCATTCGGCCCAATCGATCATCATCGCGCGTCCTCCAGACGGAGGCGAACGATCTCGCCGATCTGCGCGATGGCCGTCGCAATCTCGGTTTCGCGGTCATTCACCAGCCGGGCTTTCATCGCGGCCAGAATCCCCGCCTTGTCGGTTAGCCGCACGCAGATGATGAAGGGAAAGCCGAAACGCTCGCGATAGGCCGCATTCAGCGCATGGAACCGCGCGAATTCCGCCTCGCTCAGCCGGTCCAGCCCCGCGCTTGCCTGCTCCGCCGCCGAAGCCTCGGTCAGCGTCCGGTCGATCGCTGCCTTGCCCGCCAGTTCCGGATGCGCGCGGATCAGCGCCAGTTGCTCTTCAGGCGTTGCCGCATGGACCACCGCCATCAGGTCCGCATGCCGATCCCCGCTCGAAGGCAGGGCATCCGCGCGCGCCTCGATCCACGGGCTATGCTCGAACAGCGCCGTCACGACGTCACCCCCTCAAGGCTCACATGCGCGGAAACGACCTTCCAGCCGTCCGCAAACTTCACCCAGCTCTGGCTCTGCCGCCCGCGCCGGTCCGAACCCTCGCGAAAGAACTCCGCGTCCGCCGTGGCAAAGGCATCACCGTAGACGGTGATCGCCACACGACCCAGCCGCCGCTGCGGCGAACCGCCGCGCCCTTTGCGGAACTCGCGGATGGCTTCGATGCCCCACAGCACCTCGCCCACGCCGAAGCGGTTGGTCGTCGGCGCATCGTGGAACAGCGCATCCATCGCCGGCAGATCGTCCGCCATCAGCGCGCGCTCGTACTCGGCGAAGGCTGCCGTCACTTCGGCCAGCAACACGGCATCGTTCACCTTCATGCCGCCAACTCCGGACAAGGATGCTCCGCCGCCCAGTGCCGCGCGATATCGATCCGCCGGGCAATCCAGGCATCCCCGCTCGCCAGCACATGATCGACAAACCGCGCCACCGCCCGCGCCCGGCCCGGACGGCCGGCAATACGGCCATGGAGGCCGATCGACATCATCCGTCCGCCTTCCTCGCGCAATTGCTCGAAAGTATCGCGCAAGTACCTGAAAAACTGCTCGCCTTCGGTAAAGCCATTGAGCGCCACGATCTTCATGTCGTTGGCATCGAGCGAGTACGGCACGATCAGCTGGGGCCCGCCATGCCGCCGGTCCCAGTACGGCAAGTCATCGGCATAGCTGTCCGCATCGTAGAGAAAGCCGCCCTCCTCCACCACCAGCCGCGCCGTGTTCGGCGAGGTTCGCCCCTGATACCAGCCCAGCGGGCGCGCGCCGGTCAGTTCGGTGTGCAGCGCGATGGCCTTGGCGATATGCTCGCGCTCCATCTCTTCCGGCACATACTGGTAATCGATCCAGCGATACCCATGGCTCGCCACTTCCCAATCGGCCTTCAGCATCGCCTCAACCGCGGCAGGGTTCATCGCCATCGCCGCTGCCACGCCGAACACCGTCACCGGCACGCCGCGCTCGGTGAACAGCCGGTGCAGCCGCCAGAACCCGGCGCGGCTCCCGTATTCATAGAGGCTTTCCATCGCCATCGCGCGGGCGGGATGGCTTGCCGCGCCGACCATTTCAGAAAGGAACGCCTCGCTGCCCTTATCCCCATTGAGGACCGAGTTCTCCGCGCCTTCCTCGTAGTTGATCACGAATTGCACGGCGACCCTGGCCCCGCCCGGCCAGCGTACCTCGGGCGGCGTCGCGCCATAGCCGACGAGATCGCGCGGGCTGTTCATGCCGCCTCCCATGCCGCCAGCGCTGCCGGCACCGCCGCACCCAGCGGAACCGCATGTCCCGCCGCTGTCAGGCACGCTTCCAGCGCCGCCAAGGTCAGCAGAACCTTGTGCTTCATCGCGTTGTAACCCATCGCGCCCAGCCGCCAGATCTTGCCCTGCAGCGGCCCGAAGGCGGTGCCGATCTCGATCTCGAAATGCGCACGCATCGCGGTGCGGATCGCCTCGCCGTCGACGCCTTCCGGGATGTATACGCCGGTCACATTGGTCATCCGATGCGCGTCGTCGCCATAGACGGTGAGGCCCATCGCCCGCGCACCGGCAGTCATCGCCGCGCCTGCCTTGCGGTGCCGCGCAAACCGCATGTCCAGCCCCTCGCCCAGCGCCACCCGCGCACATTCGCGCGCGGCATAGAGCATCGAGGTTGCCTCGGTGTGATGGTTGAGCCGCTTCTCCGACCAGTAGTCCATGATCATCGCGAGATCGAAGTAGTTGGACGGAATGCGCGGCCCCACGCCATCAGTGATATCCGCCCGCTTGATGCCCTGCTCGACATGCCGCCGCGCGAAGATACGCTCTGCCGCCCGATCCGAAATCGTGATCGGCGCCGAACCCGAAGGCCCGCCAAGGCACTTCTGCAGACCTGCGGTCACGATATCGACACCCCACCGGTCCGCTGCGATCTCCATGCCGCCCAAGGTCGCGCAGGCATCGACGTAGAGATAGGCCCCCGCCGCCTTGCACAGCGCGCCCAGCCCTTCGAGCGGCTGCGCCATGGTGGTCGAGGTATCGCCGTGCACCGTTGCAACCACTTTCGGCCCGAACCGTTCAATGGCCTCGGCAATCGCCTCCATCGGCACGACTTCGCCCCAGGGTGCGCTTACCGTCTCGATCTTCGCGCCGAGCCGGGTGAGTATCTCGGTCAGCAGCAGCCCGAAGCGCCCGAAGTTAACCACCAGCACCGTATCGCCCGGCTCGACGAGGCTGACGAGCGAGGCTTCGATCGCGGCGCGCGCGGTGCCGTCGATCAGCATCGTCCACTGGTTCTGCGTCCCGAACACGGGGCGATAGAGCGCCATGACCTGGTTCATGAACCCGGTCATCTCGGGGTCGAACTGGCCGAGCAGGTCCGCCGCCATCGCGCGCAGCACGCGCGGGTGGGCGTTGACCGGCCCTGGTCCCATCAAAAGGCGCTGGGGCGGATCGATCTCGCCGAACAAGGTGGGATCAAGCGTCACATTTCGCTCCCAAGTGTCTGATAAAGCCGGACATGACCGCCAGCGCCGCCTCGGCGTCCGCGGGTTCGACATGTTCGGCCGGGTTGTGGCTCACGCCGCCGCGGCAGCGCAGAAACAGCATCGCGGTGGGGCAGAGCGCGGCCATGATCATCGCATCGTGCCCTGCGCCCGAGACCAGCCGGAAAGGCCGCTGACCCGCCTCTTCGGTGGCGGCATCAAGCAGGTTCATCAGGTCCGGATCGCAGGGGCTTGCGGGCAGATCATGCACCTGTCGCACCGACAGGCCGAGGTCGCGCCGCCCGGCAATGTCGCGGAACCGGCGCAGGATCTCTTCCGCCGCCCGGTCACGCACGCCTGCATCGCCGGCGCGCACATCGAGCGTGAACCGGCTGCGCCCCGCGATCACATTGGCCGCGCCTGAAGGCACCTCGACCACGCCCACAGTGGCTACAAGGTCTGCCGGCCCTGCCGTCGCAACGTCCTCGGCGGCTAGCACCATTTCGGCCATGCCCGCCACGGCATCGCGGCGAAGGCCCATCGCGGTCGTGCCTGCGTGGCCAGCTGTGCCCGAGAGTCCGATCTCGAAGCGCAGCTGCGCGGCAATCCCTGTCACCGTGCCCAGCGCAAGCCCCTCCGCCTCGAGCACAGGCCCCTGCTCGATATGCGCCTCGAGATAGGCGATGACGTCACCGGGCTTGCGCTTGGCTGAGGGATAGGCCGCCAGATCGAGCAGATCGCCGAGCCGCACCCCGTCGCGGTCCGCCACCTCCAGCGCCGCTGGATCGAGCGTCCCCGCCACGGCCCGGGAGGTCAGCATGGCGGCGGGAAAGCGCGAGCCTTCCTCGTCGCCGAAAGCATAGACTTCGATGGCGAAAGGAAGCCTGATGCCGCCTGAGGAAAGCGCCGCAACCGCTTCAATTCCCAGCGTTACTCCAAGCGGTCCATCATAGGCCCCGGCATTGCGCACGCTATCGATATGGCTCCCGATCACCAGCGCCGGGGCATCCGCTGCCATGCCTTCATAGCGCCCGATCAGGTTCGCCGCCGCATCGCGCCGCACACTCATGCCGGCTTCGGTCATCCATGCAGTGATCTGGTCCTGCGCGGCCGTGTAGGCGGGTGAGAGATAGGTGCGCGTAAGCCCTTCGGCGCTGTCGCTGTAGGGCGGCAGCTTCAGCGCATCGCAGCGCGCAACAGCCCGGGCGCCACCCGTCACCATGCTGCCACTCCGCCATCGCTGCGCGGATCGGTTGCGCCATCAAGCCGCCCATCGGCATGGCGCACGATCGCCCCGGCGTGGCCCATCGTCGCCGTCAGTGGCCCGACGCGCTCCACCGCATGCCCGGCCGCCGCAAGGGCCGGGTAAAGCTCCGGCGCAAAGCCGTCCTCCAGCTTCAGAGTGGTGGACTGGTCCCCCCAGGTCCGCCCCAGAAGCCAGCGTGGCGCGCTGATCGCGCCCTGCAGGTCCGCGCCGAACCGCGCATAGCGGGTGAACAGCGCCGCCTGCGTCTGCGGCTGCCCCTCGCCGCCCATCGTGCCATAGGCCATCACGCGCCCGTCATCGAAGCGCGCCAAAGCCGGGTTGAGCGTGTGGAACGGCTTGCGATAGGGCTTCAGCGCATTCCAGCCGCTTTCCGCCAGCCGGAAGCTGCTGCCCCGGTTCTGCCAGGTGATCCCGGTCTTCGGCAGCACCAGCCCTGAGCCGAACTCGAAGTAGGTCGACTGGATCGCGCTAACCACGCGCCCTTCGCCATCCGCCGCGCCAAACCAGCAGGTGTCGCCCCACTGCGGCGGCTGCGGCCAGGGCAATGCCTGCGCGGGATCGATCTTCGCCGCCAGCGCATCGAGCGCAGTCGCATCATCCAGCAGCGCCTGAAAATCGAAATCGGTGAAAGCCGGATCGCCAACGTGCCGGTCGCGCAGCAGAAACGCCTGCTTGGTCGCTTCTACGAGGCCGTGGACATGGTCGAACCCGTCCGCCGCAGCCGCTTCGAGCCGGTCGAACAACGCGAGGATCAGCAGCGAGGCAAACCCCTGCGTCGGCGGCGCGCTATTCCAGACCTGCGCGCCGGCAATCCGCGTCGTCAACGGCTCAGGCCGCGTCGCGACATGCGCAGCCAGATCCGCTGCCGAGACCGGGCTGCCCAGCAGCGCGAGATCCGCCGCAATGTCCGCCGCCAATGCCCCGGTGTAGAAGCTCTCGAGCCCCTCCCCACACAGGCGCCGCAAGGTTGCCGCCAGCACCGGCTGGCGCAGCACATCGCCCTCCGCCAAGGGCCGACCCTCCGGCTCGAACGTCGCGCCATAGGCGCCCGGCTGCACGCGCAATTCCGGCCCCTTGGCTGCTGCAATCGCCGCCTGCCCCGCCGTCACCGCCACGCCCGCCTCGGCATGGGCCATGGCATCGCGTAGCAGCCGCTCCAGCGGCAGCGATCCGCCCGCGCTCGCCAGCGCCGCCGCCCAGCCGGAAATCGTCCCCGCCACCGTATTCGCCGCAAGCGGCCCGCGAAACGGCACCGCTTCCAGACCGGCATACATATCGAGCGAAACAGCCCCCGCCGCCCCGCCGCAGCCGTGGATGCCATGCACCGCGCCGTCCGGCTCATGGATCACCCAGAAACCATCGCCGCCGATCCCGGTCATATGGGGATAGACCACAGCCAGGCACGCCGCGACCGCCACGGTCGCCTCCACCGCGTTGCCGCCATCCTGCAGCACCGACAGGCCCGCCTGCGCCGCCAGATGATGCGGCGCGGTGACGATGCCCTTGCGGCCAGAGACTGTGCTGAGCGCCATCAGTCAGGCCCCATCAATCCGGCAATGCCGCGACGAAGGCCCGCACTACATGCGCCGAATTGGCCGAGGCGAGGTGCTCGAAGACATATTCCATGTTCTTGTGCGGGTCGCCGCCGGCAAGGTCGGAAAGGCTGCGGAACACGATGGCCGGAACGCTGTTGCTCATTGCCACCTGCATCACCGCGGCGCTTTCCATATCGAGCACGCGCGCCTTCCATGCCTTCTGCAGGTAGATGCGGAATGCGGCGTTGTCGGCATAGATGCCCGCCGTCACCCCCGTCCCGCCGACCACGATCTTGGGCATCTGCGGCAGGCACAGCGCCGAATCTGCGCGCATCTTGTCCGATGGCGGCACACAGCGCTCCAGTGTGATCGTGGGCACGACCTTCTTCGCCAGCGCCAGCAACTCGCCATCGACCGGGATGCGATAGACCCGCTTCATGGCTGCATCCTTGCTGGTGATCAGCGTCCCGCGCGGGAAGATGAAGTTCCAGTTCGCGGGCGATTCCGGATGGCCCTCGTCCGGCGGCAGCCACCCCTTCTTGGTGCGCCGGGCGAAGGATCCTTCGAGGTACTGCCCCCAGTTCTCCGCCACCACGACATCGCCGATGGACAGCGCCGGATCGACCCCGCCCGCGATCCCCGAGAACACGATCCGCTTCACGGTAAAGCGGTCGAGCACGATCTGCGTGCTCATCGCGGCGTTCACCACGCTGACCCCGCTCTGCATCAGCACCACCGGCTTGCCTTCCAGCGTTCCCGTCAGGAAGATGCTGCCGTTGATCTTGTGCTCCTTGGCGTCCTTGATCGTCGGCACGAGCGAGTGCCACTCGGGATAGAACGCCGTCATCACCACCGTGCGCGGCGTGTCATCGAGCTTCTGCGCGAGAGCGGGCGAGGCCATCAGCGCGGCGAATGCGAGGAAAATCAGACGGATCATGCGGCAGCCATCCAGGCAAAGCGCGCCACGAACAGCGCGGCGAGCGTGTAGAGAAACCAGTCCTTGATGCCTGCCTCGCCCTTGATGAGCTTGAGGAAGGCATGCGCGGTGATGCCGAAGGCAAGGCCATTGGCGATCGAGAACGTCAGCGGGATCATCGCCACCGTCAGGAAGGCCGGGATTGCCGCCATCGGGTCCTCCCAGTCGACCTCGGTCAGCGGCAGCAGCATCAGCCCGCCCATCACTACGAGTGCGGGCGCGGTCGCCGCGAGCGGCACGAGGCTCGCATAGGGCGCGACGAACATCGTCGCGAAGAACAGCAGCCCGCATATCACCGCTGTCAGGCCCGTGCGCCCGCCAGCCTGCACGCCCGCCGCGCTTTCGACGTAGCTGGTGACGGTCGAAGTGCCCGCCACCGCGCCCACCATCGTCGCCACGGCGTCGGTCATCAGGATGCGGTTGAGGCCCGGGATCTTGCCCGCCGCATCCATCAGCCCCGCGCGCTTGGTCACCGCGACCAGCGTGCCGATATTGTCGAACAGGTCGACGAACAGGAACACGAACAGGATTTCGACGAGCCCGAGCCCCGCCTTGCCCGAAAGCCCAAACACGCCCGGAATGTCGAGCTTGAACGCCGTCGCCGTCAGCGCCGCAAGGCTATAGGGTTCGGTCGGCGCATGGACCTGACCCATGACCCAGCCAGCCAGCGTAGTCAGCACGATGCCGATCAGCATCGCCGCGCGCACGTTCCACACCGAAAGCGAGCCGATGATGACAAGGCCGAACAGCGCCAGCGCCGGCCCCGGCTGGGTCACGCTGCCCAGCGCCACGAAGGTCGCTGGGTTGGCCACGACGATACCGGCGTCCTTGAGGCCGATGAAGCCGATGAACAGACCGATGCCGCCCGCCACCGCAGCAAACAGATGCTGCGGGATGACCGAGACGATCAGCTGCCGCACCCCCGTCAGCGTCAGGATCAGGAACGCGACGCCCGAAATGAACACGCAGCCGAGCGCGATCGGCCAGGGCACGCCCATCTGCTGCACCACGGTAAAGCTGAAATAGGCATTGAGCCCCATGCCCGGCGCCAAGGCCAGCGGCGTGTTGGCTACCAGGCCCATCAGGATTGAGGCAAAGGCCGCGGCAAAGCAGGTTGCCGCCGCGACCGAGGCTACCGGCAGCCCGGCCTGCCCGAGGATCGCCGGATTGACGAGCACGATATAGGCCATCGTGAGAAACGTGGTGAAGCCTGCCAGCACTTCGGTGCGCACATCGGTGCCGCGCGCGCTCAGCTGGAACCGGCGCTCGAGCATTCCCTGCTCGGCGGCCACTGCATCGCTCATGTCATTTCCCCCGCAAATGCGCTTTCCGGCATGGTCACGCCGGTGAAACCCCTGTCTTCAAGCTCTGCCGCCAGCCGCAGCAGCGCGCCCTCGCCGCCGCGCTTGCCGATCAGTTGCAGCCCAAGCGGCAATTGCCCCGGCCGCTTCAGCGGCACCGCCAGCACCGGCAGCGCGGTGAAGGTGATCGGCTGCGTGTGGATGCCAAGGTTCGCGCGCGCCGGGCTCGGCTCGCCATCGATCAGGATCATGGGATCCTCGATCAGCGGCGCGGCGCACGGCGTAGACGGCGCGAGGAGCACGTCGAAATCGGCAACCAGCGCCTCGATCCGCGCGATGTAGGCCGCGCGGAATGTCAGCGCCTGTTCGTAAAGCGCATCGGGCAGCAAGGCGCCTGCCATCAGCCGGTCGCGCACCGCCGGATCATACGTCATCGGGTCTGCCGCGAGCGCCTTGCGGTGCAGCCGCCCCCCCTCATAGGCCGTGATCACAAAGGCCGCGCTGCGCGCCCGCGCGACGTCGGGCAAGTCGATCAGCGGCGCATCGGGCGCCACCGCATCGATGGCGGCGAGCTGCGCCGGATCGGCATTCTCGCGAAACCGTCCGCCCAGCCGCGCGACCCTCGGCAGCGTGCTGGAGGGCAAAACCGCACCGCCACGCAGCGCGGCCCAGACCAGCGCCAGATCATCAAGGCTGGCCGCAAACGGCCCGATCTCGTCAAAGCTCTCGGCAAAGGGAAAGGTCCCCGCCAGCGGCAGATCGCCCCGCGCGGGCCGGAGGCCATAGAGCCCGCACAAGCTGGCGGGCACGCGCACCGAACCATTGGTATCCGATCCCAGCGTCAGCGGCACGAGCCCCGCCGCGACCGCCGCCGCCGATCCGCCGGAAGAGCCGCCTGCCAGCCGCGCCGCATCATGCGGATTGCGCGTGGTGCCATAGTCCGCGTTCACCGTGGCAAAGCCATAGGCAAACGCATCCATGTTGAGCGTGGCGCAGAGCACCGCGCCCGCTGTGCTCAGCCGCCGGATCGCCTCTGCATCTTCGGCCGCAGGAGCTTCCCGCTCTCGCGCCGCAGAGCCCGCCGTGGTCGGCAAGCCCGCCACGTCAAACAAGTCCTTCACCGCAAAAGGCACGCCCGCCAGCGGCCCCGGATCTTCGCCGCGCGCGATCCGCGCATCGACCGCCGCCGCTTCGGCCATGGCGCGCTCGGCCAGCACCCGCGTCACCGCAACGTGACCGTCCACGCGCAAACGCTCCAGCGCCTCGGCGACCACGCTCGCGGCTGACTGCGTTCCTGCGCGCACCGCCGCCGCGATGGCCGTCGCCGTCTTCATGCGCCGCCCTCGCCCAGCGCGATGCGGGCATGCTGTGTCAGCAATGCGAGATTGCTGCTCACCCCCGGCCGGCATTCTTCAGGCACCGGTAAGCCGATCTCGGCTGCACGCTCCAGCATCGCGGCCTCGTTCTGCGGCGGCAGCTTTGCCGCGGCCAGCGCCTCGCCCTCGCGGCGATAGCGACCCGCCAGCCATGCGCAGACGAAGAGCTGCAACTGGTGGAAGACCATCAGCGGCAGGATCACGATGCCCACCTGCGCGGGGGCAAACAGCGCGCCCGCCATCGGCACGCCCGAAACGAGGCTCTTCTTCGAGCCGCAGAAGAGGAGGACTATCGCATCCTCGCGCCCCAGCCCCGCAGCCCGCGCTGCCACGCCGTTGATCGCGATCACCACCGCCAGCATCGCCGCCGAAGCTGCCAGCAGCACGGCGAGGTCGAACGGCCCAACGCGCTGCCACACCCCGTTCACCACTGCCGCGCTGAACGCCGAATAGACCACCAGCAGCACCGAAGAGCGGTCCACCGGCTGCAGCAGTTTCTTGTGGCTATCCACCCACTTGCCGATCACCGGACGCAGCAGGTGGCCCACAACGAAGGGCAGCAGCAACTGCGAGGCGATCTTCTGGACCGAAGCAAGCCCGTCCATCCCGCCGCCAGCCCCGCCGCCGCTCTGAATGAACACCGCCACCAGCACCGGAGTGAGCACCACGCCGATCAGATTGGAAAGCGAAGCGCTGCACACCGCCGCCGCGACATTGCCGCCCGCCATCGCGGTCATCGCGATCGAGCTTTGCACCGTCGAGGGCAGCAGCGCGAGGAAGAGCAGCCCCATCGC